>JAAZEM010000043.1 GCA_012512265.1 Armatimonadota bacterium | reverse complement strand
GACGTGCCGGAGCACACAACATCGCGGCGGCTCTCCGCACGTACGCCGGTCGGTACAAGCAGGCAGTCACCATCGTGCTGACCGCCGGGCGGCCCCGAGACCGCTGAATGAAATGACCCTGAACGGGTCCGGCTGGCGTTTGACATCCTGGTGAGCGCGTGGTAAGATACCCTCGCGTCGGCGGCTGCCGACAATGCGGGGCGGGTGCCTGGCAGCACCTTTCGGGAATGCGTGGGCAATTCGGCGTCCTCCTGAGGCACTCCGCCAGGATGAAGGAGAAGGAGATGCTTCGACCAAAACGCGGGTTCACATTGATTGAGCTGCTCGTGGTGATAGCGATTATCGCCATCCTGGCAGCGATTCTCTTCCCGGTCTTCGCGCGGGCGCGCGAGAACGCGCGCAAGTCCACCTGCCAGTCGAATCTGAAGCAGATCGCTCAGGGCACGCTTATGTACGTCCAGGACTATGACGAGCGCTTTCCCTATCTCTACCGGTACGATGGACCGTCGGTGACGTTCCATCCGAACGGGTCCCATGGGAACGGCTACTACCTGGATTGGATCGATCTCGTTTACCCTTATGTGAAGAACGAGCAGGCGTTCAAGTGCCCCAGCGAGAGCTCGGTGGACTACCACGATTGCTATGGGTACAACAAGATTGGACTCAACGGACAGGCGGAGGCCGCGGTGCTGGCCGCGCGCAGCGCGTCTGATGTCGTGATGGGGTGCGACGCCATCAACTGCTGGATCGATGGCAATAACCGCCTGAAGGAGTCGCCGGCTTCGGAAAACGCCGGGCGCCTGAGTGCCCGCCACATGGACGGCCTCAACGTGGCCTACGTGGATGGCCATGTGAAGTGGCAGAAGATCAATTCGCTGAAGTATGGCCAGTTCAACTGGACGGCGACGGCGACCAGCTCGCCCGCGGAGAGCACGCCGCTTCCCCTACCATAGAACCCGCGAGGCCGCGCGATTGCCCCCGCTGTGGCGCGGCCTCTTCCACGCTGCTTGCCTGGCGGTAGCAGCCTGCTGCCGCTCGGGAGATCACGCCTCGCCGGGCGCGCTGGCGCACCGGCCCTCCGTCGCCCGCACCTTTTCATCCCAGAGCCGCTGGTCGAAGGCGGCGCGGCGGTTCTGGCACGCCTCGCGATGGCAGAGGCGGCAGGTGACGAAATCGACCTCGGTCGGGTAGAAGAGGCCGGAGATGGTCTTGTTGGGATGCATCAGGCAGGAGGGGGTGAGGCGCACGCCGATCTGGCCCTCGACATCGCCCAGGAGGGCAAACAGCTCCTTCTGCTGTTGGATCGGCCAGATCTGGAGATCGCCTGATCCCGGGTTCATCGAGGCAACACGCTTCAGCCCAAAGCGGTCGCGCACGTGCTTCACCAGATAGTTGCGTGCGGCGGCGAGTGCCATCTCCTTCACCGCGTCGCGGCAATACTCCGCCATGTAATCCTGTCCGGGGATGGGCACCGCGTCCATCTCGGTGCCGCACGTGGCGATATAGGGGAAAACGCGGTCGACCGCGCTCAGATTCGCTCGCAGGACGCGGCTGGTGAAGATCACCCCATCGATGGTGACCCTCTCTTCGCTGCGCGCCTCGATATAAGCCACCTCGTAGAGCGCCTTCGGACGCGCGGCGGCGGCGACGGCGCGCGCCACCTCCAGCATCTCCGCAGCATATGGCCCCTCGGCATCCATGCGCAGCCGGCGGAGGAGCGCCTCGGGGTCCAACTCAAAGGGAATCTCGTTCAAGACCATGGTGCACTCTCCCAGGCGCGCCATCATGGCGCACCGTTCCATGTTACCGCGGGGACCCAACGGTGTCAAGGACCAATTCAGGCGGCGCCTGTTGGTATCTCCGAGGCGAGCGGATCGACCCGGATGCGGGAGGCTGGCGCGCCCCCGCGTTTCGGATGCGACAGGCATCGGCGACGCGGAGGAAACCGCGGGGTTTCGCCATAGGGGCCACGGCAGGGAGGTGCGGCTCCCCGTGCGCACGGGCGAGGATCGCCGGCGACGGGCGCTGCCAGGCAGTTCCAGAGAAGCGAGCAGGCCGGCGGAATGCCCGTTGTATGGCAAGCCGGCCGCCCTCCGGGTGCGATCACGGGGCGCGGAACGCGAAGCCTTCCTCGGCGTTCCGCGCCGGAAACTGGTCCGCGCTGCGCCCATTCAGTGGCACGCGTCGCCTAGAGCGGCCATGGCCAGGCTGGTACCGGCGGGAGCGAGTCGGCCGTCGATTTCTGCGACATCTTCCACAGGTTCACCGGGCGGAGCGTTTGATCGTACTTCATCCACTTCACGTGGCCGTCCCAGAACGCGTAGTTGCATCCATCCATATGGAGGTTCACGTGGGGATAGCCAACGTACGTGCTTCCGGCATGGTAGTGCGGGCAGAGCCGGTGCATGCTGCCTGTGCCCCAGTCGCCAAGGCAGATTGTCTGGGCTGGCTCCTCGATCTGAACGAAATCGCCTCTCCAAAACGCATTGCTGCCATCGCCGGGGATGACGTCCTCATAGCAGCCGCGCTTGGCATAGGTGACGCGGATGTTCGGTCCGCCTTCCGGGTTGGGCACCGAGAAGCCGCCGCTATTGGACGGGCAGGTGAACACCTGGTAGTTCTTCGTGTAGGGATGCACCAGGTACCACCACTCGGCCCAGCGTTCGTTGCCGTTGACGACGATTTTGTAGGCGGCGTGGTTGGGCGGGGCCTTCTCATCATGATCCTGCACGTACATGAGAATGCCCATAGCTAGCTGCTTCAGGTTGCTCTGGCAGGTCGATTTCCGCGCGTTCTCCCTTGCGCGCGCGAAAACCGGAAAGAGGATGGCTGCGAGAATCGCGATGATGGCTATCACGACTAGCAGCTCGATCAAGGTAAACGCCCTTCTGTTGGCAAGCCTGATGGCGCCCATCGGAACCCTCCTTTGCTGGTCACCTTGAACAACAGGGTTTGCACCGTTTGAGGGGGCGGCGATAGATGCCTTGCCTGTGACTAGTGCGCGGCGTTGCCGCCTGCCAACCGCCCGGCAGACACCAGCGCGAGCGGCTATGGCACGCGCGACCTAGTATACCACCAATCAGTCATCGGTGCAACTCCGAGACGCCGAATCGGAGAAGGCGTTGGCGGGTGAGGGCCGAATGTGTGGTGTAGGGACGCTGGGTCAGCCCGCCCCTGTTGGGTTGGCAAAGGAAGGATGCGAAGATGACCGATTCCGTGATTGCCGCGCAACTCTACACCGTGCGCGAATTCCTCAAGACGCCGGCCGATATCGCCACCACGCTGAAGAAGATCAGCGATATCGGTTACAAGGCGGTGCAGGTTTCCGGGATGGGGCCGATCGAGCCGGCGGAGCTGAAGAAGATCGCCGATGACAATGGCCTGGCGATCGTCTCGACGCACATCCCCTACGAGCGGATGCGCGATGACTTCGACGCCGTGGTGGCCGAGCACAAACTGTGGAACTGCGAATACCCGGGCATCGGCGGCCTGCCGGTCTCCTATCGCAATGCCGAGGGCTTCGTGCGCTTCGCGAAGGAGGCGTCGGAGGTGGCCTGCCGCTTCAAGGAGCACGGCCTCACCTTCGTCTATCACAACCACAGCTTCGAGTTGGAGAAGTTCGGCGATCGCACCGGCCTGCAGATCCTCTACGAGGAGAGCGACCCGGAGGCGTTCACGGCCGAGATCGATACCTACTGGATTCAGCACGGCGGTGGCGACCCGGCATGGTGGATCCGCAGCCTGAAAGGGCGCGCGCACGTTGTCCACTTCAAGGATATGACGATGAAGGGGACAACGCAGCTCTTCGCCGAGGTGGGAGAGGGCAACCTGAACTGGCCCGCCATCCTCGATGCGTGCAAGGAAGCGGGCGTGCGCTGGCACATCGTCGAGCAGGATGTCTGCCAGCGGGATCCCTTCGAGAGCCTGGCGATCAGCCTGCGCAACCTGAACAAGATGGGCCTCAAGTAGGCCGCGCCAGCTTGCACTGAACGTGAGGACGGCCTGGGGACGCGCGCCAGCGCATCGCCGGGCCGCCCTTGGCCATCTCCCCTCGCTTCCCGCGTACTTCTAAGAAACCCTCCGCCTGTGACGGATGATATCAGAAGCAACCTTTCAAACAGGATTTTGGACCCCCGGTGTGCAATCCTGGTTAGAGGGAGCGACCGGGCACTCTGCGGTCCCGCGAGTTGCGCCACAGCCGGATGGTTCCCCATGGCCCGCTGCGTGGCCGGCACGTGATGAAGTTGATGGAAGCAGCGTGGCGCTCCTTGGAGCGCGGCGTTCCGGTTCAAGGAGAACGATCGGGAAGGTAGCCGATGGAGATCCGCGCCCTGAGCTTGCGCGTAACCGAGGATGAGTTGAACGGATGGATTGGTCGCTTGCTCGAGGGGAGCGATAAAGTCCAGCGGTTGCAGATCCGGATTGGCACCGAGGGCCTGGTTGCCGATGGGGAGGCCGAGTTCATGGGCCACCAGGTTCCCTTCGACGCCACGATCCACCTCCACGCGGAGGAGAGCTGCATTGTCCTGCGCCTGTCACGCTTCGAGGCGGCGGGGTTCTTTCCGGTGCCAGGTTGGTTCATCCTGAAGAAGCTCCGCAAGCACCAATCCGAGTGGCTCCAGATCGAGGACGACTGCGTGACGCTGAACGTGGAACGCCTTCTGGAGGAGCGGGGTGTCGTGCTTGCCACGAATCTGAGCGGCGTGCGCTACGAGCCGGGTGCGCTCATTCTGGATGCCCAGGCGCCCGAGCCGGTGCAAGCTGCGGCTCATCCGTAGCGAGACCCATCGGTGACGGCTGGCGCGCAGGGTGGAAAGCGCTGGCACGTGGGGAGCGCTCGCGTGTTACCTGGCCCCGGGGTGGGCAGGGCTCCCTTCCCCGCGCGAGGGTTTGGAAGGCTGATATCATGTCTCTTCGTATCGCTGTAATCGGCGCGAGTGGCCGGGGGCTGGCGATGGCCCGGCTCTTCGAGCAGGTGAGCGGGTGCCGCGCGGTCGCCTTTGCGGATCCTTTCGCCCCTGCTCGCGAGATGGCGGCTGAGCGTTTTCCTGGGGCCGCGCTCTTCGAGAGCTGCGAGGAGTTGTTGGACAGGTCGGACGTGGATGCCGTTCTCGTGGCCTCCGCCGACCACGCTCATGAGGCGAACGGCCTCGCCGTGCTCGCGCGCCGCAAGCACCTCTACCTGGAGAAGCCGATGGCGCAGAGCGTTGCCGGGTGTGATGCCCTCCTGCGCACCTGGTCGGGCACGAACACGGTCTTTATGGTCGGACTCGAGCTGCGCGAGTGCGTTCTCTTCCGCCGCGTGCGCGAGATCCTTGATGCCGGCGAGATCGGCCGGCCGGTGATGGGCCTGGCGATCGATAACGTCTCCGTCGGCGGCGACTACTTCTACCACAACCACTATCGGAAGAAGGCGTACACGCGGAGCCTACTCCTGCAGAAGGGCGTGCACACCATCGACCTCCTCAACTGGTTCATGGGGGGCAATCCGTGCCGCGTCTTCGCCTCGGGCGGGCTCGATTACTTTGGGCGCAAGGAGGATCCGGAGAAGCGGTGTCGTGACTGCGAGCGGGCACGCTCTTGCCGTTACTACGTCGTGCCCAAGAGCCCTGCCGCCAAGGCCGCCGATGGCTGCGTCTGGAGCCGTGATATCGACCTGAACGATAACTCCCAACTCTTGATCGATTATGACAACGGCTCGCGCGCGGTCTACATGGAGTGCCACTTCACGCCGGAGTACACCCGCGAGTTTACCCTCTTTGGTGACGAGGGGAAGCTGACGGCGTTCTACAATAACGAGTGCGACTTCCTCATCCGCGTGACCAAGCCGGGCGGCAGCGTGAAGGAGCTGCGCCCCGCGCCGGAAAAGGGCGGGCATGGGGGCAGCGATATCAACCTGGTACGCGCCTTCTTCCAGGCCATTGAGGATGGAAAATGCCCGGTTTCTTTCCTCGTTGGCGCGCGCAACGCCGCGGCCGTGGGCGCTGCCGGCGAGGACTCGATTGAGACGGGACTCCCGGTCACCATTCCGCCCCCGCCCCTGTGAGGCACGTCCGCACGGGCAGGAACCCGGACGGACGGGCGGGAACTACGATCCCAGTTTTGCGCGCCGGCGCGGCCTGCGCGCCGGCAAGGAGGAGAGAGGGATGAGTGCAGTCAATGATGCCAGTCAGCTCGCGGTGAATGGCGGGCCAAAGGTGCGGCAGCAGCCGTGGCCTGGACGAGCGCTTTTTGGCGAGGAGGAGAAGGCCGCTGTGGTCGCCCTCTTCGATGAGGCGATCCGCACCGGAAGCGCGTTCGGCTACAACGGGCCCCAGGAGGAGGCGTACTGTCGCGAGTTCGCGGAGTACCTCGGGGGCGGCTATGCTGACGCGGTCAACTCCGGGAGCAGCGCCGTTTATGTGGCCCTGCGCTCGCTGAAGCTGGAACCGTTCACCGAGGTGATCTGCCCGGCGATCACCGATCCGGGCGGCATCATGCCGGTCGCCATGCTGAACTGCATCCCGATTGTCGCCGACGTGCGCCCCGGCTCCTACAACATCGGGGCCGAGCAGATCGCCGCCTGCCTTTCCGAGCGCACCAGCGCCATCATCGTGGCGCACATTGCCGGCGAGCCCGCCGATATGGACCCGATCCTGGAGCTCGCCCGGTCGCGCGGCATACCGGTCATTGAGGACTGCGCTCAGGCGCACGGTGCGCGCTATAAGGGCCGGCCCGTCGGCACGCTGGGCGATGTCGGCGCCTTCTCGACCATGTCCGGGAAGCACCATGCAACCGCGGCCCAGGGCGGCGTGGTCTTCACGCGCAACGAGGCGACCTACTGGGAGGCGCGGCGGTGCTCGGATCGCGGCAAACCCTTCGGCCTGGAAGGCGTGCCGAGCAACGTGATCGCGGCACCCAACATGAATCTGAACGACCTCTCCGCGGCGGTTGGCCGGGTGCAGCTCAAGAAGCTGGATCGGATCGTTGCCCGACGCCGGGACGTGGCTCGGGCGATCCACGAGGGGTTGAAAAAGCGCTCGCGAGTCGTCACGCCCGGCTGGCAGCCTGAGGGCGCGGAGGCGTCTTACTGGTTCCTGCGCCTGCACGTGGATACGAGCCAGATCACCGTGAGCGGCGACCAGTTCGCAAGCGCCATTGGCGCCGAGGGGATCCCGGTGGCGCCCAGCTACCGTGCCGCGTTCCAGGCGCGCGCGAAGTGGCTGGTGGAAAAGCGCGCGTTTGGATCTGGGCACTACCCGTGGTCGGCGCCGGAGTACAAGGGCGATCCGGAGCGGCAATTCCCCTGTCCCAACGCCGTCTCCGTGCTCGATACCGATTTCAACATCCACATTCACGAGAGCTGTGGTGAGCAGGAGATCGCCGATATCCTGACCGCCATTGAGAAGGTCGAGCAGGCCTACTGCAAGTGAGGCCACGGCTGGCACGCGCGTCGAGGCGCCGGAACGCCGCGCTCGTTCCGGCGCGCTCTCGCCGCGAGATCGAGCGGCTTCTTCTGCCACGACCGATTGGGGGGCTCTCATGTATCGAGTACTCACCGCGGGGATCAGACACGAGACCAACACCTTTGCCACCGTTCCGACCACGCTGGATGACTTCCTCTACAGGCCGCCGGAGAGCAATCCCTCCGGCGCAGCAGCAGGCGGCTTCGCCTCGGGGGATGAACTCCTGGAGCGCTTTCGGGGAACTCGCACGATCCATGGCGGCATGATCGATGGCGCGCGCGAGGCCGGCCTGGAGCTCATCCCACTGCTGAATGTCTATGCGACCCCCGGCGGCGTGGTTCAGGCGAGCGCCTATGAGACGATGAAGGGGGTGCTCCTCGATCGATTGCGCGAGGCGGGCGCGTGCGATGGCGTGCTCCTCGACCTGCATGGCGCCATGGTGACGGAGACGCTGGAGGATGCCGAAGGCGACCTCATCGCCTCGGTCCGCGAGGTAGTCGGCCCGACGGTACCGATCATCGCCACGCTCGACCTCCATGCCAACGTCACGCCGCTGATGGCCCGGCACGCCACCGCGCTCATCGGCTTCGACGAGTACCCGCACTCTGACATGTATGAGCGCGGGGTGGAAGCCGCGCTGATGATGGGCGCGGCGCTCCGCGGCGAGTTGCGTCCGGTGCTTGCCAGCGTGCAGCTCCCGCTCCTCACGATGCCGCCGCGGCAATGCACCCTGTGCGAGCCGATGCGCACGCTCCTCCGCAAAGCCCACGAGATGGAGCAGGAGCCCGGGATCGCCAATGTCACCCTCTCTCTCGGCTTTCCCTTCGCCGATATCCGCGACGCCGGGGTTTGTGTGTCGGTGACGGCGGATGGGAGCGCCGAACTCGCACGGCGCAAGGCTGCGGAGATGGCCCAAGCGATCTGGGAGAAGCGGGACGACTTCACGGTGAAGCTCACTCCGGTCACTGAGGCACTGGAGTATGTGCGCTCTCGCCCAAACGGCCTGGTCGTCCTGGCCGATGGCTCGGACAACCCCGGCGGTGGCGCGCCGTGTGATGGCACCGAGATTCTGCGCCAGCTGGTCGATGCGGATGCCCGAGACGCGGTGGTGGCCGTCATTGCCGATCCAGAGGCGGTGGCACAGGCAGCCGCAGCCGGCGTGGGGAGCACAATCACCCTGGAAGTCGGGGGCAAGACCGATGACCAGCATGGCGCGCCGGTGCGCCTGACAGCCTATGTGCGCCTGCTCTCGGACGGCGAGTTCGTGCAGAAGGGACCGATGGGCAGGGGGGTGCGTGCGTGCATGGGCCGAACGGCCGTGCTGGTGGCTGGCGGCGTCGAGGTGGTCGTCTGCGAGCGCCGGATTCAGCCCTACGATACGGCGTTGCTCCGCAGCGTGGGGATCGAGCCGACGGACCGCCGGCTGATCGCGCTGAAATCCGCGGTGCATTTCCGGAGCACCTATGAGGAGATTGCCGAGCGGATCTTCGATGCCGACACGCCCGGCGTGCACCGGCCCGACTTTGCCCAGTACGAGTACCGCCGGCTCCGCCGGCCCATCTATCCGCTGGAGCAGGTTCCAGAGGGAGAGTCCGCCCTCTCTTTCCTGCGCTGAGGGCAGATGTGCTGAGCCTTGGGAATTGATAACGCGGTGGGGGCAGAAACGAGCGCCCGCTGAGTCTGGTACCTGACGAGCGACTGAACTGCCTCCTGGAGAGAGAAGAAGCGATGCAGGAGCCGACCTATCGCGTCGCCATCATTGGCACGGGGGGGATCGCCAACCACCACGCGGGGTACTACGCGAAGCACCCGCGCACGACCATCGTGGCGGCTGCGGACATCCGACCGGACGCACTGGCCGCTTTTTGCGAGAAGCATAACGTGCCGGCGCGCTACACCGATTACCGGGAGCTACTGGAGAAAGAGCAGCCCGACCTGGTGAGCGTTTGCACCTGGACGGCGACCCATCCCGAGGTGACGATCGCCGCCGCGGAGGCAGGCGTGCGCGGCATTCTCTCGGAAAAGCCGATGAGTGCGCACCTGGGGGATGCCCGGCGCATGGTGGCCGTCTGTCAGTCGCGGGGCATTCCTCTCGCCATTCACCACCAGCGCCGTTTCGAGCCCGGACTCGTCGAGGCGCGCAAGCGGATCGCTGCCGGGCAGATCGGCGTGCCGATTGCTGGCAATTTCCGCACTGTCGGCGGCTTCCTCAATAACGGCACGCATGGCGTCGATTTCCACCGCTACCTGCTCGGCGATCCGGCTCCCGAATGGGTGATGACGCAATTGGAGCGGCGCACGAACCGCTACGAGCGCGGAGTTCTGGTAGAAGACCGCATCCTCTCCAGCATCCGCTTCGAGAATGGCTACACCCTCACAATTGAAGTGGATATGGACGAGAAGCCCGCGCCCCATTGGTGGGTCTTCGGAACCGAGGGCACGATCCGCTTTGGCCAGGGGGGCACGGTCCTCTTCGCGCGCGGCGAGCCGGAGCCGCTTGCCGCGGAGTCCGGCCCTGGCCCGCTCGACGAGCTGATCGCGTGGATTGAAGGCGGGCCGGAGTCGCGCAACGCCGGGCACATTGCCCTCGTCGCCCATGAGATCATGATGGCCTCCTACGAGTCGGCGCGCACGCGCTCTCGGGTTCGCGTGCCGCTCGACGCCGGAGTGGAGCGCTCGCCCCTCTACACCATGCATGAAGAAGGCCTCCTGCCGGTCTCCGGCCCGGCCTACGATATCCGGTCGCTGGATGCGCTCCGCTATGCCTTCGAGCGCGAGGGGATTCCGCTCACGGGCGAGGAGTACCTGGAGGGTCAGGGCAACTGGACCGGCCAGGGTCTTGCTGGCCAGGTGCGCAAGTAACGCCACCGACCGGGGCAGGAAAGGCAGGCGAAGCCGGCCGACCAGGAACCGGCGCCACGGGCGCGCGCCCGGCTGGCGCCGGCTCTGCCGCGTTCAGAGGTCGCTCAGATCCATGTAGTAGGTGATGCTACTCATGGAGTGGTCGAAGCCCGCTTTCTCGTAAGAGCGCCGGGCGGGCGCGTGCGCCGGATCGAGGCCCGTGGTCACGCGGGCGGTGTGCATCCCGCGCTCGCGCATGATCCGCAGGGCTTCCCGATGCTGCGCCGTGCCGATCCCGGAGGTCTGGCACTCTGGATCAACCGCGTTGTTGCCGATCTCGCCGACACCCGTCTCGGGATTGACCATGAAGGTGATGAAGCCAGCGATGGCGCCGTCGATTTCGGTGACGTAGACGCAGTCGGGCCGGGCGCGCGCGGCCTGGCGCACCTGATCCGCCTTCCGTTCCTCCCAGCCGGTATGCAGCCGGGCGAAAAGCTCCTCGCCTAGCGCCTCGCGATAGTAGGCATAGATCGGCTGCCATGCCCGGACAGCAATCTGCGCGATCCGCTCCACATCCTCCGGGCGCACGGGTCGGAAACACCGGTTGCTCATGCTTCTCTCCGTTTCGGTTGGGACGGCGCCCGCCGTCCCAGATGCATCTCTCACTGGCAGGTGACTTCGGCGGGGAATGGCGCGTTCCCTCCCGCGGCCTAGTGCGTGGGATACTCCGCGGGAACCTGCAGGTCGGCGGCGCCAACGACGACCACCCGGAGGCCGTGGTGGCGCAATCGGGTAGCATTCACCTGCGTGGCGGCCGCGGTCCGGCGCCCGGCGCGGCCAGGCTGCGCGGCATCGATCAGGAGCACCAGTGTCTCGCCACCGCTTTGCAGACGGATGGCGGCTTCCACCACCGCCTGATCGGCGGATGGCGTGATGATGAGCGTGGTCCGCCCCGGCAGGACGCCTTCGGCCAGATCGGCGGGCGAGAGTTTGGCATTCGGTTCCACCCGCGCCAGCGCCTCCAGAAGGAGGGGGATCGCCTCCGGCCCGTAGCCATCCACCTGATCCACGGTTTTTCCGCGCGCAAAACGGAGTCGCCCCTGGCCCCCTTGATCCAGAACCTGGCCCAGCCACGACGCCGCGGCGGTGACCGCCAGCTCCAGTGGCGGGCCAGAGGCGCGCGAGTCGAGGACCACGAGCACGTCGCCCACGGTGACCGGCTCGAACTCGATGACGACCATGCGTCCCATGCGCGCGCTGGTCTTCCAATCGACGCGGCGGAGATCATCCCCCGGCTGGTAATCCCGGAGGCTGTGGAAGTCGAGCCCGTGGCCGGGCAGCACGGAGTGGCGCGGCGACGTGCTGCCGTAGGCGCTCTCACCCAGATACTCGTGATACTCGATCCGGCAGATGCGAGGGTACACCAAGATCTCGCCGGTTCCGGGCAGGGCGCGCCGTCGGTGGAAGAGCCCCAGCGGATCGGTAGCCACCACCTCGACCGGCGCGAGCGGATACGCCCCCCGCGTAGGCGCGGTGATCACGCCCTCCAGAGAGGCACGTTGGCCCGGCCAGAGCACGGCCAGCAGATGGTGTTTCGGAACGGCGTCAATCCCGGGGGGAATCCCCGCGCTGATTCTCAGAAACACCTTGGGCAGCCGGCCTTTGTTCTCCACGGTCAGCGTGAAAGGAGCCGCCTCGCCGGCCGTAAGCGGAGAGGGAACCTCGCGCGAGACGGCGACGTGATGAAGCGAGAGCGTGCTGAGAAGGTAGGAGAGGAGAGCGATGCCAAGGACCATCGCTCCCATGACGAAGAGCTGGCTGGCATGGAGGATGGCGGCGACGATGAAAAAGAAGAGCGGCCCGATGAGGGCCACCGTCAGCAGCGGGCTGCGCGCGCGCAGGAGCACGAGGAGCAGCACTACCGCCGCGGCGATCACCACCACGCTGGCCGGGTTGTACGAGGCGTTCATCTGCGTAGCACCGGCACGGGCACCGTGCGCAGGATCTCCTCGACGGTGCCCTCCGCGGTGATTCCGCGCGCTCGAACCTCCGGCTTGAGCGAGATCCGGTGGGTGAGCACCGCGGGCGCCACTGCCTTGATGTCGTCCGGGATCACGTAGGTCCGGCCCGCGGTCGCGGCGTAGGCCTGCGAGGCGCGCATCAGCCCGAGCGAGCCGCGCGGGCTGGCCCCGAAGTGGATCGCGGAGTGGCGGCGAGTGGCATCCACGAGCTTCACCACGTACTCGCGCAGGGCGCGCTCGATGTGAATGCTGGTGACCATCTCCTGGAGCGTCACCACCTCCTCCGGCGTGACCACCGGTTTCACATCTTCGATCGGATGGCGCTTCATCTGCCGCTCCAGCAGCAGAAGCTCCTCTTCGTTGCTCGGGTAGCCCAGCGAGAGGCGCATCAGGAAGCGGTCGAGCTGCGCGAGCGGCAGCGGGAAGGTGCCCTGCGACTCCGTGGTGTTCTCGGTGCCGATCACAAAGAACGGGTGAGGGAGGCGGTAGGTGACCCCGTCGCGTGTCACCTGGCCCTCCTCCATGCACTCCAGGAGGCTCGACTGCGTCTTTGGCGTGGCCCGGTTCACCTCGTCCGCCAGGAGCACGTTTCCGAACACCGGGCCCGGGCGAAACTCGAACTCTGCCGTCTTCGGGTTGAAGATCGCCGTGCCGGTGACATCGGCCGGCAGGAGATCGGGCGTGAACTGGACGCGCTTGAAGCTGCCGCCCACGCTGCGCGCGAGGGCGCGCCCGAGCATCGTCTTCCCGACTCCGGGAATATCCTCGATCAGGAGATGGCCGTTGCACAGGAGAGTGACCACGGCCAGTCGGACCGCCTTCGCCTTCCCGATGATCACCGTCTGGATCTCGTTGACGATGCGCGTGGTCTTCTCTGCCAGCGCTTGCAGGTCTACATCGGAGAGCGGTTCAGTCGCGTGATTCAAAGGGTCAGCTCCTTTTCCAGCGTCGCGGCAGCTTGCGGATGGTTGCAGCCAGCACCCTCGCCCGGCCGGCATCCGGGAGGGCAGATCCAGCGGGCGCGTAGCATGCCTGCTCGAAGAGATCGGTGAGCGCTTCCATCGACACGCGGATCTCCTCCGGCAACCCGGACTCGCGGACCACCGCCAGATACTCCTCGGCGGTCTGGCCCACCTGCCGCGGCACCCCCCGGCGCGCCAAGTGCCGGCACGCCTGGTGGTAGGCGTGTTGCGTCTCCCCATGAGCATCGGAGGCCCTCGGACGGAACCGGATGCTGGCATCCTCGTGCCGGCGCTTCCCTCGCGCGCCGGCCACCACGGCCCCGAGGATGCCGAGGAGCAGCGCCTCCGCGAGAAACGTCAGCCCGCGCGGCGACAGCTTGCTCCACCATGCCTGCCATTCCCTGCCGGATGGCGATCCCGCGGGCGTGTTGTTGCCAGGGGTTGGGTCGAAGGGGATCCAGCCATAGGGTTCGGTGTAAATCTCCACCCAGGCATGGGCATCGCGCTCGCGCACTAGGTAGGTGCCATCGTCATCCAGTTCTGTGAGCAGGTAACCGGTGACCAGGCGCGTTGGAATGCCGAGCGCGCGGCAGAGCACGGCGGTTGCTCCCGCAAAGAGGTCGCAAGCGCCTTTTCGCCCGGTGGTGAGGAAGTGAACGATGGGGTCCTCGTCTCGGGGCGCCGATGGAACCGAGAGGGAGTAGCGGCAGTGCGCGCGCAGGTAATCGGCAATCGCCTCGGCGCGCGCGTAGGGCGTCCGTTCCTTGCCGGCGATGGTGAGTGCCAGCTCGCGAACCGGGGCCACGGAGACGGGGATCTGAATCCAGTGGCCCTCCTCGGGGGGCTGGCCGCCCGGCGCGCGTCGGAGCAGCGGCTCGGGTACATCCGGCACCTCGGAGACCACCGTGTAGGTATCGCCTCCCGCCAGTCTGTCTTGCCAAAGACTAGGCCCGTCACATCAACAGTCAGATCCTCGCGGGTGGTTATCACCTCCAGGGGGATGCCAGCGCAGAGGACGCTTCCGGGCACCCTGCCAAGGAGATCCATCTGCTGGGTAACGCGGCGGGCGTGCTCTTGTGGCGGGCGCGAATGCCGGGGCGGGTGGGTAAAGTAGCGCCGTCTCTCCTCGCGCGCCTCCTCCTGCCCGGCTGCGGCATCCAGATCGCGGAGGCGGCGCATCGCGGCGTGTCGCCCTCGTCGCTCTGCCGGGTTGTCTCCGAGAGGGATGCTGGCCTCGATGAGCGGGGACTGCGACCAGCGGCCCCGCTCGTAGAGATCATAGACGCGCCCGCGCAGCAGGCCAGGCGCCGTGGTCTTCACCCGCATCAATACCTGCTCCCCGGTCGTGCGCATCCCGCCGGCCAGGCTGACGGTTTCAGAAAGGCGCGAGTAGCCTGGGTCATCGTTCGTAGAGAAAAGGGTGCGCCGCAAGCGGTCACGCTCCGCGGGCGTCAGGCCGGGAGTGAGGCGCTGGGAGAGCGAAGCGAGCGGGAAGGAGAGGGGCAACAGCACGGCTAGGTAGCCGGCGGCCAGCCCCAAGGCGGTTCGCGCGCTCCGCCGCGGCCAGGGCGATCCCGTGCCTGGGGAGCTCTGCGAGAGGAGATGCTCGTAAGCCATCGCGTAGACCGCGCCGAAGAGGAAGCCAGAGAAGGAGGCCTGCACGCTGAAGCCTGGGGTGAAGACCCCCGCCAGGCCATAGATGGAGAGGGCGGGGACCGCGGTGGCCACCATCGGCACGCGCCGGCCGCGGAGGCAGGCGCCCGCCACGAATGAGAGGAAAACCACCGCGAAGACGAGCCCCACAAGCAGGCTGGCGCCACTCTTCTGATGCAACACCTGGGCGCAATCAAGCAGGGGATCGGGTGGGCTGGGGCGGAACGCGGCAAAGGCAACGCCGGCGAGTGCCGCCAGCGCGAGGGCCCGAATCGCCGCCACCGGCCACCAGTGGGATAGGGTTGCGGATGCGTACCCCAGGGCGATCATCAGGAGGGATGCGCGCGTGAACGGCTCCATCCCCAAGGCACGGCCGGCCTCCCAGACCGCGCAAGCAGAGGCGAGCGCCGCTGCCGCTGCCGCCGGCCCTCTCTGTGGACCGCGGGTCAACGGGTCGCTCTCCCTTGCGCCGGCTTGCCGGAAGCGTGGATCCCGATGGTCTCGAGCGGGAGCCACGAGGCCTGCCACTTCAAGTCAAGGGCGCCCGTCGGCCCCACCTGGTGATACTCGATGACCGCGTCGTGCCAGCCGCGCGAGAGCCTCACGGGCGAGCCGGCCGTTTTCCCGCGCGGGGCGATGCGCCAGGAGTCGACCACCACCTTCCCATCCAGAAGGAGGAGCGCCGCCCCGTGGATGGGATCAAAAGAGAAGGTGTAGGAATCGTCGGCTGGCACGTAGAGACGGCCTGTCCAGCGCGCGCTCCACTGAGCCGGGCCCACGCCGGGAGCCGGGCCAGTTTCGCTCCAGATCCCGCCCGGGCGCGCGTCGGTGCGCGTCACCACCGTGACTCCCTCGGGCGGGACAGCCAGGAGCGCCGAAAGCGAGCCATCGGCGAGCTCGCAGGCGGGATCGTTGTAGTAGAGAGCCTTCAACCCGGCCGGATCCCAACCCCGGGGCGAGCTCAGGAGTGCCTTGCCCGTCTTCTGCTCGACGGCGCGCTCGACGCGATACTGCTGCGCGGCCAGCCGCTTCCATCGAAGACCCAACGGGGGGAGGATAACGTCGAGCATCTCCTCCAGGGCCAGGTCCCTGTAGCTGCACGTGACCTTGCCGCGGACGTCGGGCGCGAGGCTGAAGCGCACCTGAGCGTTCTCCCCCAGCACCGTCAGCACCGTGCGAACATCAATCTCGTGCACATCAAGCGAGACGCGTGGCCCGCGTCCTGGCGTGAGCGGGACGCGGTTGCCCTTGGTCGCGGCAGCGGGGGCATTCGGGGCCGCATGGAGCGCCGCCATTCCGGCCAACAGGAGCATGGCAATCAGGCAGACACACGCGCAATACCAGATGGAGCAGGCAAAATGCCCGCGCGCGCCTGGCAGGCGCCGCCCTTTGGCTGCGCGCCGTTGTCTCACCTCCTGGCAGGTTGGGTCCACTAGGTGTCGCTGTCGGTTGCCGCGCATGAAGCCCTCGGAGTTCACTTTTTCGGCAACCCCGCGACCAGGTGCGGGCCTGCGGGAGATGGTCGCGCCCGGATGATCTCCTTCCCGAAGCTGGAGGAACTCCAGGCAAGGCGGATGGAGGCATGGTGCTCGGGCCCCTGGCAGTAGTCTACCCGGATATCGTGGATGCCGGCTTCCAGGGGAACGGCGCGAATGACGGAGATGCCCTGCTGGATCATCCAGGAATCGATCACCATCTGCCCATCGATGTAGAGGCGAGCGCCGTCATCCAGGGCATCCAGGTAAAAGATGTACGTATCGGTGGCCGGCACCAGGAGCTTCCCGGTCCAGCGAACGCTGAAGTAGGTGGGGGGCACGTCCGGCGCGGGCGGGTCCATGTCCCATACGAAGTTGATCGCCGGATCGATGCGTGTTGTCACCAGGCGCGTGAACGTCGGGAAGGTGAACGGCGTGTTGAGCGGGTAGTCACCCTTGGCGCGCGGCGGATCAGCGTAGTAGGCGGCCAGGAGCCCCTCGCCGAGGAAGCCCCGGTTGTGCGTCGCGCCGCCCGTGCCGCGCCGGCCGCGCGGGATCCCCTCGCCTTGCTGGCCGAGCGCCTGCCTGGTACCCGGCAGATCCGGCTGCGAAGCTCGGGAAGCCAGGTCGAAATCAGGGGCGGGAAGCTCCTGGCGAACCGCGTCGGGGGCTTCCGGCGTGCCGGTGGCCGCGGCCATCGTTCCCTCGGCGATTGGCGGCGCCTCCGGGTCGCCTTCGCCGTCATGGGGCGCCTTCGGAGAGGCAATGGTCGGCGGCACCGGCTCGGTGCCGCCCGGTGCCGCTGGAAGGCCCGGATCAGGCGAGCCAGCTGGCCGGTTTGGCGCTCCCTCGGGTACGCGAGATCCCAGCCCCGGGCGCGGGGCGGTGCGACCAGCGACCACATCTCGCCGCGGAGGGAGGACGCGCGCGGTGCGCATCCGCGGGCGAGAGGCGACGATAGGGCTGCCTTGGGGCGCGACGAGCTTCGCGCGCGAGAGTCCTGCCGGCTTCTCGGTGCCCGTGACATCTCCAGGGGCGCGCCCGTCCGCCAGCGCGCCCGGCATGGGGAGAAGCGACACCTCGACGATCCCGACGGAGCGTGGCCGTGAGCTCCGAAGGGCGCTCAGGAGCAGGATGCCCCCGAGCGCGTGTAGCATGGCCGATACTAAGAGACAGCGCCTGATTATCCTTCGCTCCATACTACACCACCCGTGTTGCGCACGCTCAGATGCGTGCTTGCATAGCAATATAGACTCTCCCCAGGGGCAGAAGTTCCAGGCCGGGATTCCGAGAGAAGGGATCCGGTCTGGGCACAGAGCCTCCCGGCTCCAATGCCCAGCTCTCTCCAGCCTCTTCTCCCATCGCCCCGCGGACCGCACAACTTAGCCCAGGATGTCCGCACCCTGGGTTATGCACCGGCATAGATAGCCACGACCGCGAAGCGGTCGCACAAGCCGCTACTCCGTATTATCGCACCCCTTCGGGGTGCCAGGTATTCTTCTGGACGCGAGACCCAGGATCGGGAGACCCTGGGCTATCCTGTGTGACCGCTTCGCGGTCCTCCGCGAGCGCCACCCAGATGGCCATCCTCGGGCTCTGGATAAGATCGCACAATCCCGGGTGCGCGCACGTTCCCATCCGTGTCCGTCACCTTCATCCGTGGCATCGATGCCGAGCCCCCTGAGATTCCGACATAAGGAGAGGGCCACCTGCACGCACGGTGGTTTATCGCTGCGCGCCGGGTTGCGTGCTGCCTCCGAGGCTTCGGATTCCTTATGTCGGAATCCCAGCCGGGCCACCGCATCGTTTGCCCTGGCTGCCCCCTGTGTGGTAGAATAACGCCTAGAGAGTGAGAGGAGAGGCAGGAAGAGGCGATGCGGGTCGTTCATCACGAGGAGATTGGGGCGAAGCCGGTGGCCGCCGAGGGCGCGGAACGGGCAACGATCCGAGAGATCTTCACGGCGGAGACGGGTGCGCCTACCTTTGCCATGCGTGTTTTCGACCTGGCGCCAGGAGGCTGCACGCCGTTGCATTCGCATCCCTGGGAGCACGAAGTCTATGTGCTGGATGGATCGGGCGAAGTGGAGGGCGCCGAGGGTGCGACGCCGCTCTCGCCCGGAATGGCGGTTTATATCGCGCCGAATGAAGTGCATCGCTTCCGCGCTCACGCTGGCTCGCCGTTGAAGTTCCTCTGCCTCATCCCGGTGCAACAGGTGTGCTGTCGGTGAGCGCTCCGGGTGAGGGTCTTGGCGAATGAGCCTCTGTCTCACGAGTGCCCTGGCGCTGGCCGGGCTTGCGGGCACGGCCTACGCGGTGGGCCTGGAGCGCCGGTGGATTCAGGTGACGCGCTGCGATGTGCCCCTGCCTGACCTCCCCGCGGAGCTCGACGGCTTCACCATCGCGCATCTGAGCGACATTCACTATGGGCCGATGATGCTGCCCGGCCTGATCGAGCGCGCGGTGGCCCGGGTGAACGCGCTCCAGCCGGACCTAGTGGCGCTGACGGGCGATTTCGTGGATGGCAAGGCGAGTGAGGTGGAGCCGGCGGCGCGCCTGTTGGGCGGGCTGCGCGCGCGGCATGGCGTGTGGGCGGTTCTCGGCGGGCATGACATCACGGCGAGCGAGCGCGTTGCCTGCCGGGCCTACCCCGAGAACGGGATCCGGCTTCTGCGCAACGCGGCGGCGCCACTGATCGAGAGCGATCCGCCCTTCTGGATCGCCGGCGTGCGCGACAATTCGGAATACTACCTCGACCGGCTGAAAGCGGCGCTTTCTGGGGTGCCGGAGCGCGCGCGAATCCTTCTCCTGGCCCATTCGCCCGATATCATCCCGGAAGCGCGCGAGGCGGGGATCGACCTGGTCCTGAGCGGGCATACCCACGGAGGGCAGATCTGCGCGCCGCTCTACGGGGCGATCCTGACGGAGACGCGCCTGGGCCGGCCTGTCGCGCGCGGTCTCAACCGTTTCGGGAATACCTGGATCTACACCTGCCGCGGGCTGGGCGTGGTCCGCCTGCCGGCGCGTTTTCTGTGCCGCCCGGAGATTGCCCTCCTCCGCCTGGTGCGGGCCAGCAGGTAACACGAGGCGCCGCCGCGAAGGGATGGGTGTTGCCTCACCGAGGCGCGAGCGCCGGCGGGTAGATGGCTTTGGAATAATGGAGTTGTGGTTATGCTTCGAGTTGGAGTGATCGGCGCGCGCGGGTATACCGGCGCGGAGTTGGTGCGCCTTTTGTGCAAGCACCCCGATGTGGAGTTGACCTACCTCACCTCCGAGAGTCAACAGGGGATCTCGATCAGCGCGATCTACCCCAGTCTGCGCGGGCATATCGACCTGGCGTGCGAGGCGTTCGACGTGGAAACCGCGTGCGCGAAGGCCGACCTCTTCTTTTACGCGCTGCCCGCGGGCGAGGCGATGAAGAGTGCCGGCGCGCTTCTCGCCGCTGGCAAGCGGGCGATTGACTTGGGCGCCGATTTCCGCCTGAAGGATCCGGAGCGCTATCGCCAGTGGTACAAGGGCGAACCCGCGCCGGCGGAGCTCGTCTCAGCGGCGGTTTATGGCCTGCCTGAGCTCTACCGCGGTCAGCTGCGCGAGGCGCGCCTGGTCGCCAATCCGGGGTGCTACCCCACCTCGGCGATCCTTGGGTTCGCGCCCCTGCTTGCCAAAGGCTGGATCGATCCGGCGAGCATCATCATCGATGCCAAGTCGGGCGTCTCCGGCGCCGGGGGGCGGTCGACGATGAAGCCGGAATACTCCTTCCCGCACATCAACGACAACTTCCGGGCCTACGGGCTGGTGACGCACCAGCACACGCCGGAGATCGAGCAGGAGTTTGCCCGGCTCTCTGGCGTGAACGCCCCGGTGCAGTTCACGCCCCACCTGGTGCCGATGACGCGCGGGATCCTGATGACCGGCTATGCCTCGCTTGCGCGCGAGGCCGATACACCCGGCCTCCTGGCGGAGTACGAAGCGTTCTACGCGGATGCTCCCTTTGTCCAGGTCCTCCCCGAGGGTACGCTGCCCGAGACGAAGTACGTCGTGGCCTCCAACCAGTGCCATATTGGCGTGCGTGTGGACCCGCGCACCCGCCGCGTGATTGTCGTTTGCGCCATTGACAACCTGATGCGGGGCGCCGCGGGCCAGGCCGTCCAGAACATGAACGTGATGTGCGGTTTCCCGGAGCGGCATGGCCTTGACCTGCCGGCGCTTTACCCCTAATCCGCGCATCCCTCGCGCGTGATGGAGCCAGAGCGAGGGCACGCGGTTTTTCTGGCAAGAGTTTGGGAGCGCGATTGATGGAAGAGATCGCTGGCGGCGTGACGGCCCCGCGGGGCTATCGCGCCTGTGGAGTTTGCTGCGGTCTGAAAGTGAGTGGAAAGCCCGACCTGGCGCTGCTCGTTTCGGACGTGCCGGCGAACGTCGCCGGAGTGTTCACGACCAATGAAGTGAAGGCGGCGCCGGTCCTGCTGAGCCGGCAGGTAGTGGCGCGCGGCGCGGCGCGGGCCGTGATCATCAATGCCGGGAATGCCAACTGCTGCGCGCCCCGGGATCGCGAGAACGCGGAGCGGATGCAGGCGGCTGCTGCGGCGGCGCTCGGGCTGTCACCGCAAGAGGTGCTCGTCTGCTCCACGGGCGTGATCGGCCACGAGCTTCCGGTGGAGAAGATCGAGGCGGCGCTGCCCGCGGCGGTTTCGGAACTGCGCCCGGAGGGTGGCCCAGGCGCGGCGTTGGCGATCATGACCACGGATACCCGGCCCAAGGAGATCGCGGTCGAGGTGCAGCTGCCCGAAGGGAGCGTGCGCGTCGGCGGGATGTGCAAGGGGAGCGGCATGATTGCCCCGAACATGGCGACGATGCTCGGCTTCCTCACCACCGACGCGGCGGTGGAGGCGTCTACCTTGCAGGCGATGCTCGCCGAGATCGCCGGGCGCACCTTCAACTGCGTGACGGTGGATAGCGACACGAGCACCAACGACACGCTCCTCCTCTTTGCCAACGGCGCGGCGCCGGCGGCCGGCGCGTTCGCGGCCGGGCATCCGAAGCGCGAGGAGAACCTCCGGCTGCTCGCAGAAGCGGTCGAGCACGTCTGCACCTATCTAGCGCGCGAGATTGCCCGCGATGGCGAAGGGGCTACGCGCCTGGTGACCGTCACCGTCCGGGGCGCGGCGAATGAGGCCGCAGCGGATGCCGTCGCGCGCACCATCGCCGAGTCCCCACTCGTGAAAACGGCGATCTTTGGCCGGGATCCCAACTGGGGGCGCATCCTGATGGCTGCCGGGCGCGCTGGCGTCCCGCTCGACCCGGCGCGCGTCACGGTTGCCTTGGGCGATGTGACCGTCTTCCGGCATGGCCTGGCGGTTGCGTTCGACCCGGACGCGGCACGCGCGGCGCTCACCGCTGATGAGGTGCAGATCCAAGTGGACCTGGGCGCGGGCGAGGCCACGCGGCGCGTCTGGACCTGCGATTTCACCTACGACTACGTCAAGATCAACGCCGATTACCATACCTAGGAGACCGCGGCGCCGGGCAGTTGGGCCAGCCGGTGGCGGACCAGCCGCGCCGGCCTGGAGGTCCGGGGCCGGTGGAGCGAGAGAGCATGAGCAGCGTAGAAGAGAGAGCCCAAACTTTGATCGAGGCCCTGCCCTATATCCGGCGGTATCATGGCAAAACCGTGCTGATCAAGTACGGCGGCAACGCCATGATCGATGAGAAGCTGAAGGAGGCGGTGATCACCGACGTGGTGCTGATGCACTACGTGGGGATGCGCCCGATCCTGGTGCACGGCGGCGGCCCCGAGATCACCGACGCGATGAAGCGCATGGGCAAGGAGCCGGTTTTCGTGCAGGGCCTGCGCGTGACCGACGCCGAGACGATGGAGATCGTCGAGATGGTCCTGGCGGGCAAGACGAACAAGGGGATCGTCTCGCTGATCAACCGCAAAGGCGGCAAGGCGGTTGGGCTCTCGGGGAAGGACGCCAATCTGATCCGCGCACGCAAGCGCCCCGGGCCGGACCTGGGCTTCGTGGGCGAGGTTACCGAGATCGACTCCTCGATCATCGACGTGCTGGTGGAGAAGGGCTTCATCCCGGTGATCTGCTCGGTGGCGATTGGCGAGGCGGGCGAGTCTTACAACGTCAACGCGGACCACGTGGCGGGCCAGCTCGCCGCGGCGCTCGGCGCCGTGAAGCTGATCATGCTCACGGATGTCGAGGGGATCTACGAGGATTTCAGCGACAAGAGCACGCTCCAGTCGCAGCTCAGCCCGGAGAAGGCGCGGGCGATGATCGCCAGCGGGCAGATTGAGAAGGGGATGATCCCGAAGGTGGAGGCGTGCCTGATGGCGCTGGAGGGTGGCGTCGAGCGGACGCACATCATCGATGGCCGGCTGCCGCACGCCACGCTCATCGAGCTGTTCACGGATCGCGGCATCGGCACAATGATCGCCTGAGGTATCCCCTGGGCGAAGGGAGACGCGCGCCGGCGCGCCGGGTGCGCGCGGCGCGCGGCGGTCCATAGCGGAGGCAACCGAGATGGAAGAACCGGAAGGCGGACCAGGGATCAGCCCTGTCGCCGTCACGATCCTGGCGATCGTGCTGTTGCTGTCGCTCTGGCTGCTCTACCGCCACCTCACTGCCTGATCCGGATCTCGTTCTGGATGCCGGTGACGCCCTCCACCTGGCTGACGACGGCTTCGATCCGGCTGCGCTGCGTCTCCGTGGCAACCTCCCCGCGCAGGAGCGCGACGCCGTCGGTCACCGAGGCCTCGATGGAGGCATCCCGGAGCATCTCTTCGGCATCAATCGCATCGTAAACCCGCTGGCGAACGAGGGCGTCCCCCGATGGGCTCAAGGGATCCTGCTCGTCGTGAGAACGTATGTCACAACCGACCCTCATGGCAGTTCCTCCCCTCTGTCTGCCGGAGCTTACCCCGGGGCGTGGAATCGCCAAACGCGCCGCCATCCTCGGGGTTTCGCGCGGAGGGCGGAACCGCCAGGAGCCCCGGGCGCTGAGAGGGGCCGGGGGCATTCCCCCGCGCGAGGAGATTCATGGCACGGATAGCGGAGACTGAGGGGCAGCGGCGCACGACGCTTTTCCTGTGCGCCGTGCTGCACGCCTTCACCCATCTCTACCCGACGGTTTTGCCCCCGCTCTACTACCAGGTCGCGCGGGATCTGGAGCTTTCAGGCGTGTGGCTCGCCACGCTCCTCGTCTCCGCGCAATCGCTCGCCTACTGCCTGGCGGGATGGCCGCTGGGCTTCCTGGCAGACCGCGTCAGCCGCAAGTGGCTGATGTTCTGGGGCCTGGCGATCAACGGTGCGGCGTTCGTGGCCCTTGGCCTGGCCCCATCGTACACCGTGGCGCTCCTTTGCCTGGTCATCGCCGGACTAGCCGGCGGCGCCTACCACCCGCCGGCAACCGCGCTCCTCACCGGGCTCTACCCGGAGCGGCAGGGGCGGGCGATTGGCCTGGCCGGGATGGGCGCCGGCGTTGGTTTCTTCCTCGGGCCGTTCTACGGTGGGCTCCGCGGCGAGGTGGCCGGTTGGCGCGCGCCCTGCCTGGAGCTTGGCCTGGCGGGGCTCGCAGTGGCCATTCTCTTCGCGCTCCTCGCCCGGGATGCCCCCGCGGCAAAGAAGCAGGCGGCGCCGGCCACCGGAGCGGTGTTTCTGGGCTATTTCGTCTTGTTGAGCGTGGGCCTCGGGTTGCGCGATTTCGCGGGCACCGGGTTCACCACCTTCGCGGCGCTCTTCCTGCCCCAGGCGCACGGCTTCAGCCAGAGGACCACCGGGCTCTACCTCGGGCTGATGAGTCTCTCTGCCGTGGCGGCAAACCCCTTCTTCGGCGCCGCGTCCGATGGGCGCTACCGCCTCTGGTGGGCGGGGGGCGTCCTCCTGCTCGCCGGACTGGGTGGCCTGGCTCTCCCGTGGCTGCCAAAGCCGCTCGTGCTCCTCGGTCTCCTGTGGTGGGGATTCTTCCTGCTGGGCTCCTACCCGATTACTGAGGCCGCGATGAGCGAGGTGCTTCCCGATCAGATCCGCGGGCGCGCGTTTGGTGTCTTTCTCACCAGCAGCGGATTGCTCAGCAGCGCCGCGCCCTGGGTGATGGGGACGATCAAGGACCGGGCCATCGGCGCGTCCACAGACCCGGCGGCATTTCGCCCGGCTTTCGCGGGTCTCGCGCTCCTCATGCTCCTCTCCGTGTTGATTGGCATGCCGCTACTGCGCTGGGTGCGCCGCGAGCTGGCGCGCATGACGGCGCGGGATGGATGCGCGCCCGACCAGGGATGCGCGCCACTCGCCGCCGCCGGATCCAAGAGGCCCCCGGCCTCCTGACGAATGCGAGGAAGGCAGAATGGACGAGAGAAGCGAGCTCCACGCCCCGGCACGCGCGAGGGGCCGCCTGCGCGTGCTCTACACCGCGGAGGAGATCCGCGCGCGAACAGCGCGCCTCGCCGATGAGATCCGGCCATACTATGAAGGCAAGAATCCTCTGCTCCTGGGCGTGCTGAAGGGCTCCTTCATCTTCCTCGCCGACCTGGCGCGCGCCCTGGCGATCCCCCTAGAGGTGGACTTCGTCCAGCTCGCTAGCTACGGCGACGGCACCGAGAGCAGCGGCTTCGTCCGGTTCATCCACGACGTCGAGCGCCCCATGGCAGGCCGGCACGTCCTCGTCGTGGAGGATATTGTCGATACCGGCACCACCCTGGCGTTCCTCCTCGGCACGCTTGCGAGCCGCCAGGCCGCCTCAGTGCGCGTGGTGAGCCTCCTCGACAAGCCGGGCCGGCGCGTGAACCAGGTGCAGGTCGATTTCGCCGGCTTCACCGTGGAGAACCTCTTCGTGGTGGGCTACGGCATGGACCACGCCGAGGCCTACCGCCACCTCCCCGATATCTGCGCGCTCGAGGAGGTCTGAGGCCCGCTGGGCGCGCTTGGAACTTGCCGGACCGGTGCCCGCTGCCTGTCAGGATGGCGGCCGGGTGCTCCTGGTGCGGTACCAGCGCGAGAATGCGGCGGGGCAGGAGAAGCCGAGGGCCACGGCGATCTCCTTTCGCGTGCGCCCCTGCGCCTGCATCTCGCGGGCGCGGCGCAGGCGGCAGCGGTCGATGTACTCGTGGACAGTGCACCCGGTGTGCTTCTTGAAGAGGCGCAGGAAGTGGAAGGTGCTGTAGCCAGCGATGCGCGCCAGGTGTTCCAGCGTGGCGCCGTTGCCCGCCGTGTGCTCGATGTGCTCGCGGACGCTCTGCACGATGCGCGCCTGGAAGGAGTCGCGCTCCTCCGCCTGTTCAGCGCCATAGCCCCGGCGGATGAGGGCACCGACCAGGAGAGAGAGTGCCCCCACCATGCGCAGGCGCGCCACCTCCGGCGGCATCTCCGCGCGCACCGGCACCGGATCCAGTGGCGGCCCGGCCTCTTCCCGCGATATCAAGCAGCTCCACGCCCCTGAGACGCGCGTAGTACCCTCCCTCACCGTGATCAGCCGGACGACGCAGTGGTCGCGCAGCGCGCTGATCCAGAGGTGGTCGAGATCCGGCATCCACTCCGGATACTGGACGTCGTGCTCCTCAAAGCTGTCGATAACGAAGATCGTGCCGGGCGCGCTGGGGTAGATTCGCCCTGCCAGCCCGAAGCGGCCCTCGCCTGCCAATGGGATCAGGATCTCCTGATGGGCGTGGGAATGCGTGTGTGCGCGCATCCAGCTTTGGTGACGCTCGTCCTCCACCGGCTCCACCATCGGTGGCAGGGCGGCGGCGACCAGCCTCCACGCCTCGGGGCGCAGCAGAGACTCCAGCATCGCGCCGGTGAAGAAGCGGTTGCGCGATTCAGAAGTGGTGTGGTGGCGTGGTGCTGGCATCAGCGGAACTACTCCTCGCCAGGCGAGCGCCCATCCAGAAGCGGGCTCCCCGTGGCCGGCTGGCGTCCTCTCTCTGCTCCGGACCGGAGTTGGTAGCCAAGTATAGCAAGAATTGTATCGCAATGGCAAGGATGGTGTCTTGGCGTTTGCCCCGGAACCGCCTATAATGCCGGCATGAAGAGGAGCCGGCGTCCAGAGCAACAGTGGTATCTCGCGGAGACGACCGGCGAGGAGGTTTCCGATGGCAAAGAGTGACGTCTCGAAGCTCGCGCTTTTAGGCGGGCGTCCGGCGGTCGACCGGCCGGCGCCGGCGTGGCCGGTGACGGGCGACCTGGAAGTTGCGTGGATGGAGGGCGTGGTCCGCAGCGGCAAGTGGAGCTGGCTGGGCCCGCACGAGCGCGCTTTCTGCGAGGAGTTCGCCAGCTTCATCGGCGCCCGGCATGCCATGCTCCTGGCCAACGGCACGGTGACGATCCAGGTTGCCCTCCAGGCGGTCGGCGTCCGGCCGGGAGATGAGGTGATCGTTCCGGGGCTCACCTGGACGGCGACGATGCAGGCCGCGCTCGACATTGGCGCCAACGTTGTCTTGGTGGATATCGACCCGGAAACCTACTGCATCGACCCGGCGGCTGTTGAAGCGGCGATCACGCCGAGGACGAAGGCGGTGGTGCCAGTCCACCTCTACGGCTGCATGTGCGATATGGACGCGCTAACCGACATCGCGAAGCGGCACAACCTGAAGATCGTCGAGGATGTGGCGCACCAGCACGGCAGCCGCTGGCGGGGCCGGGGCGCGGGCGCCCTTGGAGACGCTGCGAGCTTCTCCTTCCAGCAGAGCAAGGTCCTCACCTGCGGGGAGGGCGGCGCGGTCACCTGCAACGATGACGCGGTGTTCGAGACCGCCTTCTGCCTGAAGCACGTCGGCTGGATGCCGGATCTGCAGACCCGCGGCAATCGCTACGGGCACAACTACCGGGGCACCGAGATGCAGGCCGTGCTCCTGCGCGGTGGGCTGCGCCGCATCGGCGAGCAGCTCCGCATCCGCGAGGAGAACGCGCACCTCCTCGCCGAGGGCTTCCAGGAGATCGGTGGGGCGATCCGGGTGGCCCGGCGCGATCCGCGCGTCACGCGCCAATCCTACTACGCGCTCACGCTCCACTTCGACAAGGCGAAGGCCGGCGGCCTGGATCGGGCCCAATACGTGGCGGCGCTCGCGGCCGAGGGTCTCCCCCTCTCGCCCACCTACGCACCGGTCTACCGGAACCCTCTCCTCAACCTGTATCACGAGGCGAGCCCGGTGCCCTTCCGCGAGACGGTGCCCCAGGATTACGCCAACCTCCGCATCCCGGTCACCGAGCGCGTCGCGGAAGAGGAGGGCCTGGTCTTGATGCACATGCACCTGCTGGGAGAGCGGGCCTACATCGAGCAGCTTCTCGCCGCCGCGCGCAAGGTGCAGGACCACCTGCCGGAGCTGGCGAAGCACTTCGCGCAGGAGGCATCGGGGGAACAGGAGGCATCATGAGAATCGGCTTTGGTAAGGTAGATATCACCCCGCGCGTGGGCGTGGAACTGTGCGGGTTCGGGCCGTTCCTCAACCGGCATTCCATTGGCGTGCGCGACCGCCTCTGGGCCAGGGCGATGGCAATCGAGGCGGGCGGGCGCACCGCCGTCGTCGTGAGCTGCGACCTGGTAGCGGTGGTCCTGCCTACCACAAAACAAGTGCGGGAACTGGTGAAGGAAGCCGTGGGCCTCGGCGAGGACGCGGTGATGGTCCACTGCACGCACACGCACAGTGGCCCGGCCACGCACAACAGCCTTGGCTGGGGCGTGCCCGACCTCCCCTACATGGAACTCCTCCCGCGCCGCATTGCCGAGGCGTGCATCCAGGCGGTGCGCAACCTGGCTCCAGCGGAGCTATGCCACGCCGAAGTGCCCTGCGAGGGGATCGGGCTCAACCGCGAGCAAGACCGCGATGCTCCGCCCCTGGAGGAAGTGCTGCGCGACGACTGGCGCCCGGCCAAGCCAGAGCTGACCGATACCCGCTGCCACGTCTTCCGCGTCGATTCCGCCGGGAAAACGATTGGTTTCGCCAGCTATTTCGGTTGCCATCCGGTTTGCTGCTGCGCGCAGACGCGCTACATCCATGGCGATTACGCCGGCGTGGCGACCAACATGCTGGAGCGCGAGATGCCCGGCAGCGTGGGCCTTTTCCTTCAGGGCGCGCAGGGCGACGTCAACTCCTGCGTGGTCCACAAGCCGGAAAAGGAGGCGCTCCTCGCTCTCGATGTGATCGCGGCACGCTACGCGAACGCTGTCCGCGTCGGCCTGCGCGAGGCGAAGCCGGTGGCGGTCGACTCCGTGGCGTGCGTCCGGCATCGCGTGAGCTTCCCGACACTGCCGTTGACCGTGGAGGAGCTGCGCGCGATGCTGGCCGAGCAAGAGGCGATCCTGTCGCGCCCCGGGGCGAGCGACGAAGAGCGCGAAGTTCGCATGGCGACGGTCTATGCCGTATCACTGCGCAAGCTGGTCGCGCGGATGGAGGCGGGCGAGAAGATGGAGCCGGTGTCGGAAGTCCAGGGCTTCCGCCTCGGGCCGGTAGCGCTGCTGGGGGCGCCCTTCGAGGTGATGCAGGCGATCAAGAACGACGTGGTGGCGCGCTCGCGACACACGATCCCGCTGGTGATGGGCCTGACGAACGATTCCCTGGGTTACGCGCCCGACCGCGATGCCGAGGCCCGCGCCGGCTACGCCGCCCGCATGGTGCCGATGATCAAGGGGATGCTCCCCTTGAAGGGCGTTCACGACGAGCTCGTGAAGGTACTGCTCCGGCTGGATGGCGCGCTGGCAGAGGCATAGGCGCCTCGCCCCCTGTGAAGATCGCCGCCGCCCGTTTCGGGAAAGGGAATGGGAGCCATGATGGAGCTAAAAGAGACCGGGATCGTTTACCGCAACCCGAAGCCGCACGTGTGGAGCCGTCAGGCGTACTTCCCCTCCGTGGTCAACCTGGGCGGCGGCGAGCTCCTCTGCTCGATGGTGATTGGCCAGGCGTTCGAGAGCCCCGATTGCCGCGTCTATCTCGCGCGGTCGCGCGATGAGGGGCGGACGTGGTCGTTT
>JAAZEM010000042.1 GCA_012512265.1 Armatimonadota bacterium | reverse complement strand
CCTGATCGAGGAGATCCGCCAGCGCATTGCGCGCCAAGAGCGCGTGCTGGTCACGACGCTCACCAAGAAGATGGCCGAAGACCTGACCGACTATCTCGCCGAGGTCGGCATCCGGGTGCACTACCTCAACTCCGACATTGAGACGATTGAGCGGACCGAGATCCTGCGCGACCTGCGCCTGGGCGTCCACGATGTGGTGGTCGGTATCAACCTCCTCCGTGAGGGCCTGGACCTGCCGGAAGTCTCGCTCGTTGCCATCCTCGACGCGGACAAAGAGGGCTTCCTCCGCTCGGAAACGTCGCTCATCCAGACCATCGGACGCGCGGCGCGCAATGCGAGCGGCAAGGTGATCATGTACGCCGATACGATCACCGGATCGATGCAGCGTGCCATCGACGAGACCAACCGGCGTCGCCAGATTCAGATCGCCTACAACGAGAAGCATGGGATCACGCCGGCCACGGTCCAGAAGGCGGTGCGCGACGTGATCGAGGCGAAGAAGGTCGCCGAGACGCGTACCCCCTACCGGTCGCGACGCGTGCAGATCACGGACACGATGCCGCTCGACGAGATCATGATCACCCTGACGGAGCTGGAGAAGGAGATGAAAGAGGCGGCTCGGGCGCTGGAGTTCGAGCAGGCCGCCGAGCTGCGCGATGAGATCGCGCGCATCAAGAAGCTCCTTCCGGGCTCCGGCGGCGGGCGCAAGCCCGCCCTCTCGAAACGGCGCTGAGCCACCCCACCGCGAGAAGTCCCACCGGGCTGGAGTGCAAGGAACTCGTTTCGAGGGTGGCAGCCGGCTCCCGCAACCGCTTGCCTGGCATCCCCAGGTGTGCTATGATCCGGGCAGAGAGGTGCGTTCATGTCACAGCCCCATCCCGAGGTCCTCGACGCCTTTAGCCTGCCCGTACGCGCCTGGTTCGAGAAGGCGCTCGGCTCGCCCACTCCGCCCCAGGCCCAGGGGTGGGCGGCGATCCAGCGCGGCGAGCATACGCTCATTCTGGCGCCCACCGGCTCGGGCAAGACGCTGGCCGCGTTCCTATGGGGGATCGACCGGCTCTTTCGCGAGAAGAGCACAGACGCAGCCGCCCCGGCACGCCGCGGGCGTGGCATAAAGCCGCGCGGTGTCGGCATCCTCTACATCTCGCCACTCAAGGCGTTGAACAATGACGTCGAGCGCAACCTACGCATCCCCCTGGAGGGGATTCGCGAGACCGCGGAATCACTCGGCGTAACGCTCCCCGAGCTCCGGGTCGGGGTGCGCTCTGGCGACACGCACCAGCGGGAGCGCCAGGCGATGGTCCGCCGGCCCCCCGATATCCTGATCACCACTCCCGAGTCGCTCTACCTCCTCCTGACCAGCCCCACCGCCCGCGACATCCTGCGGAGCGTCCACACCGTGATCGTCGATGAGATCCACACGCTCGTCGGCACCAAGCGCGGCGTCCACCTCGCCCTCAGTCTCGAGCGGCTGCAACACCTGGCCGGGGCTCCGATCCAGCGCATCGGCCTCTCAGCCACGATCCGCCCGCTGGAAGAGGCCGCGCGCTTCCTCGGCGGGTGCGAGTGGGATCCCGAGCCGGGCAGCCCAGGCGAGGTCGTCGTTAAGGAAGGGCCACTGAACGCCCCATGGCCCACGCCGCGGCCCGTGACCGTGGTGGATGCCCACTATCGGAAGGAGCTCGACCTGCGCGTGCTCTCGCCCGTCGCCGACCACCGCCACCTGCCGGGCGGCTCCCTCTGGCCGACGCTCATCCCGCATGTGGCGGATCTGATCGAGGAGCACCGGAGCACGCTCATCTTCTGCAACAGCCGGCGCATGGCCGAGCGCACTGCCGACCGGCTCAACGTGGAGGCCGCCGCCCGCGAGGAGGGGCAACAGCTGGCACTTCTCCAGGATGGCGCCGCCCGCGGTGTTGGCTTCTTCGCCGCTGGCGATGGCACTATCCCGACCCCGATCCGCGCGCACCACGGCAGCGTCTCGCGCGAGGCCCGGCTGGAGATGGAGCAGGCACTCAAAGCCGGTGAGCTTCCGGCGCTGGTGGCCACCTCGTCGCTGGAGCTGGGGATCGATATCGGCTCCGTGGATCTCGTCATCCAGCTTCAGGCCCCCGAGGGCGTGGCGCGCGGGCTGCAGCGCGCCGGGCGCGCGGGCCACCGCGTCGGCCAAACTTCCAAGGCGCTCATCTTCCCCACCCATGCCGAGGACCTCATCGCCGCCGCCGCGGTCGCCGGCGGGATGCTAAAGGGCGAAGTGGAGACGACCACCACTCCGCGGAATCCCCTCGACGTCCTCGCGCAACAGATCGTGGCGATGGTCTCCGTGGAGACGTGGAACGCGGACGCGCTCTACCATCTGGTGCGCCGCGCCTATCCCTACCAGGATCTCTCCCGACCCGCCTTCGACGCCGTCCTGGAGATGCTTGCCGGGCGGTATCCCACCGACGCCAACCGGGGGCTGCGCCCACGCCTCTCGTGGGACCGCGTGAACAACACGCTGGCCGGGCTCCCCGGATCGCGCTCCATCGCGATCGCCAACGGCGGCACCATCCCCGACACGGGCACCTACACGCTCCTCCTCGGCGACGGCGCGACCCGGTTGGGCGAGCTGGACGAGGAGTTTGTTCACGAGACGCGCGTCGGCGACACCTTCATGCTCGGGTCGCAGGTGTGGCGCGTCGTCGACATCACGGATGACAAGGTGAGCGTGGCGCCGGCGCCCGGCGTGATCCCGCGCATGCCGTTCTGGAGGGGCGAGGCGCCCTGGCGCCCTTACGAGCTGGGGGTGCGCGTCGGTGAGTTCCGCCGGCTCGTTGCCGAGCGCCTGCGCGGCCTGGAGGGAGCATGGCCGTCCTCTCCGGAGACCCCGGAGATCTGGAAAAGACCCGAGATCGCGAGCGTCCTGGAGTGGCTGCGCGCCAGCTACGCCCTCGATGAGAACTCCGCGCGGAGCGTGGTGAGTTACGTCGCCCGGCAGCTTCGCGCCGCCGGCGCCATCTCCTCCGACCGGTGCATCGTGGTCGAGTCGTTCCGCGACGCGCTAGGCGACCCGCGTGTCGTGATCCACTCGCCCTTTGGGGGCCGCGTCAATGGCCCGTGGAGCCTGGTGATTCGCGACGCCTTGCGCGAGCGCCTGGGCATCATCCCGGAAGTCCAGAGCAACGACGATGGCATCCTCCTGCGCTTCCCCGATGCGGACGCCGATTTCCCGGTGGACGCGGTGGTGCGCATGTCGCCCGCGGAGGCGCGCGAGCGGCTATTGCGCGAGATCCCCCACTCCGCCGTCTTTGGGGCGCGGTTCAGGCAGAACGCCGCCCGGGCGCTGCTCCTGCCGGGGGCCCGGCCGGGCAAGCGCACCCCCTTCTGGCTGCAGCGCCTGCGCGCCCGAGAGCTCCTGGAGGCCGTCCTGCGCTTCCCGGAGTTCCCCATCCTGATCGAGACCTTCCGCGACTGCCTGGAGGACGTGATGGACCTCCCCCACTTGGAGGAGGTGCTCCGGGGCATCCAGGAAGGCCGGATCTCGGTGGTGAGCTACTCGGCCCTTGCGCCCTCGCCGATCGCCCAGGGCCTGCTCGCCCAGTTCATAAGCATTTTCATGTATGAGGGAGACGCGCCCCGGGCGGAAGCACAGCTCAACCAACTCGCCGTGAACCGCGCTCTGCTGAGCGACGTGCTGAAGGACGTGGCCCTCGACCAGTTCCTGCGCCCCGAAGCGATCGATACCATGGTGCGCCAGCTCCAGCGGATCGAGCCGGGTTACCGCGCGCGCACCGCCGAGGAGCTGGCGGTTCTCCTAGAGCACCTGGGCGATCTGACCCCCGTCGAGATAGAAGCGCGCTCCCACTCCGACCCTGGCCCGTGGGTGAAAGCGCTTGCCGCCAGCGGGCGAATCGTCTCGCTGGAAGTGCCAACCGCCGCCGGGAGCGAAACGCGGTGGGTGTGCGCGGAGTACGCGAGCGAGTACGCGCGCGCGTTCGCGCTGCCCGCGTCCCCCCCGGCGGACGAGGAGGCGGTGAACGAGGCGCGCCGAGCGATTCTCACCCGCGCCCTAGAGAGCTGGGGCCCTGTCACCCTGGAGGCGATCCGGACGCGCTACGCCTTCCCATCTGAATGGCTGGCCGAGGCACTGGAACAGCTGGCGCACGAGGGCAACCTCGTCCGCGGCCGGTTCACGCGCGCCGCTCCCCCTGGCGAGCAGTTCATCGCGCGCCGCAACCTGGAGGAGGTCCACCGCCGGACGCTTTCTCTCCTGCGCCGCGAAGTTCGCCCGGTCCCGCTTCCCGTTTACGCGGAGTTCCTGGCGCGCTGGCAACACGCGCACCCGGCCACCCGGCTCCGAGGGCGCGAGGGGCTGCTCCAGGTGCTCCAGCAACTCCGTGGCCTGCCTCTGGCGGCTCAGATCTGGGAGCGCGACGTCCTCCCCGCGCGCGTGGACGGCTTCTCGCCACGGGATCTGGAGGCACTGTTCGAAGAGGGAGAGGTCGTCTGGGTGGCATCGGCCCAGGCGGATCCCCGGCGCGCGCGCGTCGCCTTCTTCGCCCGCGGTGAAGGCCGCGTCTGCCTCCCCTCCATCGAGGAGAGTGAAGAGCTTGGGACGGAAGCCCGTGCGATCTACGACTTCCTGAAGTCCGAGGGAACTGCGGTCGCGGCAGAGATCCAGTCGCTCCTGGGGCTCACGGCACAGTCGGTCGAACGCGGGCTCACCGAGCTGGCCACCCGCGGGCTGGTCACCTGCGATTCCCTCGCCGCGCTCCGTTATCTCCTGGAGGCGCCGCAGGGGAGCATCACCGCCGCAGCGCCGGAGAGGCGGTGGCAGAGCTCACTCGAGTCTCAACTCCCTCGCCGAACCCTGGGCGCTACTTCCTGGCGCTCGCGCCGGCCCTCGCGCGCCGACTACCAGGCAGCGAAACGGCGCGTCGCCGAGAGGCTGCGTCAGGCGGAGCCTCTCGCCCTCGCCGGGCGCTGGGGCCTGATCAACCGGTTGAGCATCCTCGGGCGCGACCTCTCGCCGGACGAGCGCGCGGCGCGACAGGCACGCCTGCTCCTGCAGCGGTGGGGCGTCCTTAGCCGGGCCATCGTGGATGCGGAGGAAGGCCCCTGGGAGTGGGAGGGGATCGCCGCGCACCTGCGCCTGATGGAGATGCGAGGCGAGGTGCGTCGCGGGCTTTTCGTGGACGGGATGCAGGGAGTTCAATACGCCCTACCGGACGCGGTCGAGCGCCTGCGCGAGTGCCGTGACGGCGCTCCCGAACCGGACTCCCTGGTGGTGTTGAACGCATGCGACCCAGCGCTTGCCTATGGCCGGGCAGCGCAAGAGGAGCCCATCTCGCCCCATCGCGATCCTCTGGCGTTCCCGCGAATCCCGACAACCTGGGTGGTGCAACGGCGGGGGCACCCGCTCCTGGTCGCGGAAGCGGGGGGCAAGGAGATCACCCTCCTTCAGGGAGCGGACGAGGAGGACGCGCGTGCAGCCCTCATCATCCTGGCGGAGCACCTGCTGCGCTCCGCACGTCGGATCACGGTGCACACCTGGAACGGCGAACCGGTGCTAGAGAGCGATGGTAAGCCTCTATTGGAAGCAGCCGGGTTCTACCACGATTACCGTGCCATGGTCCGCGAGTCCTCGATAGGGCGATGAAGCGCGTCAGTCACAATTGACGCGCGCAAGAAGATCTCGCAAGGTGTCTGGATCCACGGGTTTGATCAGGTGACAATCGAAGCCAGCCTCCTCGGATTGCTGGAGGACGGAATCTCCGCCGTAGCCTGTAATGGCAGCCAGAAAGGCCCTCTTCGCACTCCCCTCAGCACGCAGGCGCCGGGCCACTTCATAGCCATCCATGCCCGGAAGGCCGATATCGAGGAGAATGGTATCGGGCCGGTAGCGCCGGGCCATATCAATCGCCGACGGCCCATCATGGGCGACCGTAGCCTCATGACCCCACAGCTTCAGCAGGCCAGCGAGTGTCTCTGCAGCATCGCGGTTGTCATCCACCACCAGGACACGTCGCACGAAGCTGTTGTGAGGGCCGCCTTGCACTCCACCACGCAACGAGGTTCGCATCGGGTCCACCTCTCCCTGCGGGGTATCCACCGGCAGGCGAATGCCACCAATCCTGTCCTGGCCGGGGCCACCATTACTGCTCTATGCCTCGGCTCTCACAGCACTCCATTCTTCGCTACGCCACCGCCGCGTCTATGCTCGACACGCAAAGCAGAGCCGTGCGCGCCCTCATAAAACGAGACGGAAAGGCAGCAGCATCTCGCTGCGCGGCTCCACTCGGGCTCCCGCGCATGGGGCACGTTCGTCCCACGCGCACGTATGCCACGATGGAGATGCCCCCGGTCGGGGGTATGTCTCTCTTCGTCAGACGGTTCCTGAACACCTCCTCATAAATTCACCAAACCCTCACGGATTCACCAAACAACGTAGAAAGCTCAATTCCATATCCAATCCGCATCAGGATCAGGGCCCCGGGCCCCGAGCTGTGCAAGACCGTCCGCCCCCTATGGCTTCACCTACGCAGAACGCGCCCCACTGGCGCACCGCTGGAAGAGCCGGGCCATCCGGCTCACCACGTCGAACTCCGAAGCGAAGGGAGCCCCCCACCCACTCGGTTGGGCCCAAACAGAGATAGCCCCTTGGCGCCACGCTGCGGCAAACCAGATCCTGTGCTCGATCGTGTAGCTCACCCGTATAGAAGATCAAGACGTTGCGGCAGCAAACCAAATCGAAAAGCCCTCCTCCCGGTGCCTCTCGAGCAGTTGTCAGGTCATGGAGAGCAAACCGGACCATCGCCCGGACTCGGTCCACCACCCGGTAGACCACCGTCTGGCGATCCGGCTCCGGAGAGAAGTAGGTCGTGAGCTGAGCGGCGCTGAGCGGCGCGGTCGCCTCCTTGGAGTAGCGCCCGGCCTCCGCCATCTCCAGAGCCCTGGCATCAATATCGGTACCATAGATCTCTGGGGGCGCCCGCTCCCCCCATGGCTCCGCCTCCGCGAAGAGCATCGCCAGGGTGTAGGCCTCTTCGCCATACCCACATCCGGCGCTCCAGACACGAACCTGCCTATCCACGGCGGCCAACTTGGGAATCACCCGCTCCCGAAGCAACGAGAACACCGCGGGGTTGCGGAAAAAAGCACTCGCCTGGAGGGTAATCCGCGATAGGAGGTAATCCACCTCATCGCTGCTCCCCTCGAGCAAGCGCAGGTAACTCTCATAACTCTCGATCCTCATCTGCCGCATGCGCCCGTGTATCCGACGCTCAACCACCTCGCGCCCGCATGACCGGAGATTGATGCCCCGATGCCGGTGGATCTGGTCCAGCAGATCCTCTAGAGTGACCACGCCCTCATGTTGCATTATTCCCTCACGCTTGCCTGCACTCAGGCTGCTGTCTAGAATACACCAGGGCTCGGTACTCTCCCTGCCCCTGCTCTTCACGCATTCCCTGACAGGCATGCCCCCAGGACAGTCTCTTCCGGGGCCAAGTTCCCTCGGATGAAGGACACAGACGCAGATGGCGGAGTGTTCTCACCCCCAACGGCCCCTATAGACGCGGGGGGATTCCGTCCGCGCGATAGACGCGGCGCCGGTGTCTACGCCCGGGCAGTTTTATTGACAACCCCCTGGCGGGCCGGTATAATAGACTTACGTGATGCCGCGGAGGGCTTGCGCTTATCGTGCCGAGAATCGCGATCATGGGGGGCACTTTCGATCCGGTGCACACAGGGCACCTGATCATCGCTGAGGAGGCGCGCACCCGCTTCCAGCTGGATGAGGTCGTCTTTGTACCAGCCGCGATTCCGCCACACAAGCATCGTGCCGATATCTCTCCTGCCGAGGATCGCTATGCGATGGTGCTCCTCGCCACCGCGAGCAATCCGCACTTCTCTGTATCGCGCGTCGAGATGGAGCGCTCTGGCCCATCCTACACGCTCGATACGGTACTCGAGTTCCGCAAGCGCTATGGTTCCCAGGCCGCGCTCTACTGGCTGACCGGGCTGGATGCCGTCCTGGAGCTCCTCACCTGGCATGAGCCGGAGGCGATCATCCGCCACTGTCGCTTCATCGCGGCGACGCGCCCCGGATATGACCCGGCGATGCTAGCAGAGCGCCTGCCCCAACCATTCGTTGCCGCGATTGATCTGTTGACGGGTCCCGGCGTAGAGATCTCGTCGAGCGATATCCGCCGCCGTATTCAGGAGGGCGTGTCGGCGCGCTATCTCACGCCCGAGCCTGTCCTGGACTATATCCGGAAGAGACGCTTGTATGCAGGATGACCTGCCGCCCAGAAGAATACCGCCCCGACAACCCGTGAGGCCGGCCGTGTCCGCTCCCATCCCGCCACGCCGGCGGCGCCGGCGGTGGGGCCGCCTGGTGCTGGCCGTCCTCTTTCTCCTGGCGATTGGCACGGGCGTCTTCGCCGGCATGTGTGCCTATCAGGTGATCTCAGGCCTGGACGGCGATGGCTCCAGGGGAGGCCTCCAGACACTTACGGAGACGCCTTTCGACAATAAGCAGAAGGTCTTCATCCTGGTGCTCGGCGTGGATGAAAAGAACCGGCTGCTTAAGACAGACGGGCGCCGGTCCGATACGATGATCCTGCTCGCGGCCGAACTGGAGCAGAAGCGCCTCGCCGCGCTGTCGCTCCCGCGCGATACCCGGGTGCAAATCCCCGGTCGCAGCGGCTATGACAAGCTAAACGCCGCGCACTTCTATGGGGGCGTTCCGCTGGTGCGTCAGACGGTCACCCAGATGCTCGGAATCCCGATTGACCGCTTCGTGAAGACGGACGTGGCCGGCTTTCGGGCGATGGTCGATCTCATCGGTCCGATTGAGATCGACGTCGAGAAGCGCATGGATTACGACGACAACTGGGGGAATCTGCACATCCACCTCAAGCCCGGCCGGCAACTGCTCGATGGCGAGAAGGCGATGGGTTATGTGCGCTTCCGCCACGATTCGACCGGCGACCTGGGGCGGATGAAGCGCCAGCAGAAGTTCATGCGCGCCGTCGTGCGCCAGCTCTTCACCATGGGCAACATCGCGCGCCTCCCGCAGATCATTGAAAAGGGGATGGAGTATATCGAGACGGATCTCACCGCGCGCGAACTCCTGGTGCTCGCCAACCTGGCGCGCGAAGTCACCATGTCGCAGATCACCACGGCGACGTTGCCGGGAACACCGCGCTACATCCGTCAGGTCAGCTACTATGTGCCGGATGAGGAGCGCACGGTGGCCCTCATCCAAAAGCTCTTCTTCAGCCAAGCGCAGCCCGCATATGCCACCGTGGAGGTACTCAATGGCAATGGGCTCCCTGGCATCGCGCGTGAAGCCGCTCGTCAGGTGAGCAAAGGAGGGTTCCACGTTTCGCGGACCGGTAACGCGGACAACTATGACTACGAGAGGACCGAAGTGCGAGCTGACGAGGAGCACCTGGCGGATGCCCGTCGCGTGGCCTCTCTCCTCGGTGTCGGAGAGACCGCCGTGGTGGGTGTGCCGGAAGAGCCGGCCGAATCGCGTGAGGCCCCCCGCAAGGAGCCGCGCATCGTCGTCGTGCTCGGCAAGGATTACCGGCCATAATGTGTCCGCGGCCTGCGGCCCCCGTCGCCTGGGGCGCGCGCGGCCCTGGAGGGTTCCGATTTGACATCTGAAGAGAAAGCAAGGCTGGCAGCCACAGCCGCTCAAGAGCTCAAAGCCAACGAAGTCGTCGTTCTGGACGTGCAGGGCCAGACGCAGCTCGCCGATTTCTTCGTCATCTGCAGCGGCACCAGCGACGTTCACATCCGGGCGATCGCCGACAAGATTATCGAGAAGCTCCGGGAGAATGGCATCGAGAAGCCGCGGCGCGAGGGAGTGCAAGCGGCGCGCTGGGTGCTCCTCGATTACGAGGATGTGGTGGTGCACATCTTCTCCGCCGAGGAGCGCGAGTACTACAACCTGGAGTCGTTCTGGAGCGGCGCGCGGGTGCTGGAGCTGACCGAGGAGGCGCGCGGCCAGCACGAGCCCGCCATCGCCTGAGCGCCCAAGAAGGCGCGCGCGTCGCAGCGCAACACGGGTGTAGTGCGGTTCTGATTACGCGTTCGG
>JAAZEM010000041.1 GCA_012512265.1 Armatimonadota bacterium | reverse complement strand
TCGCGGAGGCGATCACGCGCATCCTCGGGGAGGCGCCCCTGCGCACCTGTCTCGAGGACAACTGCTACCAGTGGGGCCGGAAGATGACCTGGCACAACGTTGCCATCGAATACCTGGATGCCTTCCATCGCGTGATGCCCAGCCGGAGGGCAGCAGCGTGAAGGGGGACAAACCCCGTTACCCGGAGCCCAACCTGAGCTACCTCCGGCTTCTGAGCGACGACACCGGGGTGATACAGCATGCTCTGTACGGGGTGCCGAATCGGCCCACCGGCTATACCACGGACGACAACGCGCGCGCGCTGCTGGTGGCGATTCAGGAGTATGAGCGCACGGGATGCCGCCAGGCGTTGGCCGATGCGGCCAACTACCTCGCATTTCTCTACCACGCGCTCACACCGGACAACCACTTCCACAACCTGATGTCCTACGACCGCCGGTGGATCGACGCGCGTGGCTCGGAGGATTCTCACGGGCGCGCGCTCTGGGCCGCTGGCTATGTCGCCGGTTCAGCCGCTCCGCCGGAGATCCGGCGCGCCGCCAGGCAGGTCTTCGAAGACGCCGTGCCCTGGGCGCGCAGCCTGCGCAGTCTGCGCGCCATCGCGTTCAGCATGATGGGAGTGGCCTACTACTCGCGGCAGTGGCCGGAATCGCCGGTGATCGCCGGGCTGCCGGAGCGGCTCTCCATCCAGCTTCTCGCGGCCTATCAACGCCACCGTTCCGATGAGTGGCGCTGGTTCGAGAATGCGCTCACCTATTCAAACGGGATGCTGCCCCATGCGCTGCTGCGCGGTTACGAGCTGACCGGGAATGAGCAGTGTCGAGACGTGGCGCGCGAGGCGCTGGAGTTTCTGACCGAGATCCTAGTGGTGGATGGGGTACTCCAGCCGATCGGCTGTCATGGGTGGTATGCGCGCGGCGGAACTCGCGCGTGGTTCGATCAGCAACCGGTGGATGTGATGGGGATGGTGCTCCTCTACCTCACTGCGGCGCGGATCTTCCAGGACGAACGCTACCAGGAGCTCGCCACGCTCTCGCTGGATTGGTTCTTCGGGCGGAATGCCCTGGGGCAGGTGATGGTCAATCCAGAGACAGGGGCGTGCTACGACGGGCTGACGCCCGAGGGCGTCAATGGCAACCAGGGCGCTGAATCGCAGACAGCCTACCTTCTGGCACACCTGGCGATGGTGCGCGCCGGCCTTGCCCCCTCGTGAGCGTCAGTTGAACGTTCGGATCGCCATCACCACCTTGCCGAGGATCGACAGGTCGGTGCAATAGATCGGCGCCATCGTGGGGTTCTCCGGCTGCAGGCGCACCCGATCCGGCTCACGGTAGAAGGTCTTGACGGTGGCTTCCTCGCCCAGAAGGGCAACCACGATCTCGCCATCCCGAGCCGTCTGCTGCTGGCGAACCACGACATAATCGCCATTGTGGATGCCACGGCCTATCATGCTATCGCCGCGTACGCGGAGCATGAACAGCTGGCCATCTCCCACCAGCTCCTGGGGTAGCGAGAAGACGCCCTCCACGTGCTCTTCAGCAAGGATGGGCCGGCCGGCCGTGATTGTGCCCAGCAGCGGGACGTCGACCACGCGCTGAACGGGGCGATGGGCATCGGGAAATCGCAGAATCTCGATGGTGCGGGAGCGCGTTGGGTTCCGCTTGATGTAGCCCTTCTTCTCCAGGGCGTTCAGGTGCTTCTGCACGGTGCAGCTCGAACTCAAGCCCACCGCCTCACCAATCTCACGCACGGTGGGGGGATACCCGCTGGCACGCTGCTGGTCGTATATCGTCTGCAGAATCTGGCGCTGGCGTTCCGTGAGCTCCTTCATACAGCGGTTCCTTCCCGCGAGAGAGGCGCGTCCTCGGGCGCACCCTCTCACACTCCCGTCTATTGTAGCATATTCGGCGAAATTAGGCAAACCGCTGTTCGGAACCCAGGTGTTTGCCGCTAGCGGACGACCGTGTGCCGGGCCCGCGTTGACAGGGGGGGATCCCGCCGGATATAATGACGCTGGCGGCACCATGAATTATGACCTTCTGGCTGAAATCAGGGAGGCACTCGCCTCCGGTGATGAGGGGCTCCTCTGCGAGCGCCTGAGCGCGGTACTGCCGGCCGATCTGGCCGATGCGATCAAGCGCCTGGGCGAGGAAGACCGGGGCGCCATCCTCCGCGTGCTGGCGGATGATGCCGCGGGCGCGCTCCTCCAGGAGATGGGGAAGAGGGACGCAGCCGCTATGGTGCGCTTGCTGCCTCCGGAGCGTGCCAGGCGCATTCTGGGGGACATGGCGGCCGACGAGGCCGCCGACCTTCTTCGAGACCTGCCCGATGAAGCCGCGGATGCGCTGCTGGCTGGGATGAATGCCGAGGATGCGGAGGAAGTACGCGAACTCCTCGAGTATCCCGAGAACACCGCGGGGGGGCGCATGGCGACGGACTTCATGCCGGTTTCCCCCGCGAAGCGCGTCTCGGAGGTGATAGAGGATCTGCGCGCTCATCCCCCCGCGCCCGAGATGGCGTACTACCTTTACGTCTGTGATGAGGCCGGCCGGCTGGCGGGGGTTGTTTCGCTGCGCGATCTGATCGCGGCCGCGCCCGACACCCGCATCGCAGAGATCATGACGCGCGACGTGATCCGCGTTGCCGTGGATGCCGATCAGCGCGAGGCAGCGGAGTTGGTGGCGCGCTACGACCTCCTGGCGCTGCCGGTCGTGGACGCGCAGGAGCGGATGCTCGGGGTGATCACCGCCGACGCCGTTCTGGAGGTGCTCGAAGAGACGGCGACCGAGGAGATTCTCCATGTGTCATCGGGCGCCGAGGAGCAGCGGGATCGGCCCCTGTCACCCTTGCAGGTTCGCCTGCGGCGCGCGACGGCCGCCGTGGCAGCCGGGCTTGCGGGCGCCGCCATCCTGGCGGCTTACCGTCAGACATTCCAGGTATCTCTCGACTACCTCCTCTTCATTCCGCTGGTGCTCGTCGTGAGCGAGGTGGTCACCGGGCAGGTGATGGCTTCCATTCGCGGCGCTATCCGGCACGATCCGTCCCTCGCCCGCCTGGGAAAGGCAATCGGGCGTGAGCTCCTGAGCACGGCGCTCGTCGTCGCCGCCGCCGGCGCGCTGATCGCGTGGCTGCTGGGCGACTGGCAGCAGCTCCAGCCAACCGGCACCGTTCTCGGAGCGGCTGTGTTCCTCGTTGGAATCGCCGCGGGGATCGTCGGGGGAGGGCTCCCCATCCTGTCGTTCCTGCTACGCCATGATCCGTCGGCAGTCTCCGGTTCCGTGACCGCGGCGGTTGCCAATACGCTGAGTCTGGCGACTTACCTCTGGGTCGTGGTGGCCATCGGCTGAGGCCGTTGCGGCGCAGGCGCAGCGCGATACGACGGTGTAAGGCTCACGACGCCGGGGAACCACGAAGCGGGAGGTGAGTCTCTCGCGATGCTAAATCGAACGGATCTGGTGAAGGCGATCGACCACACCGTCCTGCGCCCGGATGCGACGCTCGACGATGTGTTGCGGGCCTGCGACGAGGCGGAACAATACCACTTCGCATCCGTGGTGGTCCATCCCTACTGGGTGCCGCACGTGGAACGGCGTCTCGCAAACAGCGAGGTCAAGGTGGGAACGGTGGTGGGCTTCCCCCTTGGGGCGACCACGACCCGCGTCAAGGTGTATGAGATGCGAACCGTGGTGGCGATGGGCGCCCAGGAGGTGCAGGCGGTAATCAACATCAGCGCCCTCAAGTCGGGCGATATGACCCGCTTCCGGCGTGACATTGAGGAGGTTCTGTTCGCGTCTCACCTGACAGGTCTGACCCAGGAGGCGCAGACGACGTTGACGCAGTTCGTGCTGGAGACGGCCTACCTCACTGAGAGGGAGATCGTACTCGTTTGCGAGTTGGTGCGCGAGATTGGTGGCGAGTTCGTGGTGACCTCCACCGGCTACGCTCCCGGAGGGGCGTCAACGAATGACCTTCGCCTGATTCGCCAGGCGATTGGGGCCAACATGGGGGTCAAAGCGGTCGGGGGAATCCGAACGCTCGATTTTGCCCTCGATCTCTTGAACGCCGGCGCCAATCGGATCGGCCTATCGGCGAGCGTGCCTATTGTTGAGGAGTTCATCGCGCGTGAGGAGAAGGTGCCTGTTGGATCGAGACGGAGATAGGCGTTGACGCTGCGCGTATACACCACGCCGGTCGTCGTGCTGCACCGGACCAACCTGGGCGAGCATGACAAGATACTTACCCTCTGCACGTTGGAGCGCGGCAAGCTGAACGCGGTGGCGAAGGGGGCGCGCAAGCCAATCAGCAAGCTCGCGGGCGCCACCGAGCTCTTCACGCATAGCCGGGTTCAGCTTGCCGTTGGCCGCAGTCTCGACGTGATCACCCAGGCGGAGATCACCGACTCTTTCCAGGGGATTCGCAACGACCTCACGCGGATCGCGCATGCCTCGCTCATGACGGAGTTGGTGGATCGCTTTACCGAAGAGCGCGACCCGCATCCTCAGCTCTTCTGGCTCCTGGTGAACGCGCTGCGGGCGCTAGAGCAAACCGCGCACCCGGACCTGGTGACGCATTGCTTCGAGATGCATCTCCTCTCGGAGGTTGGCTACGGGCCGCACCTGGCCGATTGCGCCATCTGCGGCACGGAGATCCACGCAGATCCTGCGCCATTCAGCCCCGCGCTGGGGGGCGTGCTCTGCCCGGCGCATCGCCGGCGCGCCGGCGATACCATGCCAGCGGGCCTGGGAACGCTCTCCCTGGGGCGAACACTCCTCCACATCTCGCCCAGGCGCGAGGATGCACTCGAAGCCCTCGCCGCTCATACATCGCCGGAAATCCGGCGCGGGCTGGAACGCCTCCTGCGTGCGCACATGCAGTATCGCCTGGAGAGGCCCCTGAAAAGCCCAGATTTCATTCGCGAGGTGACGGCGCTCTATACCCCCCCGAGCAATGGGCGCTGAGGCGCATATCCGGGACTACTTCAATGCGACCGCGCACAGCTCACGGGGCCGCCGCGGGCGGCGTCAGAGAGACGCCATGCTCCTGGAAGGCTGCCAGGATCTCTTCCTTCGGCAAGAACCCGACGTGCCGGTAGATCTCTTTCCCCGCGGCATCGAAGAAGATCTGCGTCGGGATGATCTGGATATCGAACTTTCGAGCGACCTCTGTCTCCTTCAACACATCAACGAAGTCGATCTGCAGCTGCCCGGCGTACTCGACGCGCAGCTCCTCAAGAATCGGCTCCATCATCTTGCACGGAACGCAGCTGACCGATCCAAGCTCGAGCAGGCGGGGAATACCTGCCTGCGCAGAGGCGTCGGGCCCGGACGGCCGGCGCATAGCCACGACTGCGACCACAGCGACAGCGAGCGCGGCCAGCACAACGGCGCGGTACTGCTGGCTCTTCATTCGCTGAGTATCCTCTTGATCTCGTCCGGCGATAGCACCCGCCCGGCGGATTTAACCTTGCCGTCCACCGCCAGCGCGGGCGTGATCATCACGCCAAACGCTAGGATGGCGGAGAGCTCTTCCACCTTCTCCACCTGGGCATCCAGCCCTGCCTCCGCGACTGCTTGCTGCGCGTTGGCATACAGCGTCCGGCACTTGGCGCAACCCGTTCCCAAGATCTGAATCGTCATCTGCCACGTTCTCCTCTCGCAGCTCTGCTGGTGCTCCCATCATAGCCTAGCGCGCCTCTATCCGGGTACATGCCAGGTGACAAGGGCGGGGGCGCTCCAGTTGCCGGCGCCATCGCGGGCGCGCACGCGCAGGAACCACATTCCCGGCTTCAGGCCGGTGATCTTCGCCTTGCGCTCGGTGGTCTCGGTACCACCCTGCTCGGCGAGGCCCGCCTCTGGGTCGGCATCGATTCGATAGCTGAAGGCGTGGATCCCAGTGGGATCCGCGGCACTCCAGGTGACTTCGAACTCTGGAGTTCCGGAGCCGAAGATCTGGAAGTTGTCGATATCGTAGAACTGCCCTCCGCCGCTCCCCTGGTGCCACAGGGCGAGGTGGGTGATCGGAACGCTCTCGCCCCCCATCTTGGCGGCGCGTAAGATATCGAGGTAGTTGAACGCGATGGTGTGCCACTTGCCGTCCGGATTGAACCCCTTCACTGGGCCCAGGTTCGGGTGGGTCGGGTTCTTGCCACTGAGCGGTATGGTGTACCATCGCCCCTTGATATGGAGCGCGAGGTGGAGGTTCACCGTCTGCGGGCAACGATAGTCAAACGAGATGAACGGCGCCTTCACCGCATCGAAGGCGCTCATGCGGATCCAGTAGCCGTAAGAGCTGCCCGATGTCGACAGGCGCGCGCACGTGTCGCCCCGTTCCGGGTCCAGATGGAGCGTGACGCCGGGCAATCCGCCGCCGTACGGTGCCCACTGGCCCACATCGCGAGTGAAGGTGTCGTAGCAGATCAGGGTGCGCCCCTGCGCGTCCACTGCCGGGGCGCGTGGCGGCTCCTTGTCCGACGCGCGGTCCACGGTGTAGCGGAAGGTGGTCGGCTCCGCAGCGTTCCCCGCGAAATCCTTGACCGGCGCCAGCGTCATTTCCACCGCCTGCCCATCGGGGATCGGATCCGAGAAGAGTCCGGTTGCGGTGGACCAATCCCACGTCAGCGTCCTCTTGGTGTGGGCATACGTGGTGACGAACTCCGCCAGCGGATACTCTTTGCCGTTCACGGTCATCTTCAGCGACCGAGGATCGAACCCGGAGCCACCGGTGTCGCTGAGGCGGATCGTCCACTGCGACGTGGCGATTTTGCCGGGCGCGGGCGAGGGCGCGCTAAGGCGCGGCGGCGTGTTATCGATCAGGAAAGGCGTATGCGAGGGCTCGCTCCAGTTGCCAGCGCCGTCCTGAGCCTGCAGATGGAAGTACAGCCGCCCCTCCGGGAGACCCCGGAACGTCTGCTGGGTGGTGCTGCCAGGGAGCACCGTGTCCGGGATATCATCCGGCTTGTCGCTCCACTTATAGCGGTAAGCCTGAATCCCGGTCACGTCCGCGGCAGACCAGGAGAGCGAGATGCCCGCGGCCCCGCTCGCCGTCGGAATAAGCTGGAAATCATCCAGCGAGTAGGACGCGCCCGCGGGCGCTGCGGTGTAGCCGCGATCACCAAACACAAGCTGGACGGCGTCGAACTGATCCGGCCGGAAGCGCAGGCCTGCCAGCGCCTGCTGGAGGTTGACCTCAGCCGTATGCCATTGGCCATCGCGCATCGCGTCGCGAATGAAGCCGGTGACCGGATAGCTATCGTGCCGGTCGGTAAAGCGGATGCCGACCGGGGTTTCGCGCGTGATGACCGCCGGGTTGATGCAAACCCCCTCGGGAACACGGTAAGCAAAGCGGAGGAGGGGAGTGCGCCCAACATTGAAGCTCTTCCCGATAGCAGTGACCGAGAACGAGCCGGCGAGACTGGTGTTGGTGATCCGCAGGCTCGCTTTTCCGCTGGCTGCGGTAGAGGTATCTCGGGTGACAAGAGCGCCTGCCCCCCTCCAGGACCCGGTGCCCTCTTCGAAGCCCTCGAAGAGACCCGGCGATGCGACCACCGGGGGATCCGGCGGGCGCGTATCGGCAGAGGCGCTGACGACGACGCTCAGTGCCGTCTTGTTCACCGGTCCGTCAGCAGTAGCCGCCTGCACCTCTAGCTTCACCTTCTGCTGGTCGGCCAGAGTGAGGCTGGCGCGTTGGAGATCGAGCGAGAGCTGCCGCTTCACTGGATCGTACTCGGCGATGCGCGCCGGGCGATCGATTTTGCGACCGTTGACAGTCACTGCCAGGCGAGAGAGGTCAAGGTGCGGGCCGGTGGCAGGCTGCACGCGGAAGCGAATCGGATCGCCGCCCCAGGGAGCATCTTCTCGAAGCTCAGCCGCTTGCAGTGAAAGCGGCTGAACGACCACGTGGATTGGCAGGTGAGCGGTGCGGCTCCAGGCGCCATCCGGCTGCAGCCAGCGGACATGCGCGAACCACAGGCCCTCGCCCAGATCCTTCAGCGCGGCCTTCGTCTCTGTCGTCGGCTTCGTTGGCTGGGGCTCTGCCAGCGGGTCGCGATCGACCGAGAAGAGGAAGGTAGGCTTATCTGTCTCTGGGTTGGCCGCTTGAGTGGCCGACTTCGCATCCGCGGGCACCTGCGGAGGCGACCAGGTGAGCACGGGCGTTGTCGCGGAGGCCGTCGCCACGATGAAGTTATCGATGGCGTAGGAGACGCCCGGCCCATTGCCGCCAATACCGGCGCGCAGATAGCCCTCATGGAAATGACCGAAGAGCATCTCGCCAATGCGGAGTGGCCGCTTGCCCGGATAGAGCCGCGAGACGGCATAGCCCAGGTCGAACCGGGCGCGATGCCACTGGCCATCGGCCCGGATGGGAATCTCGCCCAGCAGCGGCAGAATCGCGTTGTCCGGCTCGGTGCCCGTGAGGCGCACGAAGTGGCGCTGGCCATTCAGCGTGACGTAGAGATGGATCTTCGCGTCCTTGGGGATGCGGTAGTCGAACTCCACCACGGCGCGCGAAGCGTCGATGTCGCTCGGGAGAGGCACCGCGGCACCCAGATCGCCGCCGGGGGCGATGTTGGTCACGCGCAGGCAGCCCCGGCTGCCCGCCGGACCGCCGGCAACGCGCTCCACCACGACATCGCGCGCAGGCCCAGTCGGCTTCCACACGGTTTCCGGGCTCTCGAAGCACTCCACGAACCCGGGGTGCGTGCTGGACGCCAGAACCGGGAGGGGGCCCTTCGGTCCTCCGGGTTCAGGAAGAGGCGTGGGCGGAGTGCCCCGCGTCAGAAGCCGCTTCGGCGCGTAGCGGTGCTCGTAGGTGATGCTCGCACGGGCAAAGACGACCTCGTTCATCTGCGTCCAGATCGCCAGGAAGCGCCCGTCTAGCGGCTTGCCGTCCTCATAGGTGAGCACTTTCACGTTGTCGAAGTAGCACTCCACCCGGTTGCCAACGCGGCGGATCTTGATGTAGTACCACGCGCCATGGATCGGGCGGCCTTCGGCGGTCCAGGGCACCTCAATCTGGCGGCCACCGGATGACTCGCGCACCCGCGGGGCGAGATAGCGGTCGGTTTGCTCAACCACCTCCGTGCCACGGAGAAGCTGCGTCCATTTCTCTGTCCATCCCGGGTCCCACGCGCCCACCACGTAGGAGTAGCCGCTATCTAGGCGCCGGCCATCGCCGCAGATCGTCACATTCATGTCGCCAATCCGCGGGTAGGAGAGCGCCTTGTTGGTCTGGCGCATCCCGGCATAGAACTCCACGGTGAGATCGCCGCTGAAAGCGTACTTGTTCCACATGGCGCAGGCGCGGTCGGCGAGGGCGCTCAGATGCGACCACGTCGGCGTGCAGGAGAAGCGGTTGGTCACAACCCAGTTGCCATACTGCTCCCAGTCGCAGCCCGCCTCCTCGAAGGGGTAGTCGGCCACGTTCTCGCGGCGCACCTCCACGTTGGCCAGATCGAACTTGGCCGGCGTCGCGATCCCTACGCGCCGCCCCGGCAGCGGCCTGGGATCGTGGAAGCTGAAGAGCTCTCGTGAGCCAAGCATGGCCCAGACGACATCACCGCTCCGGTGCAATGTCAGCTTCGGTGCCTTGCTCACATCCTGGATCTTCGCCGTCTTGACAATCTGCTCCAGCCGGCTCAGGTGAACCCGGCAAGTTTCCTTCTCCCCCTTCACCGGCTCGATGCTGACGCGGTATCCCTGGCCAAAATCCTCACCCTCGGTGGCGAACGCGAGGACCAGGCCGGGCGTGATCGGCATCGCGATCTGGTAGCTGTTGAAGAAGTCGCCCTTGTTCCAGTATACGTTCGGGACCTGCTTCACTGGAAACCACTGGCCATACGAGGACGACCACAGCTTCATGAAGGGGTCGTTGCGGAACACCTCGTTGGAGATCGTCTGTTCCACCTGCACATCGCGCGCGAGGCGAAACGCCGTATCGGCAAAGCGCGCGCGCGTGGCCCCGAAGGAGTAGAGGCCGGCCCGTCCCTGAGCGGGCACCGGATCGGCGACACGCAACCGGAGCCGCCCATCGAGATAGATGTGCGTATAGCCCTCGTTGGTGCAATCCACCAGAAGGTCGTGCCAGGTGCCGTTCTCCAACGCGGCGGTAGACTCGGCGGCGATTTGCTTCTTCCCGTCGATGCACCGGATGTACTGGAGCCGCGCTCCGGCGGCCGCCGTGCCACCCCCTTGCGCGGCAGATCCATCCGCCACGCGCCAGCGGGCCAGGCGCCAGTTGCGCTCGTCCTGATAGCCGAAAAGAACGCCCGCCCAACCACCGGGCCCTTCCACCTGCACCCGGGTCTGGATGACACCCCCCTGCCACCCGGGATCGCCAAGAACGTAGCGCGCCAGCTCCGTGCCCTCATGCACAAGGTGGTGCGGGCCGGTATCGCCCTGGATGCGCTCGCCGGGCGCCGCAATGAAACGCCAGCCCTCGCCCAGCGGCCGGCCATTCCGGCGCAAGGAGTAGGCGCGATCAAACGCACAGACGCCCGTCGGCTCCACCTTCACATCATCGAAGAAGCACTCGGCTTCGCCCTGCGCGTAGAGGCCTACCGGACCGCCAATGCACCCCGGCTGGATCAAGTCGAACAGCACGTCGCCGTCGAGGATGGCTTGAACGCGCGGGCCGTCGGTCCGGACGCCGAGGCGGTACCAGTCGCCCGAGGCGGCGCGGACAGTGCCGGAGGCGAGGACGCGCGGACCCTGGGGCGTGATGCGGAGCAGTTCAACTCCAGAGGGGCGCGGGTAGGGCGCGCGCAAATCCATACGCAGGAGGAAGTAGTCTTCCTCCCCCTGATAGCCGAAGACGAGGCCGGCCACGCCCCCCTGGCTCTTGACGGAGACGCTGGCGGCATAGTCGCACCAGAAGGGGAACCCGACGGTGACCACTGCGCCCTCGGGGTCTTTTCCGCCCAGCGAGAAGGGGTTGACGCTGAGCCGGAAGTCGGCATGGACGTTTGTCTCCTTGACGGAGTGGAACTGCCAGGTGCCGCTCACCTTCGTCCAATCGCCGAGCTCCTGCTCCTTCTCGGTGCGCATGAAATCATCGCTGAAGAAGACCTCTTCGGCCGGCTGGAAGCCAGCGGCCTCCAGGTTCTTTCCTGCGACGGGACCTCCCGAGAAGGTGGAGTCGAGGCAGTCGAGCGCGATCTGCCCGCGAGCGATCACGTAGAGGGCGTTCGCGCGCCGGCGCAGTGTGAGCGGCATCGGCTTCCGGGCCTCAAGGAAGGCCCCGGAGGCGCTGGCGAGCTTTTCGACATGCCCGCCACGCACCCGGTAGAGCGCCATCTGCGAGCGAGTGATATCGAGGCGGTAGTGGTTTCTGGCATCCTGCCATGCCCAGTAAATCCGCGCGTCCTCGCCCGCGAGCACCCGGAGGGAGCAGTCGTACTGCTCCGCGTCACACACCGTGACGACGGGGATGCGGCTTTGCCCTAGTGCGATCTCTTTCGGCTCCTCCGATGAGCTCTCGTCGGCGCCCAAGCCCACGCCGAGCGCGAAAAGCGCTCCCATTATTGCAAGAAGACGGGCAGCTCCTGCAAGCCGCTGGCCGGCCAGCTTTACCAAATGCATAACTCTTCTCCATTTCGCGGCGCCGGAGACTCGCGCCGCCCACCGCCCTCGTTTCTCCTATACTATTAATCATGCAACCGACCGCTTGGAAGAGCCGCTGGATCTCCTTCGCCCCTCCGCGCTCGTGACAAGCGGTGTGACACAGCACCCGGGTCAAACCGCCTGCTATACGTTGGAGTCCTCTCCGGGCGTTTCGGTTTCAGACACATTCCCAAGGGAAAGGGGGCGGATGGAGATGCGTTCCTCTTCCGGCTCCACCAGGCGCGGGCGCGATGCGCGCGGGCGGCGCACTCGAGCGAGAATTTCTGCTTGACAACGAGGAGACGGGCTGTTATAATAGGCAGTGACAGCTTATCAAGAGTGGCCGAGGGGAACGCACCCGATGACGCCCGGCAGCCTGCGGAGAAAGTGCCGTAAGGTGCTCTTGCGTTGAGCAGAAGAGTTCTGCAAAAGATAAGGGAATAGCCTTTACCGGTGGCCTCTATCTTCTTGCAGAAGGGGCCTTTTTTTGTTGTAGGGGCCCCGCTCGCGCGGGCGCGTCTGCCGGTTGGCACCACGGAACCCCACGGCGACGCTCTTGCGTCCCGAAAAGGGGACGAGCGTGAGTATGTAGGGGCGCCCAAAGCGCCATGGCCCGGATGCCCCCGGGCCGAGAGGCTACCCGGAAGGGATGGAAGCATGGGGAATCAGTATCACCCAGAGACACTCGCGCTGCACGCCGGCCAGCAGCCTGACCCAACCACCGGCTCGCGCGCGGTACCGATCTACCAGACGACCTCCTACGTCTTTCGCGACGCGGACCATGCCGCGGCACTCTTCGCTCTCGAGGAGCTGGGCAACATCTACACCCGCATTATGAACCCGACGACCGACGTCCTGGAGAAGCGGGTGGCGGCGCTGGAAGGGGGCACCGGCGGGCTCGCCGTCTCCTCCGGCCAGGCCGCGATCTCCCTGGCCATCCTCAACCTGGCGCAGGCGGGAGATGAGATCGTCTCATCCTCTACACTCTACGGGGGGACTTATACTCTCTTCCGCTATACCCTCGCCAAGTTCGGGATCACCGTGCGCTTCGTCGACGCCAGCGACCCGCGCAACTTCGAGCGGGCGATCACGGATCGGACGCGCGCGCTCTACGCAGAGACCGTCGGCAACCCGCGCCTCGACGTGCTCGACATCGAGAAGGTAGCGGAGATTGCCCACGCGCATGGCGTTCCCCTGGTGATCGACAACACTTTCCCCTCGCCTTACCTGGTGAAGCCGATCCGGTGGGGCGCGAACGTAGTGGTCCACTCGACGACGAAGTTCATCGGGGGGCATGGCACGTCCATCGGCGGGATCATCATCGATGGCGGCAACTTCAACTGGGCCAACGGGCGCTTCCCGGCTTTCGTGGACCCGGATCCGAGCTACCACGGCCTGAAGATTTGGGAGACGTTCGGAGACTTCCCGGGGGCTGGCAACATCGCCTTCGTCATGAAGGCACGCCTCCAGCTGTTGCGTGACCTGGGCCCATCGATGAGCCCATTCAACGCCTTCCTCTTCCTCCAGGGCCTGGAGTCGCTGCACCTGCGTATGCAGCGGCACAGCGAGAACGCGCTGGCCGTGGCGCGCTGGCTGGAGAAGCACCCGTGCGTCACCTGGGTGAGCTACCCTGGCCTGGAGAGCCACCCGCAGCACGCGATCGCGAAGAAGTATCACCAGGGTGGCTTCGGCGCGATGATCGGCTTTGGGATCAAGGGCGGCGTCGAGGCCGGCCGGCGGCTGATCGACCACGTCAAGCTCTTCTCGCACCTGGCCAATGTGGGCGATGCCAAGTCGCTTATCATCCACCCGGCGAGCACCACGCACCAGCAGCTTTCCGAGGAAGAGCAGCTGGCCAGTGGGGTGACGCCCGACTTCGTGCGCCTCTCCATCGGTCTGGAGCACGTGGACGACATCATCGCGGACCTGGACCAGGCGCTCGCAGCGGCGTGCGCGTGAAACGTGGCCCGGAAACCTGAGAGGACCTATGGCTGCCAAACCTGAACCGGGCCGGGACGACCGCTCCGTTGGCCTGGTGGAGACGCAATATCTGACGTTTGCCGAGCCGCCGGACGAGATGGTACTCACCTCCGGCGCAAAGCTGGGTCCGATCACGCTGGCCTACGAGACGTATGGCCAGCTCAACCCCGCTCGGAGCAACGCGATCCTCGTGCTGCATGCTCTCTCCGGCGACGCGCACGTCGCCGGCCGGCACACGCCCGAGGATCGCAAGCCCGGGTGGTGGGACGAGATGGTGGGTCCCGGCAAGGCGTTGGATACCAACCGCTACTTTGTCCTATGCGCCAACGTGATCGGCGGGTGCAAGGGCTCCACCGGGCCAAACAGCATCAACCCCGCCACCGGAAAGCCCTATGGGCTGCGGTTTCCCGTGGTGACGATTCAGGATATGGTCGCGGCGCAGGTGAAGCTGGTCGATCACTTCGGGATCGACCAGCTCTACGCCGTGATCGGCGGGTCGATGGGGGGAATGCAGGCGCTGCAGTGGGCGGTTGCCTATCCGGATCGCGTGCGCCACTGCATCCCCCTGGCCACGACGCACCGTCTGACGGCGCAGGGGATCGCCTTCAACGCCGTCGGCCGGCAGGCGATTATGTCCGACCCGGGGTGGGCCGGCGGCGATTACTATGGCGGCCCGGGGCCGACGCGCGGCCTAGCCGTGGCGCGCATGGTGGGGCACGTCACCTACCTCAGCGAGGAGGCGATGCGCCTGAAGTTCCACCGCAAGCTGCGTCCTGATCAGGAGAGTTACCACTACGCCTTCGAGAACGAGTTCCAGGTAGAGACCTACCTGGAGTATCACGGCAAAGGCTTCGTCGGGCGGTTCGATGCCAACAGCTACCTCTACATCACGAAGGCGATGGACTACTTCGATCTGGGCGCCGATTGGGGCGGGCTGGGCAACGCGCTGGCGCGGGCAGATGCGCGCTTCCTGATCGTCTCGGTCAGCTCCGACTGGCTCTTCCCCACGAGCCGGTCGCGCCTGCTCGTGCAGCACCTGCAGGCGGCCGGTAAAGACGTCACCTTCGTGGAGCTCCAATCGCCCTATGGGCACGACGCGTTCCTGCTCGAGGTGGAGGCGCTGACGGCGCTCATTGAGGCGTTTTTCGCGGCTGACCCGCCCCGAGAAAGCTAGTGAAACCAATGACGGACGGATCCTCAAAACCAGCCGCGTTCGGCGAGGTGGGCGCTGCCCTCCACAAGCGCGGTGACCTGCAACTGATCACGGAGCTCGTGCCTCATGGCGCGCGAGTGCTCGACCTCGGGTCGGGCGATGGGCTGCTCCTGGAACACCTGCGCCGGGAGAAGGGCGCGGATGGCCGGGGAATCGAGCGCGATCCCCAGGCGATTCTCGCCTGCATGCGCCGGGGCATCCCCGTCGTCCAGGCCGACCTGGATGCAGGCCTGGCGGACTTTCCCGACCGGTCGTTCGATGTCGTGATCATCAGCCACACGCTCCAGCAGGTGGCACGGCCGCGCCACCTGCTGCTGGAGGCGGGCCGCGTGGGCAGGCAAGTGATCGTCGGTTTCCCGAACTTCGGGCACTGGCAGATCCGCTCCGCGCTGCTCCTCACGGGGCGCATGCCCAAGTCGCCCATGCTTCCCTATGAGTGGTATGACACCCCTAACATCCACCTGCTGACTCTGGCCGACTTCGAGGATTTTTGCGCCCGCGAAGGCTTCGGCATCCTGCGCCGCATGGTGTTGCGCTATCCTTGCTGGAGGCAGGTGCGGCTGCTCCCCGGGCTCCGCGCCGCCTACGCGCTCTATCTTCTCGACGCCACGGGAGTACACTCCGACCACGGCGCTGGCGCTTCGCGACAGGAAGCCGCGGAGCAGATTCTCGTCGTCGAAGAGTAGGGGAGGGTGCCCCGCGTGATCGGGAGGAGAGAGATGGACCCCATTCGTATCGACCGCATGAGCGACGAAGCCCCCGTGCAGTGGGCCGTTTCGGAGCTGCAGAAGTATCTAGCCCGCGCCACCAGCAGGCGGGTGGAGGTCGCGAGTGGCGCGACCGGCGCCGGCCCGGCGATTCGCGTCGGCACCTTCGAGGCGTTTTCAGAGGGCGTGCCCGCGCGCGCTTCCGACCACCCCTATGACGACGAGATCTTCATCGAGGCGGGGCCCGGCGGTGCTGTGATCGCCGGTGCGAACCCGCGCAGCGTGGTCCTGGCCGCCTACCGCTATCTCACCGAGCTCGGCTGCCGGTGGGTGCGCCCCGGTGCCGATGGTGAGTACATCCCCCGGATAGACGACCCCTTCGCCACATGCGTGGCCGTGCATGAGCGCCCCTCCTACCGGCACCGCGGCGTCTGCATCGAGGGCGCGGTGAGCCTGGAGCACGTGTGCGACATGGTCGACTGGCTCCCGAAGGTGGGGATGGGTGCCTACTTCATCCAGTTTCGCGAGGCGTACCAGTTCTTCGTGCGCTGGTACCACCACGAGTTCAACCCGCTGCAACCTAAGGAGGCGTTCACCATCGAGGATGCCCGCGCCTACACGCGCCGCATCGCCGAGGAGATAGAAAAGCGCGGGATGATCCTGCACATGGTGGGCCACGGCTGGACGTGCGATCCCTTCGGCGTGGCCGGCCTTGGCTGGTTCCCCTACACCGACCCGGTACCCGAGAGCTATTATCAACACGTGGCCGAGGTGAACGGCAAGCGCGACCTGTGGGGCGGGATCCCGCTGAACACCAACCTTTGCTACGGCAACCCCGAGACGCGCCGGATCGTGGTCCAGGCCGTCGCCGACTACGCGGCGGAGCACCCGGAGGTCGATATCATCCACCTATGGCTGGCCGATGGGAGCAATAACCAGTGCGAATGCCCCCTGTGCCGCGACCACCTGCCGTCCGACCTTTACGTGAAGCTGTGTAACGAGGTGGACGCCGAGTTGACCGCGCGCGGCCTGCCCACCAAGATCGTCTTCCTGATCTACGTGGACCTTCTCTGGCCACCCCGGGAGGAGAAGCTGGCGAACCCGGACCGCTTCATCCTCATGTTCGCGCCGATCACGCGCACCTACTCCTCTTCTTTCACCGCCGGAGCAACCGGCGAGGGCACCATCCCGCCGTTCGAGCGGAACAAGCTGAAGTTCCCGCGCACGCCGGAGGGGAACCTCGCCTTCTTGCGCGGCTGGCAGAAGAGCTTCGATGGAGACAGCTTCGATTTTGACTATCACCTGATGTGGGATCACTTCCGGGATCCGGGTGCCTGGGCACTGGCGCGCGTGCTCCACGAGGATATTCGTGGCCTGCGCTCCATCGGCCTGAACGGGTTCATCAGCTGCCAGGAGCAGCGCACCTTCCTCCCCAGCGGCCTTCTCATGGCGGTGATGGCGCGAACACTGTGGAACCGCGACGCTTCGTTCGATGAGATTGCCAACGACCACTTCCGAGCCGCTTTCGGCGCCGATTGGGAGAAAGCGAAGGAGTACACGCAGCGCCTCTCCGAGCTGTTTGACCCACCGTTCCTGCGGGGCGAGCGTGACGAAGCCGGCCGGAAAGACGCCGCCGCGAAACTGGCCCAGGTGCCGGCGCTGGTGACCGAGTTCATGCCGGTGATCGATAGGAACCTCAACCTTGCGGTGCAGTGCCACGCGCAATCGTGGCGCTATCTGAAGGACCACGCGGAGATCTGCCTCCGGATGGCGCCTGCCGCAGAAGCCCTCGCGCGGGGCGATAAGGAGCAGGCGCGCGTGCTTGCGCGGCGCTTGCTCGACGTAGTTCGCCACCTGGAGCCGCAGGTTCACCCCGTCTTCGACGTGGCGCTCTTCATCCGGACCATCGGCGGGGCGCTCGGATTGACGGCGGAGGAGATGGCGCGGTAGCCCGCGCATGGCTTGCCTCCACGGCGCTATGTGCCGTACCAGATGATGAGTGTGCTCAGGTTCTCGTACTGACTGAGGAAGCGCAGCCGCAGCCTCTCCGTGCGCATGGAGAGGGCCACCGAGGTGCCGTGGGGGCGGTCCACCACGCGGATCGCCTGACGCACATCCTCCGCGTCCACCCGCTCCTTGCCCTTCCCGATGGCAAAGAGCCGGGCAAACCAGAGGATGAGCGGGTAGGTGTGGAAGAGGGCGCCGGCGCCTTCAAGGAAAGGCCAGCCATACATCGCGCGCCCGCAGAATCCGAGGGCATCCAGCTTCACCCGATAGTAGCGCGCCAGCACCTCGGCGCACTCCGCGTCTGGGATGCCGAAGGGCCGCTCCAGGGCCGACCAGCGCACCCGGGGTAGCCCCTCGCGCACGGGGGGCACCATGCCCCAGCCACCGAGGAGGCGCACTGCGTGCGAAAGCCGGCGGGCTACGCGCGCCAGCCGGGTGGCGACGCTCTCTTGCGTCTCCGCGATCCGGTCAAGCCGCGCATAGAGACCGGCGGCCTGCCGGAACATCGGCAGGACTCCCGCGGCAGGCCGCTTTCGCTCCAGGGGGTTCGCCGCGACGCCCTCCTTGAGCCAGCGCGTCAAGTTGCCCAGGAATCCCTCCAGCTTGCGGCCCTTCAGGTCCTCTATCTTCGCCTGCTGCAGCAGCCCGACGAGGTCGGCGCAGGCGAGGAGGCGCCGGGTGATGTCGAGCGATTCGGTGGCGACGAGGCGGTCGAACGCGGCCGCGACCAGACATAGCTCGTGCCATTCGAGCGTCAGCCCGTCTCGGAAGGGGGGCGGGGCGGGTGCGCGAGCGCCTTTCGGGAGGGCATGCGCTGCCAAGGCCTGGAGGTGCGCCCGATGCTGGGGGAGAGGCCGGCCCTCGTTCGCCACCACGGCGGGGCAATCGAAGCGCAGGCTCGCGCGCACCTCGCCACCCACCGGCAGCAGGATGAAGGGGTAGGGGCGGCAGGCAAACGGCTTCGCGTCCTCGCCATACTTTGCGTGGATCCGGCAGAGACCGTCGTCTCCCAGGAAGAGGCAGGCGCCATCCTCGCGCTGCCCAACCACGTATTCGCCTCCTGGGCCCCGGACGAACAGCTTCTTCCCCTGAAACTCGGGGAGCTGCTCCCATCCCTGGGCACGGATGCGCTCTCGTTCCTCCTCGGTAGTGACGACCGCGAAGCCGGCGCGGCAGCAGGCGCCGCACAGCTGGCAGTCGTAGCGCTGGAATCCCGGCGGCAGGTACAGGGAGATCGGCTTCCTCATCGCGTCCGTTGCTCCAGGAGAGACGCGAAACCGGCGAGCGGCAGCATGGGGTATCTGTTCCTTCCCGACGCCACGGTGGCGTCGCATTCAATGTACCCCAGGCAGGCGAAGCCTGTCAAGAGTCGGCTGGCCTTCTGGGATTCCGACATAAGGAGAAGGCCGCGCGCACGCGCGGAGCTCGAAGCTCCGCGCTGCTTTCCGGCAAAGCCCCCTCGGGGCTTCTCCTCCCAGCCACCGCCGTTTTGAGACATCTGGGAGTAT
>JAAZEM010000040.1 GCA_012512265.1 Armatimonadota bacterium | reverse complement strand
CTGGGATTCCGAGATAAGGAATCCGAAGCCACGGAGGCAGCACGCAACCCGGCGCGCGGCGATAAATCACCGCGCTGCTTGCGAGCGAAGCCCTGCCGGGCTGGGTTGGGGATACTCCCAGATGTCTCAAAACGGCGGTGGCTGGGAGGAGAAGCCTCGAAGGGGCTTTGCAAAGAAGCAGCGCGGAGCTTCGAGCTCCGCGCGTGCGGGTGGCCTTCTCCTTATGTCGGAATCCCAGAGTTTCGTCTTACTCCCCCCGCGCGCGGGGGGAGGGGGGCCGGGAGTTCTCGCGCCCTGAACCCCTCTTCTGTAAACGGAGGCCAGAGATGATTCCCTGCCGAAAGCTCCTCGGCGCGTGGGTCGGCTGGATAGCACTTTTCTGTTTGACTATGTCGGGCGCGGTGGCGGATGGCCAGCCCATGGTGATGGTCGGGCGGTGCGAGGCCCCTCGCTTAGATGGCCGCCTGAGCGATCCCTGTTGGCGGGACGCCGCGGTTGCGGCGCCCTTCATCCGCAATGATGGGTCGGGGCCGGCCTCGCAGCAGACGGTCGTGCGTCTCTGTTGGGACGAGCGCGCGCTGTACCTTGGCTTCCAATGCTTCGAGCGCGCGCTCTCGCCTGCCACTCAGCAGCTTCATCTCCTGCGGCAGGATGCTCGCGGGCAGGATGGGCCTGTCTTCGCCGACGAGAGCATCGAGCTCTTCCTGCGCCCGGGAGGGAAGGGAGAGTACTTTCATCTCGCCACCAATATGCGCGGCACGCGCTATGATGCCCGGGGGATGGATGCCTCCTTCAACGCCTCGTGGGACGTGGCCACCACGGCGGATGCCGAGGCGTGGTACGTGGAGATGGCCATTCCGTTCCAATCGCTGGGGGTTCCCGCACCGCGGCCTGGCGATCGCTGGACGCTCAACTTCTGCCGCACGGAGCAGATTCTCAAGGAGCGGAGCAGTTGGTCGGGGCTACAGGGTGCCTTCCACGTTCCAGAGGCGTTCGGGGAGGTGCTCTTCAGCGAGCGGGCTGTGCCCGTTCAACTGGTGGATCTGGCCGACCTGGCCGCCTCGGCGTCGGCGTTGCGTCTCCGTATCGGCAAGGGCGACGCACCCATGCAGGCGGAGCTGCAGACGAAAGACACCACGGTTCGCCGGTCGAAGGCAGCCGTGCCGGCCGGCATGGGCGAGGTGCGTGTTGCCTATCCGGTGGGCCGGGAAGGGGGCGCGGGTTCGGCACGCTACGAGGTGACCTTTGCCGATGGCACTCCTGTCTACCGGTCGCCGTGGTTCGCGCAGATGGGATCGGTGCTCACGCTCACCGGGCATCTCGTGTTGGAAGGCGGCGATGGCACGCTGCTCCGCAACGGCCAGGACGCTGTGCGGCTTCCTGGGGGAAAGCGCGTGCCGGTCAGTCTCCGCCTGGAGCCCGGCGAGAATGTGATCGCGCTTACTGCTCCGGGGAAAACGCGCCTGAGTGGAAAGCTGATGTGTGGTGCTCAGGAGATTCCGGTGGGCGAAGGGTGGCGGTGGTCCGAGGCGCCTGCATCGGGTTGGGATCAGCCTGGATTCTTCGCGGAGGAGTGGCGTGCCGTAGCGTCGGCGAAGGGGCGGCTGGCGCTCCCGGCGGCGGAGCGCGTCCATCTCCGGCGCGTGATCGCGGTGCCCGTGCGCCGAGAGCGCTTCTGGCCGCTGCAGCAGGAGGTCAATCTCCCCCGTGGCAGCCGCATGTTCCTCAAGCCGCTTTTCGGGTGTGTGGGAGAGCCGCCGGCCGATTATGTCTACTACCTGGACCTGCCCGCCCCGATGCGTATCCTCGCGACCGACAACCTGGATGGCGTGCCGCTCAAGCCACTCCAGTCCAGGCGCATCCGGCGCGAGGGGCGAGATTACACGCGCTACCGCCTGGAGCCCGTGGGCACCCTGGCCGGCGGCTTCACGCTGGAGCTGGTGTGGTCCAACAACGCCAAGACGAGCCACACCTACGTGCCCGCCTTCTCGCTCGGGGGCACTTTCGACTGGCGTGACTTTGCCATTGAGGTGACCTCACCGCAGTATGCGGAGCAGCTGCGCGTCCTCTGCCTCAAGTGGCAGAACCGCGGGATTCACGGCACGTGTTGGTTCGACGACATCTCGATCTGCGAGAAGGGCACAACCGAGAACCTGCTCCCGCAGGGAGACTTCGAGGGCGACGCCTGGAAGGGCCATGTGCACGTGGCGGAGTACACGCGGGATGGCAAGCCGAATCGCGCCTGCCGCCTCTCCGGAACGCGCGAGGAGGTGGGCCGGCAGGCGGGGCTTTGGGTGACGAGCGACTCGGTTCCGGTGAAGCCGGCGACGCGCTACGTGGTGCGCCTGCGCGCGAAGGGCGAGCGGATCGTCTCTCAGGGCGGTGTGAGCCGGGCATCTCTCGTGGTGGATGTCGGCCAGCCAAAGGAAGAGCAGCTGGTTCTCTACTCGCACTATGAGAGTGGCGAGGGGCACCTCGTCGAGGCCGAGCAGGCAACGCCGGTGAATCTGCTGCCAGCGATGAAGGGACGCGCCCCGAAGCAGGTGCCGATCATCGTGTGCTACGCGAGCGAGGCCTACGAGAACCAAGAGGTGGTCGCGGCGAATGCCGAGATGGTGATTGGTGCCGGCATCAACTGGCTGTGGGGTCCAAACGAGAGCGAGATCGCCCGCCGGGTGCGGCCTCACGGGGTCAAGTTCGTCTGGCACATCCCGCGCGACGGCTACTCCCAAGAGCCGGTGGATCCGGAGTATCTCCGTCGCCATCCCGAGCATGCCGCGGTGCAGCGGAATGGGGTGCGTAGCACGCGCCAGATCTGCCCGACCGTCCTCCTCGATACGCCGAACGAGTTCGTGCCAAAGCTGAAGGCCTGGCTGACGCAGCGCCTACGAGAGAACCCGTATGACATGGTCGATTGGGACCATGAGTTCCCCGTGGTTCGCGACCAGGCGGTGTGCCTCTGCGAGCGCTGCCGGAAGGCGTTTGCGGCGGAGGCGGGCCTGCCCGCCGTTCCCTCGCTCGAAGAGGTGTTCGAGCGGCATGAAGAGGCATGGGTGAACTTCCGTTGCGGGCAGAACGCGCGCATGGCACGGGTGATCCGTGATGCCGTCAAGGCCGCCAACCCGGAGATTCCGTTCAGCGTCTACAGCGGCTATGAGGCCGCGCGCACGCGGTCCACGTATGGCGTCGATTGGACGAAGATGCGCGACGCGGTCGACTGGGGAATCGCCGGCTATGACGGGGGGCGAGCGACGATCCGCGGCACGATGGAAGCCCTGGGAAAGGTGCCCTTTACCACGGGGTGCATGTACGCGGAGCAGCGCTTCCGCGCCGAGTATCCCTATCCGACGCCGTCGAGCTGGCGAATCCGCCTGATGCGCGCCGTGCTCGATTGCGACGGCATGGGCTTCCTCGTCTGGTATCTGCCTGTTCTCGATGGCGGCGGCTATTGGGGGATCAGTTGGGTCTCGGCGCTGGTGGCCGACTACGAGCGCTTCTTCACGCGCTTCGACCGGCGGGATGACCTGGCGATGGTGGAACCGGCGATGGACGAGAGCACCTTCGCGGTACTCACGCACGGGCAAGAGCGCCTGGCCATTCTGATGAACCCGGGCGGATCGCCTCAGAAGGTGACGCTCGCCCTGCGTGAGGTGCCAGCCGGGTCTCGGTTGGTCGAGTACGAAACGGGCCGGCAACATGATCCGCGGAAGCCGGTTGCTCTGGAGCTGGCGCCGGGCGAGATCAAGGCGCTCCATCTGGGCAAGTAGCTTCGCCGGGAAGCCTGGCGCGGGCGTTTACATCCACGTTATTCCTGGCCCGCGCTACGTCATACCCGCGCTCCATCTCCGCATGCAAGGCCGCGAGACGATTCGCGGCCTTGCATGTCAACCTGCACGCATGGTATAGTTTACCGGGCGCTCAGCAAGGGAAAAGTAGGAGTGCGGATACCCGGCGTGCGACCGGATGGCAGTTCCCCTCGCGCTTGAGGGCTGCCTTTGCCGGGCCGGCTGCCCCTGCTGCCCGTCAAACCCACCTGCAGGTGGATGCGAGTGAACGGCGTGCGGTGTGGCTTCGCAGGGGGCTGCCTGCACCCCCAGCGTAGGAGGAGCATGTGAAGGAAGGCATCCGAGAAGTAGTCTTGCCCTATCTGGCCCGCCCGGCGGGCGTGGCGACGCTCGATAGCGGGCATACCGTGGTGGTGATCCCCAAGCCGGGGGACGTGGTGCATCTGCACACCGTAGTCCGTGTCGGGTCGGCCCTGGAGGACGACGAGACGAACGGCATCTCGCACTTCCTCGAGCACCTGATGTTCAAGGGGACGCCTCGCTACCCGGCCGGCGATTTCGACCGGATCCTGGAGGGGATGGGCGCGCGGATCAACGCCAGTACCTCGAAGGATTGGACGCAGTATTACGCCACGCTCCCCAAGGGCGAAGAGGGCAGGTTCTACCGGCGTGCCCTGGAGCTGCATGCCGATATGCTCCTCAACCCGCTCCTGCCGGAGAACGAGATCGGGCCGCCGTTCGACCCGGCCAATCCCGAGGTGGAGCAGAAGCGCGAGCGCCACGTGGTGATCGAAGAGATCAAGATGGGCAAGGATAACCCCTGGCGGCGCTGCCTGCAGGCGCTCAACTCCCTGATGTATCGCCACCACCCGTACAAGCGCGAGGTGATCGGCACGGAAGAGGTGATCGCGCGCGTCTCCCGGGAAACGCTGATGGGGTATTACCGGCGCTGGTACGCCCCCGACAATATGGTCACCATCGTGGCGGGGGATCTCGAGATCGAGCCGACGGTGGAGGAGGTGCGCCAGGAGTTCCAGTTTGGCGATCAGCGAGTGGGTGGCCTCCCCGTGTTCCCGCCAGAGCCAGAGCAGACGGAGATGCGCGTCGAGGAGCTGTACGGCGACGTGCAGACCGGGTATGTCCTGGCCGGCTTCCGTGGCGCCCAAGACTCGCTGGAGGAGACGATCGCGCTCGATATCGCCATGATCGTCCTGGGCGAGGGGAAGAGCAGCCGGCTGCATCAACGCCTCATCGAGACGCTGGCCGATTCGCCCTTCTTTGACCTGGGCGCGGCGCAGTGGGAGTATCGAGACGAGACGTCGCTGGTGACCTACGGCGTCTGCCGCGCAGACTCGGTGCCTCGCAGCGTTGACCTGCTTAAGGAGCAGCTCGCGTGCCTGGCATCGGATCCGCCATCGGTTTCGGAGTTTGAGAAGGCAAGGACGCGCCTGGAGGCGCGTTTCGCCGCCGAGGCAGAGAGGGCAATGGCTCTCACCCTGCGCGTAGCCGATTCGATGGTGCGCCGGGGCGACCTCTCCGCCTATATTGACTATCTTCCGACCCTTCAGAGCCTGACGCCGGCTGATGTGTCGGCGGCGATCCAACGATATATGCAGGCGGATCGCCTCTGCCTCGTGACGATGTCCCCTGGGAGTGATCGATGACGTACGAGACGACGGAAATCTCCAATGGTCTGCCTGTGATCTTCAGCCCGGCGCCTGGCACGCCCCGGACGTGCATCTGCATTACGATGCGCGGAGGCTCCCGCACCCAGGAGAAGCCGGGCATGGCGGGCCTCGCCGCGCGCCTCTTGCTCAAGGGAACCTCTTCGCGCTCGGCAGAGCAGATTGCCGATGAGATTGACCGGCGCGCGATCCACCTGGACGAGATTGCCGGCGTCGAGCATCTGATGCTGCGTGCCACCTTCCTCAACGCTCAGCTCGACCCCGCGCTTGACCTGATGGCGGACCTGCTTCAAAACTCGACGTTCGAAGATGTGCCCAAGGAGACGGCACGCCTGGCCGGGGAGATCCAGTCGCACCTCGACCAGCCGCGCGAGCGGGCCAGAGATCTCTTCCTACGCACGATGTTTCCCGATCACCCGTATGGGCATACAGGCTCTCTCGTCTTGCAGGCCCTGCCAGAGTTCAACGCTGAGGGGATCCGCTCGTGGTATCGTCGCCAGCTGGGTGCCGACCATATGAACATCGTGGTCGTGGGCGATGTCAACCCCGAGGAGTTGGTGCAGCATCTGGAGACCCACTTCGGCGGGCTGCCCCAAAAAGCCGAGGGATGGCGTCTGGCGCCGAAGGTCTCGCCGCGGGAGCCGGTCACGGTCACCGAGGCGAAGGCGGAGGCGAATCAGGCGCAGGTGTACCAGGGGTGGTACGCGCCGGGGCTGAGCAGTGCCGACCGGGCGCCACTTGCCGCGCTGAACACGCTCTTGGGCGCGGGCGGTCTCTCCTGCCGGCTCTTCGTGGAACTGCGCGACAAGCGCGGCCTCGCCTACACGGTGCGCTCCGGCTACGGGACTTACTCCGATACGGGCATCTTTAGCCTCTACATCGGCACGTCGCCAGACAATATCCAGCGCGCCATCGCCGGCTTCCGCGAGCAGGTAGACCGACTTTACAACGAGGCGATCCCCGAGGCAGAGCTCGATCACGCCAAAGGGCACCTGGAGGGCGAGTTTGTCCTCAGCCATGAGACCAACACCCAGCGCTGCACTGATTACGCCGTGCATCACATTCTGGGGATGGGGATCGATTTCTCCGAACGGTTCTTGCAGGAGCTGCTGGCCGTGCGGCCCGAGGACGTGCAGCGCGTGGCCCAGACGTACCTCGCGGGCACACCCATCACCGCGGTGATTGCCACTCAGGACGCGCTGGCACGCGCCGGGCTGTAGACTCTGCCCGAGCTGAGATTCTGATATAAGGAATCCGAAGCCTCGGAGGCAGCGCGCAACCCGGCGCGCGGCGATAAATCACCGCGCTGTTTGCGAGCGAAGCCCTACCGGGCTGGATTGGGGATACTCCCAGATGTCTCAAAACGGCGGTGGCTGGGAGGAGAAGCCCTGAAAGGGCTTTGCAGAGAAGCAGCGCGGAGCTTCGAGCTCCGCGCGTGCGCGCGACCCTCCCTTGATCTCGGGAATCCCAACCCCCGTGGCATCCGGGTGCGGAAAAAGAAACGGGGCACGGATCGCAATCCGTGCCCCAACTGGTAGCGGAGGTCAGAGTCGAACTGACGACGCCACGGGTATGAGCCGTGTGCTCTAACCACTGAGCTACTCCGCCCTTACCGCCTCTATTCTACTCGTTTTGGTCTTTCCTGTCAAGAGGAAATTCGGCCACCGATTTCGCGATGGTATGCGACGGGGGCCACTCTGTCCAGAGAGCAAGGGGACGCGTGCGGGCGGGGCGCCCATCTGGGCGCCCCGCCCGACGAGTTTCCGCGCCGAATCAGCGCACGCGGACGAGCGCGTAGTCGAAGGCGCCCAGTTCCACCGCCAGACGCCCGTTCTCCAGGGTAACCGGCTCGTTGGTTCGGGCATCTACCGCCTTCGCGCCGGCCGACAGGCCGAGGCGCTTCAGGTTCAGCTCCACCTTCGCCGTCCGCGCTTCCGCGGAGAGATTGGAGACGACGAGCAGCGCCCCCTCCTTGCCACGGGTGTAGAGGCTCACCTTCACCGCCTCATGCTCCGGGCGGACCAGGT
>JAAZEM010000039.1 GCA_012512265.1 Armatimonadota bacterium | reverse complement strand
TCATTCTGGCCGGAGACCAGGTAGACCGAGCGCACCTCGGGATGGCGGTAGATGCGTCGGGCAATGTCGTCGAACCCATGATTGGGCTCCGGGAGCACGCGCACGTCAATGAACGCCAGGACGCGCTCATTCCCGGCGCGTTCCCAATCGATGACGCTCTTGTAGCGGCGAATGATGCCCTCGGCCTCTGCTTCCGCAATCAGGCGTGCGACTTCGCCCGCATCGCGCCCCGTCATCTCGGCAATCTGCTCGGGCGTGACTCGCGAGTCACGCTCCAGAATCTTGAGGATCTCCTTCACTTCCGCGTCCTCCGGGGCCGCCGGCATGCCGCCCTCGCGGCAGCTAAACGACCCAGGGCCGCGCAGGCGGCCCTGTAATTGGCAGGAGTGCGCGCCTGAAAGCAGCCGGTTGGACGGCATGGCAGCGGCGCCTGTCCTGAGGCGTCGCCAAACACCCAGGCGAGCTCTGACGCTCATTATAGCACACTCGAAGCGTGAGACGCAAACAGAATGCGGCCCGCACACGAGCGCCGCTTTGCCGCATGGCGGGGCCGGCGGAGAGCCTCGGCCCCGCTTGACGGCTTGTCAGCCGGCGAGTATGATGAGAAACGACGGTAAGAGCTATCAGGAAGGGTGAACGATGCGTCGTGAGAAAGGAGCTCCAGAGCCGATCTCGGCCCTAAACCGCGTGCCGCTGCGCGAGTGCGGCGAGCCGCTGGTGGACATCCGGCGATACTGCCCGGGGGTGCGTATTTCGCGGAAGGCGATCCCCTTCCTCCGCGAGCAGGTAGCAGAGATGCTTCGTGCCGCGCAGGCGGCGCTCCCGGCCGGCTATCGCCTGTGGGTGCGCACAGCGCTGCGAACGCTAGAGATGCAGCGCGAGATGTACGATCGCAACTTCGAGCGCATCCGTCAGGAGCACCCCACCTGGAGCTATGCCACCCTTCGTCGAGCGACCAACCGCTTCTTCGCGCCGGTGGACCAGAAGGCGCCTCCGGGACACTGCACGGGCGCCGCGGTGGATGTCTACCTGCTGACGCCCAGCGGCCATCTGGCGGACCTCCGCTCTCCCTTCACCGGTTGGGAAGTGGCGCCCACCTGGATCGAGGGTCTGCGTCCCTCAGCGCAACGCAATCGAGGCATCCTTCTGGACGCTATGCTCGGCGCCGGCTTTAGCAACTGCCGCGATGAGTTCTGGCACTTCTCGTATGGCGACGCAGCATGGGCAGTGCGGACCGGCCAGGATCACTGCATTTATGGATTGGTGGAACCGCCGCCGGGGTGGCCGAGGAAGCCAAAGCCGCGCGCGTAGGCACCGGCCGGGCGGGCGCGCGCCCGCGGCAGGAGGCGCCCGGCACTTCGGCGCGGATTGTGCCATAGCTACAGGCAGGATGAGAGCGCCTTGGGATGGTCGTCTTGCGTGCGTGCGCCGCCGCCTCGGGGTAGTGGTCCTCTTCCTGGCATGGATGGCGTGCGTGGTAGCCAGCGCAAGCCCCACGCTGGCGCGGGAACAGCGCCGCGTCCGGCTGACCGTGTGGGGCTGGTGGAACCGCGAGGGCTATAAGCAGGCAGCCGCTGAGTTTGAGCGCCGCCACCCGCATATCGAGATCGTCACGTCCACCGCCGGCGGGCAGATGGACGAGCAGAAGCTGATGACCGCCATCGCCGGAGGCTCCCCGCCCGACGTGATCAACCGGGACCGCTTCAGCGTGGGCGGCTGGGCTGCGCGCGATGCCTTCCTGCCCCTCGATGAGTTCATCGCCCGCGACGGAGCGATCCGCGCCGAGGACTACTATCCTGCCTGCTGGAACGAAGCGGTTTACGAGGGGAGGGTCTATGCCATCCCCAACTCCACGGACGACCGTCTCCTTTTCTACAACGAGGATCTGTTGCGCCAGGCCGGCTTTGTCGACGCTGCCGGCGAGGTGATCCCCCCACGCACCTGGCACGAGCTGAAGCACTACGCCATCAAGATGACCCGGCGCGATGCCCGGGGCAACCTGACGCGGGTAGGTTTCGTGCCCAACTATGGCAACTCGTGGCTCTATCTGTACGGATGGCAGAACGGCGGGCGGTTCCTGAGCGAGGATGGCCGGACCTGTCTCCTGAACGAGCCGGCCATTGTCGGCGCCCTGGAGTGGGTGACTGGAGTGTACGATGCCCTGGGCGGAGCGACCGCGGTCGACGCCTTTACGGCAACTTTCCAGGGCGGCGAGCTCGACCCGCTCCTCACCGGCAAGGTGGCGATGAAGATCGACGGCAACGCGGTCCTCAACTTCATCGCGAGTACGCGCCCGGACTTCAACTTCGGAGTGGCCCCGCCGCCGGTACCCGAGGGCCGCGAGCCGCTCACCTGGTCCGGCGGATTCTCGTGGGCGATTCCCCGCGGCGCGAAGCATCCGGAAGAGGCCTGGGAGTTTATCAAGTGGATGTCCAGCGTGGAGGCCGGCCTCCTGATCGCGGACGCGGAGTATCGCTGGAACCGCTCCTGGGGCCGGCTCTACGTGCCCGAGATCTCGCCGAATAAGCGCGTCAACGAAGCGGTCCTCCAGCGGTATGCCCCGCGCCATCCACGGTTCGCGCGCGCGTTTCGCCTCGCGCTCGAGATGATGAACCGGTCGCGCTACCGGCCGGTCACGCCCGTCGGCCAGGTGCTGTGGGACGAGCACGTGCGCGCCATGGATCTGGCGATCCACAAGAAGCTCACGCCCAGGCAGGCACTCGACGCGGGCACCCGCGCCGTCCAGAAGGCGCTCGACCGCATCCACAAGCGTAAGCCCTACCCGCCGCTGGATCCGCGCGTTCCTATCGGTATCGGGGCGGCGCTCTCCCTGGCGGGGCTGGGGCTGTTCGGGTGGGGGCTTCGCCGCGACCTCCGCCAGCGGCGCAGGCCCGGGCGCCACGAGACCCTGGCGGGCTTCCTCTTCATTGCTCCCTGGCTCGCCGGGTTCCTCCTTCTCACCGCCGGTCCGGTGGTCGCCTCGATCCTGCTCTCTTTCTGCGAGTACGACGTGCTCCACCCGGTGGCGTGGGCCGGCCTGGACAACTACCGCGCCCTCCCGCGCGACCCGCTCTTCTGGAAGTCGCTCGGAAACACTCTTTTCATGGTGCTCGGCGTGCCTCTCGGCATGGCGGTGAGCCTGGGCGTGGCGATGCTCCTGAACGCGCGCGTGAAGGGGATGGCGTTTTACCGGACGATCTACTACCTGCCGGCGATTGTGCCCGCGGTGGCGAGCAGCATCCTCTGGATCTGGGTGCTCAACCCTCAGTTCGGACTGGTGAACGTCGCCCTCCAGCGCCTCTTCGGGATCACCGGGCCGCAGTGGCTGCAGAGCGAGCTTTGGTCGAAACCCTCGATTCTCCTGATGGGCCTCTGGGGTGCCGGGGCAGGGATGATCATCTGGCTGGCCGGCCTGAAGGGGATTCCCGAGACGCTCTACGAGGCCGCCGAAATCGACGGCGCGGGCGGGTGGGCCGCCTTCCGGCACGTGACCATCCCGATGCTCTCGCCCTACATCTTCTTCAACCTGATCATGGGCGTCATCGGCACGTTTCAGATCTTCACGCAGGCTTACATCATGACGAGTGGCGGCCCGGTCGACTCCACGCTCTTCTACGTCTACTATCTTTTCAACAACGCCTTCCGCTACTTCAAAATGGGCTACGCCTCGGCGCTCGCCTGGATCCTCTTCGTGATCATCCTGGCGCTGACGCTGCTCCAGCTGCGGCTTGGGAAACGGTGGGTGTACTATGAGGGGGAGAAGTAGAGGCGAGGGGAAGGGGAGGCCCGGGTCGCGGATCGAGCCGGCGCACTCGGCGCGCGCTCGCCGACGCCGGTGCGAATGGATCCGGCAGGCCGGCATCCATCTCGCGCTCCTTGCCGGATGCGTCCTTTTCGCGTTCCCCTTCGTCTGGCTGGTTACGACCTCGTTCAAGGACGAGCGGGAGATTGCTGCCTTCCCGCCCCGGTGGATCCCGCGGGTGCCTCACTATTCCTCGCGCTCTCCCTTCGTGGACCCCGATTACTACGACGAGATGAAGCGCCCCGCCGGAATGGCCCCGGAGATGTGGCGCGAGCACCGCGACGCGATTGCCCGGTGGCTGGATACCTGCCTGGCCAGCGCCTGCAGCCTTCACCCCGAGGCGCTGCCGGTAGCTGACGTGGTGACCGATCCCACCTGGGAGCGCGCTCTGCGCAACGGCATGTGGGACGAGCTGTCGCGCATCCTGCCCGATGAGGTGGCGCAACAGCCGGACCGGCTGAAGACGTTCATCGCTGCGAACGTGAGCGCCGAACGCCTGCGCAAAGTGGCCACAGGGCTCTCACGCGTCTGCGCCATTGGTGAGCTGAGCCTGCGCGACGCCCGCCACGACCGGGTCGATTCCACCGCCGAGAGTGGCCGGTGGCGGGTGGTCTCGGGAACAGCGGAACTGGGTGGGCGGGTGACGGTCGAGATCGAGTCCGGTCAGCTGCTACGCTACGACTTGGGCGCTGGACCGGTTCTCCTGGAGCGCTCTCTCTATCTGTCCCGGCCGGGCGCGCTGGGGGAGTGGGTAGACTCCATCACGCTCGGGCTGCACTCGGATGACTCGTGGCACCGCCTCTTCCTGACAGTGGAGACGCCGGACGCGGTCTATCGCTCCGAAGAGGCGTTTTGGCTGGAACGCGCTTCCTGGCGCGACCTGGTGTGGCGCTTCTCCGAGCCAGACGACCGTACGAAGCCGGTGGTGGTGTTGCGCCCCGACCCGCGCGCGCGAGCCACGTCCCTCGCCGCGAACGAGATTCGGCTGCGCCTGCGGATCGAGCGGACCTCGCCTCTGATGGCGGCCTACGCGAAGTACTCGCTCAACTACCGGCGGGCGCTGCGCTACATCCCGTTCTGGCGCTACGTGGGGAACAGCGTCTACCTGGTGATCCTCAACATCCTGGGGCAGGTGCTGGCGTGCAGCTTGGTCGCCTATGCCTTCGCTCGGCTCCGCTTCTACGGGCGCGACGTTCTCTTCGCCCTCCTGCTGGCGACAATGATGCTGCCGGGGCAGGTGACGATGATCCCCGTCTTCCTCATCTTCAAGAGCCTGGGGTGGTACGACACGCTGAAGCCGCTTTGGGTGGGAGCCTGGTTCGGAAGCGCGTTCTACATCTTCCTGCTCCGCCAGTTCTTCCTCGGGATCCCGACGGACCTGGAGGACGCCGCCAAGATCGATGGCTGCGGCTTCTTCGGGCTCTACTGGCGGATCATGCTCCCGCTGGTGCGCCCGGCGCTCGCGACGGTGGCGATCTTCACCTTCATGAGCACCTGGAACGACTTCATGGGCCCGCTCATCTACATCGGGCGCGAGGAGCTATCTCCACTCGCATTGGGGCTCTTCCAATTCCGTAGCGAGCATGGGGGAGAGTGGGGCATGATGATGGCCGCCAGCACCTTGATGACGCTGCCCGTGGTGGTGATCTTCTTCCTGGCCCAGCGCTACTTCATCCAGGGCGTCACGCTCACCGGAATGGGGGGCAAATAGGCAATACCCACCAGCCCCCCACATGGCCTGGTGCCCTGGAACCCTGGCGTCAGAGGCTCTCTTTGGAGAGGTCCACCACCTCGATGCCGGCGGCGTCCGCGAGGTGGATGCAACGGTCATCGCGGTAGAACTCGCCGAAGTAGACCCGGGCGATCCCCGAGTTGGCGATCAGCTTGAAGCAGTTCCAACAGGGGCTGGCCGTCGTGTATAGCTCCGCGCCGGCAATCTCCACGCCGTTGCGCGCGGCCTGGATGATGGCGTTTGCCTCGGCATGCACCGTGCGCACGCAGTGTCCATCGACGATATCGCACCCGACCTCGTCGCAGTGGGGAAGGCCCCGGACGCTGCCATTATAGCCGGTGGAGAGGATCGTCCGGTCGCGCACAATCACGGCGCCGACGTGCTTGCGCGGGCACGTCGAGCGGGTGGCGACAACTCTCGCAATATCCATGAAGTAGGTATGCCAGTCGGCACGTTTTCGCTCAGCCACTCGGTCCTCCTTGTGGAAGTGTGGAAACGTGGAAGGATGGAGCTCTAGAGACTCCATGCTTCAGGCCAACACCCGGATCTCACCGGCGGCAATCAACGGATCAATGATCCGATCGGTTGCCGCCAATAGCTCCTCGCGCGTGCCATCGTTGACGATGGTGACATCGGCAAGGGCAATGGGGGGCGCTTTCTCCAGGTTTTCGATCTCTGTCCGGTCGCGCTCGGCGGCTTCCTCCGGGGTCAAGGGGCGTACTGGCCGCTTGCCCAGGCGGGCATAGCGCAGGCGCTTGCTTGCAAAGACCGCCAGCACGAAGAGCTGGCCGGGAAACTCGCGCTCCAGCACCTTGAGCTCCGCGTAGCTATACAGCCCATCGATGAGGACGGTTCGGCCCTCTTCCACGTAGCCGCGGATCTTGGGCAGCGAGAGGACCGCGTAGGCCTCCATGCCGTAGCGCTCCCGCAGCTCTTCGCGCACCCGGCGTTCGTTTGCCTCGTTCACCGGAAGGCCACGCCGGCGCACCTCCTCCATGGTGATGCTGCCGAAGTGAACCCGTGGCAGGCCCTTCGCCTCCAGGCGTGCCGCCACTTCCGATTTTCCCGAGCCACACATACCGACCACGGCCACCACAGAGATCATCGTCGCTTCTCCCCTAGCAGATGGCGCAGGCACTGCCGCGCCGGATCCAACGTTGCCTGATTATACAATGCCGAGACACATTTGGCCAAGAGGAAGCGCCCGGCGCAGGGGCTCCGGGGCAATCCGGACCCGGGTGGCTGCCGGTTGCCCCCGCCGGAGGAGGCAGGCACTTCCGGCGTGGCAGGAGGTGCGGGTGACAACCGCCAACCTGATAGATAGCAGGAGGGCAGCGTGCCCGCGTGCCACATGAGGAAGGTAATCTCTATGGGATTCATCACTCGCCTCTTCACCATTGCCAGCTGTGTGCTCTTCGCCAGCGTGGCGTGCCGCGCTGCGGGGGCGGCGCCCGTCCAGTTCGAGGTGCGCCTGACCACTCCCGCATCGGCCAGGGTCGCGATGCCGGTCACGATCTCCGGCCCGGCGGTGCCGCTCCTCCGCGCTCTCGGCCTCTCGGGCGACCCGGCGGGCTACCAGCTCCGCGTGCATGAGGGCGCCACGGAGATCCCCGCTCAGTGGGACGCCCGCGAGGGGAAGGTGGCCTGTTCCTGGATCGCGCCTCAGAAAACCGAGAGGGAGCGTGCTTTCCGGCTGACCGTGGAGCCCGCGAAGAAAGACGCGGCCGCCGGCGGGGTCACCGTGAGTGAGACGCCGGAGACGGTGACGGTCGATACCGGGCTCCTGCGCGTGGTCCACTCGAAGAAGGATGGCGGCTTCCCCACCTCGATCACCTTCTTGCCGGACGGAGGCACCTTCCAAGAGTTCCAGCTGAACGACCGGGTGCATAGCCGCGCGCTCAACCGCGGTTACTTCCTGCGCAACGATCCGCAACCGGAGGTCACGGTGGAATCCGCTGGGCCGGTGCAGGCGGTGATCCGGGTGCGCGCGCGCTACCTGGACGGCGAGGGCAAGGCCCCGGAGGCGGGCACGGCGGCGACTTACCGCTACATCTACTATGCCGGGCTCCCGATCTTCCGGGTGGAGGCGGATATCACCCAGGAGAAGATCGCGATCTGGGACGAGCTCCACTTCCTGGAGTGGCATTTCAAGCACGACTTCTTCACCCGCTTCGCGCTGGCCGAGCCAAAGGATGAGGAGCCGCGCGTGGTGGAGTTCACCAACACGAAGAAGAGCACGTCCTCTCGCGGCTGGGGTGCCCTCCTCAACGACCGCATCACGTTCGCTCTCTCCGCCGGGCACCAGCTCGTCTACGACGGCCTGAGCGATTACGGGCGCTACATCCACGGGCCGTGGATCTACAACTGGGATACCGCTTCCCGCTCGTTTGCCGCGACGATCTACGCGGGGCCTTCCGAGACGACGCCTCAGGCACTCGCGGAGACGGTTATGCCCTGGGTGCGCGGCGGCCAGGCCACCGCATCGATCCGGGTTCCCGCGCTTGAGGCGCGCCTGGCGCGGGCTGGCGCCCAAGTGAAGCCAGAGGATGCCGCCGGGCGCTGGCTCCTGCAGTATGCCGCTCGCTCCACCCGCAGCCTCGACTCCCTGGGCAGCGCCCTCCAACTCCTGGCCAAGATCGAGGCCAGAAAGCCGGCCCCAGCCCGGAGTGGCGCTCAGGTCACGATAGAGGAGCTGCCGGATGTAAAGGTAGCCACCGATGGCGTGCTGGCGATCGGCTTCCGTCGGGAAGCGACGGGATGGGCGCTTTGTAGCCTCTATCACGTTCCCACCGGGCATGAGTTCCTCGACAGCCTGACCACGCCTCCCGTGATCTGGCAGGCTCGTCTGCGGCGGCCGGATGGAAAGACGATCGACACGCTCGCCGGAGGGCCCGCGTCGATCACGGTGGACCGCGCCGGCCTGCCGCGCCGGTTGGTCCTCCGCCTCTCCTGGCCCGGCGAGCTTAGCCCGACGGCGAGCATCACGTTGGACGCGGGAACCGGTCTCTCGCGCTGGCGCTTCTCCGCAGCGAAACCTGAGGGGGAGCGGGCGCTTTGGGAAGTAGACTTCCCCGTGCTCTCCGGCCTGGGCAGCCGCGAGCACCCGGAGCGCGACACTGCCGCCGTGCCTCGAAGCTGGGGCCAGGCCTTCCCCAATCCGACCGTGACTCTCTCCCGGCATTCTGTCAACTATCCGAGTGCCGGCTGGACCATGCAGTACGCGCTCCTCTATCACGGCAATTCCGGCCTCTACCTAGGGGTGCATGACCCGCGCGCCTACAGCAAGTGCTTCACCATGGAGACGCTCCATGATGCAGCGGGTGGCAACCTGGCGTGGAGGGTGACCCACTACGTGCCGGATATGGGGAAACCGGGGCAGGGGTGGGCAGCGCCCTACGACGCCGTCGTCGGCACCTACACAGGCGATTGGTATGAGGGGAGCCGAATCTATCGCCGCTTCGCGGAGAGCACGCCCTGGCTAAGCAAAGGGCCCCTGGCGAAGCGGAAGGACGTGGGCACTGCCATCCGCCCGCTCGCGATCTGGATGCTGGCCTCCGGCGGGCCCGAGACGGTCGTGCCCCAGGTGAAGCAGTTCCACGAGTTCTTCAACGTCCCGATGGGCGTTCACTGGTACAACTGGCACCAGATCCCGTTCGATGACGACTACCCGCACTACTTCCCGACGAAGCCCGGCTTCCGGGAAGGCGTGGCGGAGTTGAAGGCGCTGGGGATCGCGGTGATGCCGTATATCAATGGCCGGCTGTGGGATACCGACACGGCCGACTGGCCGGACGCGAAGCCGTCGTCGGCGATGCGCGCCGATGGCGAGAACTACGTGGAGGAGTACGGGAGCAAGCAGAAGCTCGCGCCGATGTGTCCGACGACGCCGCTGTGGCAGCAGAAGATGAAGGAGACGGTCCTGCGCCTGGTGCGCGAAGAGGGCGTCTCCGGGGTCTATCTGGACCAGATCACCGCGGCACGGCCCGCGCTCTGCTATAACCCGACGCACGGGCATCCCCTCGGCGGTGGCTATCACTGGTGGAGTGGCTACCGCAAGCTGCTGGGCGATATCCGGGCGGAGCTGGCGCGCACGCACCCCACGGCGTTCCTGACCAGCGAGAACAACTCCGAGCCGTGGACCGACCTCCTGGAGGGCCACCTCACCTGGACTCCTCCTCTGGGCGATCTGGTGCCGATGTATGGCGTGGTGTACGGGGGTTACGCCTATCCCTTCGGGCGCCAGATGAATCGCGCCGCGCTGGACGACCGCAACGGCGCGGCAATCGAGTTCGCCACCCAATTCCTCTGGGGCGGGCAGCTTGCCTGGCTGGGCAATATCATCCTCGAGCCGAAGTATCGCCCTGAGGCAGAGTACCTGCGCCTTCTGGCGCAGACTCGCGCCCAGTGCATCCCCTACCTGGCCGAGGGCGAGATGCTGAAGCCGCCCGCCATCGTGACGCCCGTGCCGGAAATCACGGGCAAGACGATCTGGGGGCCCCATACGGTCGTGGATACCGTGCCTGCCGTCCAAGCGGTCGCCTGGCGCGCCGTGGATGGCTCGGTCGCTTTCTTCCTCACCAACCTTTCGACGGAGGCGCAGAGCTTCACCTGGGAGATTGACTTCGCGCGCCACCGGCTGGGCAAGGCCGCAGTCATCACGCCGCTGGGTGCCAAGGAGGGCACGCGCGTTGTTGGCCCGCGCCTGCGCCGCAAGGAGACGCTGCCAGGACGCGGCGTGCTGTCTTTGATCGCCCGCCCGGTGAAGTAGGCCGCGAACGCGAGGGGAGAGCCACGCCGGTCCACGGACCAATCACTGTGCGAAAGGGAAACAGGGCCGGCGCGGCGAACGAGGAAGCAACGATACGTGTTTGGCAGCCGGTATCCTTGGCGGGCATCCGGGGTCGCGGGCGTTCGCCGCGTGGATGCTTCCTCTGACGTGTAGAACGCTCGAAGGTTGAAGCACTTGATTGAGTGAAGCAGAGAAAGGACATCATCTGATGGCAATGCAGAATGTGCCAGCCAGCGCCGTAGAGCGTCTGGCGGCGACCGGTAGCGAGATCTGGTGGGATTCCTCGCCCCTCATCTTTTCCGCCTGGGTCGATGAGATGGTTGGCAAGGTGTGCTGCCCGAATACCGCGGAGGCACTGCGCACCCAGCTCTCGCGCATGTACCGCTTCGATGACCCCGCGGCCAGCGTGCTGCGCGGGATCACCACCAACCCGCCGCTCTCGCTCGCCGTCGTCAAAGGCGACCAGGCCGGCTGGGACAACTGGACCGAGAAATACATCAAGGAGCACCCCGAGGTCACCACGCCGGAGCTGTTCTGGGCCACCTATAAGGAAGTTGTCCGGCGCGGCGCGGAGATGTTCCGCCCGATCTTCGAGGCGTCCGGGTACAAGGAGGGCTACCTCTCCGGCCAGGTCGATCCTCGCATCCTTCAGGACACCGATGCCATGGTCAAGCAGGGTGTCGAGCTGAACAACATGGCGAAGAACGTCATGATCAAGATGCCCGGCACCAAGGAAGGCATCGAGGGCATCCGCCGGCTGACCGCGATGGGCATCCCGACGAACGCGACGCTCACCTTCACGGTGTCGCAGCTCGTCGCCGTCGCCGAGGCGGTGAAGGCGGGCCTTGCCGAGGCGCGCGCCAAGGGCGTGGACCTCAGCAAGTGGCGCTCCGTCGTCACCATGATGCTCGGGCGCATGGAAGACGCGAAGGTGTTCGCCGAGCAGGCTGCCTCGCTCGGGATCGAGCTGTCGGAGACCGACAAGCGCTGGGCAGGCGTCGCCGTCTTCAAGAAGATCTACCGGATCTACAAGGAGCGCGGCTACGAGAGCAAGGAGCTCGCCGCTTCGATGCGCCTCGGCCCGACGATCGACGGCAAGCTCAGCATCTGGCACATCGAGAAGCTCGCCGGCATGGACGTCGTCCTCACCGTCTTCCCGAACATCTTCGAGGGCTGGCTCAACGCCTACGCCGACCGCGAGATCGTGAGCAACGAGGGCGAGGAAGTGCCCGCTGAGGTGCTCGAGAAGCTCCTGAAGGTTCCGTACTTCCGCCAGGCATACGACGAGAACGGCTTGGCGCCCGAAGAGTTCATCAACCAGCCCGCCGTGGTCGAGACGAAGACCCAATTCAACGCGGCGACTGATGAGTTCGAGGCCTACTGCGCGTCGCGCATCAAGGCCGTCAAGGGCTAATCTCGCTGGTAGTTCAGCGGACCGCTTGAGGGGGAGTGGGTGCCACGCACCCGCTCCCCCTTTCTCTGTGGCGCGCGCCGAATCTGACAGCAAAGCAGGGTTAGCCTGGGCCACCGCGGGGGAGATTCCGCGGGGGAGCGCGTCACGGCCCTCCGCGGACCCGGTCGCTCGAGGAGGAGAAGAGTGTCACGTGCGACTCAGATCGCGGCGGGAACAGGACTGACCCTGGCGGGCGTGGCCGGCCTCAACGCGCTGGTCCAGTCTTCCGCTCGAAAGCTGCCCAACGCCTTGAAGGAAGGCGAGCGCCATACCTATGAGTGGCGCTACGGGCGCGTCAGCTACCAGGTGGCGGGCGAGGGCCAGCCGTTGCTGCTCATCCACGGCGTGTACGCCGGCGCCAGCAACTTCGAGTGGCGCCACAACTTCGGGGCACTGGCCGACAACTTCCGGGCCTACGCCATCGATCTGCTGGGTTTTGGCCGTTCCGACCGCCCGACCATCACCTACACCGATGACCTTTACACGGATCTGATCCATGATTTCGTGCGCGATGTGGTCGCGGATCCCGCTTTCGCGATTGCCAGCTCCGTGAGCGCCAGCTTTCTGGTGGCCGATGCCGCCGCCACTCCCGATGCCTATCGCGGGCTGATCCTCATCTGCCCGCAGGAGATCGAGGGGCGCGAGGGCCAGCCTGGGGGTGTCGCGGGCCGGGCCTATGCCAGCATCCTCCGCACCCCGCTGGTCGGGACGGCGCTCTACAACTCGCTCGTCTCCACCCCGCGCATCCGTTCCGAGCTTCGAAAGGTGCGCGAGCGGACCGATGGGTTGGATAACGAGACCGTTCGCTACTATCATCGCTCCAGCCACCAGCCGGGCGCCAAGTGGGCGACTTCGTCGTTCCTGAGCGGCGACCTGAGGCGCAACATCCGGGGCGAATTCCGCTCGCTGCAGATGCCCGTACTCCTGGTGTGGGGGGATAGGGCGGCCTATTCGCCGGTGGAGAACGCCGCCGCGTACCTGGCCGCGAATCCGCGCGCTTCGCTCCAGGTCTTCGAGGAGTGTGGCAACCAGCCCCACGAGGAGTACCCGGATCGGTTCAACGACCTGGTCCTCTGCCAGTTTCAGGCACTCGTTCCGGCAGAATAAGCGTGCCAGGCGATTGAACGAGCGCTTTGGTGGCGCGCGCCCGGGCGAAGCACGGCATATGGGTGGGAGTCTCCTGGACCAGGGTGGGCTCAGCCCTCCCTGGCCAGGAAGCTATCCACCTGGCTGACGGTGGGCAGGGCAGGAATGGCGCCGTGGCGCGTTGTTGTCAAAGCACCGACGGCGTTGGCGAAGCGGAAGAGCGGCTCCAGCTCCCCGGCAGTCATCTCTCCCGGGCGCCGGCCCTGTCGCCACGCAGGAAGCAATCCGGTCAGCATCCCCGCGACGAAGCCATCGCCGGCGCCGGTGGTATCGATGGCTGCCACGGGGAAGCCGGACAGCTCGCCCTGCGCGTTCGCCGTGAAGAAGCGGCACCCACGCCCGCCCGCCGTGACGGCGACCAGCTCCGCGCCATCATTCAGGAGCTCCAAGGCGGCGCGCTCGGTTTCCGCGATCCCCGTGATGAACTCCAGCTCATCCTCGGAGACCTTTACCACCTGGGCATGGGCCATCCCCTCGCGCATCCCGCGGCGCGCGTCTTCTGCGGACGGCCACAGGCCCAGGCGCAGGTTCGGGTCGTACGAGAGGAGCGCCCCGGCATCGCGCGCCAGCTCCGCCGCGCGCAGCGTGGTGGACCGGGCTGGCTCGTCAATCAGGGTGATCGACCCATAGTGGAAGACGTAGGCGCGAGAGAGTAGCCCCTCGCGCAGCTCTTCGGGCGCGAAGGTCATATCCGCGCTCGGGTTGCGAAAGAAGACGAAGTCACGCTCGCCGGTTTCCGTCAGCGAGACGAAGGCAAGTCCGGTGCGATACTCGGGCGAGAAGACCATGCCCGAGGTATCGACGCCATCATGCTCCAGCGTATGCTGGATGAAGCGTCCGAACGGTTCGTCGCCCACCTTGCCGATGAACGCAGAACGGGCGCCCAGGCGAGCGATCCCGACCGCCACGTTGGCAGGAGCGCCTCCGGCTGCCTTCTGGAAGCTCTCCGCCTCGGTCAGCGATACCCCGGACTGCAGCGCCACGAAATCAATCAGCGCTTCGCCCAGGCAGATCACATCGAGGTCGCGCATCGCTCCTCCAAGGAGTACCAGCAATCGAGCCGCCGTTGGATGCGACTCGATTCGTGGAACGAGAGGCCCTAGATCGAGAGCACCTGCGCCAGCTCGTGCAGGTTCAGGTTGATCCGCTTCTCAATGGTCCAGGCCGCGTCGATATCACAGACCTGCACCGAGCCGCCGGATACGCCGACCATCGACGTGTGCCGGCCGGCAAGGAGGTGGTCGACCGCAGCATAGCCCAATCGCGCAGCAAGAACGCGGTCGAGCGAGGTGGGACTCCCCCCGCGCTGGATGTATCCCAGAACCGCGTAGCGCGTGCTGAGCCCAGTCCCCTCCTGGATCCGCTGGCTGACCTCCGCCGCGTCGCCGGCGCCCTCCGCGACGACGACGATGGAGGAGATCTTGCCTCGCGCGCGCCCGCTGGCAATCCGCTTGCAGACGGTATCGAGGTCGTAGGGCACCTCGGGGATGAGGATCGCCTCGGCGCCGCCGGCCAGGCCCACCTCGAGCGCGATGAAGCCGACCGAGCGCCCCATCACCTCGATCACGAAGATCCGCTCATGGGACGCGGCGGTATCGCGGATCTTATCAATCGCCTCCAGCGCGACGTTCACCGCTGTATCGAAGCCGATGGAGAAGTCTGTGCCGGCGATGTCGTTATCGATCGTGGCCGGCACGCCGACGACCGGCACGCCCCATTCGGTGCCGAGCACGCGCGCCCCGTGGAACGAGCCTTCCCCGCCGATGACGATCAGGCCCTCGATACCATGGCGCTTGAGCGTGGCGACGGCCTTCTCCTGGCCCTCGCGCGTCATGAACTCCTTGCTCCGCGCGGTCAACAGGATCGTGCCGCCCTGATTCAAGATGCCGCCCACCGAGGCGGCATCCATCGGGAACACGTCGCCCCGAATCAGGCCATCATATCCTCGGCGGATGCCGATGACCTCCACGTTACGACTGATGGCGGTGCGTACCACCGAGCGTATACACGCGTTCATCCCGGAGGCATCGCCCCCGCTGGTCAAAACTCCGATTCTCTTCATGGTAGCAGTATAGCCGGGCAAGCGAGCGCCTGTCAAGCGCGGGGGCCCCATACCTGACAGGAGAATGCAGGCAGTGGCGCCTATCCGGGAAAGGGCACCCGGCTGCAGCGCAGCTCGTGTGAGCCATCCGGGAGGGCGAACTCGTAGTAGTAGCGGATCTCCGTATCCAACCGGAGCGCCTCGACATAACGCACGCTTCCGGAGGCGTGGGGCGAGATCAACGCCGGCCCATTGAGGGTCAGCCGCTCGAAATGGCGGCCATCCAGGCTGACCGCGACGCCAGCGCGCTCTTCGTAATTCTCCTCCACCGAGCCGCTCCCGTCATAGAGGGCGGTCCAGACCGGCGGCGTATAGAGCAACGTGCTGATCCGGGTGCAGTAGCGATCCCAGCCCGTATCAGGCGGGGAGAGGAGGTCGCCTTCCCAACGGAAGTGGACACCATCGGGGCTGAGGGCCAGCCCGGTGTGCGACTTCACGATGCCCGTGTTGTAGACATCGGCGGTGGCATGCATCTGTGCCTTCTCCGCGGCCGTCGCGTCCGGCCGGCCGGGAGCGTAGCTCACGACCATCCAGTAGAGCCCGCCGAGGAGGTAGACGACCGGATCCTTCACGCCCTCGCCGCCAATATCCGCCGCGGTGAGGATCTTCCGGCGCTCTCCTGGGTCCAACGCCTCCGGCGTATCCGCCTCCAACAGGTCGATCCGCCACCGATCATCCGCGGGGTCAACGAAGGAGAGATAGAGCCGCCACCGGCCTTCGGGCGTCTTCACCAGACAACCACGCTCGATGGAAGGCGATCCAAACGCATCCTTCTTGGCGCTCCAAACCGTTTCGAAGTTCAGGCCGTCGCGGCTCGCGGCGATGCGACACTCGCCACCGCGGCCAAGCGCGCGGGGCTTGCGCACCCGGTAATAGAGGTAGGTGAGTCCAGACTCCCGGTCGTAGAGCGCGCTGGGGGCTCCAACCCACCAGCCTGGTCCCTGCCCGGGAGACGCGATCACGGTGGAGCCCTGGCTCGGGTCGAAGAGGGGCACTCCGCCCAGCCAGCGCAGTGCCGTATCCGTTGTCATCGCACTCCTTCCGTTCTGGCCGATGCCCGCTGCTGCCGTGCTCCAAGAGCGCGTGCGGGCCTCGGGCTCTGCCCGCGTGGCCGATGCGGCAGTCAGGTATCGATGCACTCCATGCGCTAGGCAAGCGGCGCCGGGTTGACAGGCACGCCCCGGGCGCGGAGCATGCGAGCGACAACCGCCAGGGGCAGGCCGACCACATTGAAGTAGCAGCCGCAGATGCCTTCGATGAGGACGGCGGCATAGCCTTGGATCGCGTAGGCGCCCGCCTTATCGAGGGGCTCGCCCGTGGCCACGTAGGCGCCAATCGCCTCGTCGCTCCAGGGGAGAAAGGTGACGTCGGTGACCGCGTGCGCGACGTCGGTGGCGACCGTTTCGCCGTGTTGCCGGTCGATGAGGACGACGCCGGTGATCACCTGATGCGTGCATCCGGAAAGCGCGCGGAGCATCGCTCGCGCATCCTCGGCATCGGCGGGCTTGCCAAGGATGCGCGAATCGAGGACGACGATGGTATCGGCGCCCAGGACGAGGCCATCGTCAATGCGGGCGGCCGTGGCTTGAGCCTTTTCGAGGGCCAGCGTGCGCGCCAGCTCGCAAGGATCTGTCTCCGGCCGGCCCTGCTCGGGCACATCCGCCGGGATCACCTCGAACGGGATGCCAACCTGCGAGAGAAGCTCGCGCCGGCGCGGCGACGCCGATGCCAGAATGATCCGCCGTCTCACTCGGTGGTCTCGGCTGCCGGAGCGATCTCAGGAGAGGCTACGGCGGTTGCCTCCGCCGAACCGGCGGGCGCGGCGCCACGCAGGTCTTCCACGAGCGTCTCCAGTTCCTGAATGCGGCGTTCCAGGCGGGCGGTATCGTCGCGCGTGGCCATGTTCATGTGCGACATGGTATCGCTCACCTCACGGCGAATGAGGGCCCGCAACTCCTCGCGCTGTTGCTGCCCTCGGCGCAGCAGATCCTCCACCATCGTGTTGCCCTGCTCGCGTGTCGCCTCGCCACGTCTGATCAGCTCATCCACAATCGCCTGCGCTCGCTCGCGCGTCATATCCGCTGCGCCGAACGCCAGGTCCAGGACTTTATCCAGCATTGTGCGCATCGCGCTCTCCTCTCAGACGGCACGTTCCCCGGCGGGCGAATGGGCACCTGGCCCGTCGAGGCCGATCTCAGTGATACCTCGTCGACTTGAAGCGGGAGAACTCTACTGCTTCGCCAGGAAAGATGCCTGCCTTCCGACAGACGATCTCGTACTGCTCCTCGGGCGTCTCGACCCCCTCCAGATCCGGTAGCAGAAGGCCCCGCCGGCTGCCCGCGCGCAAGATCATGCCGTAGCGCTTCGGATCAAAATCTGCCAGCCCGGCCACAGGCTCGGGCGGCTCGAGCACATCCACGGTGATCACCAGGTCGCCCAGCTCGTCGCGCGAGACGGGGTGGGGAAAGCGCGGGTCACGACACGCGGCGATCCCGTTGTGGATGATCTCCTCCGCCAGACTGGGATGGACCGGCGTGATGGTGCCGATACAGCCCCGCAGGGCGCCGTGCTTCTTCAGCGAGACGAAGCACCCCGATGGCTGCTGAAGCAGAAGCGGCAGATCGGCCGGAACATCAAGAACGCGCCCTTCGGTGACATAGGCGATGATGGCGTTTCGCGCCAGTATCACCGGGGGAGTATGCGCTCCAGTCGCTTGGGTATCAGCCATCGCTGCCTCCTTAGCCGGTCTGGCGGGCCATCTCCTTCGTGCGGCGGCGCGTGATGAGGCGGATCGGCGTGCCCTCGTAGCCGAATACCTGGCGCAGCCGGTTGATGAGATACCGCTCGTAAGAGAAGTGCATCAGCTCCGGGTCGTTGACGAAGAGGATGATCGTGGGCGGGCTGACCTCACTCATCGTGGCGTAGTAGATACGCAGCGTGCGCCCCTTCTCTGTGCGGGGATTGGCGTCCACCGCATCCTGGATCACCCGGTTCAGCTCCCCCGTAGGCACCCGCCGGGCATGCGACTCGGCAACATCGTTCACCGTGTCGAGCAGGTCATCGATATTCTCGCCCATAAGGGCGGAGACGAAGACGATGGGCGCATAGTCGAGGAAGGGCATCTCCGCGCGAACGTGCTCGGTGAACTCCCGCCGGATGCGCCGGCCGAGTTGCTCGGTCCACTTGGCGTGGCCCTTGCGCATCAGGTCCCACTTATTGACCGCGATGACGCACGCCCGGCCTTCCTCATGGGCCATGCCGGCCACGCGCTTATCGCCATCGACCAGGCCCTCTTCGCCATTGATGACGACTATCGCGACGTCACAGCTCTCGATAGCCCGGCTGGCGCGGAGCACGCAGTAGTACTCGATCGAGCCCTGCACCTTTCCGGGGCGGCGGATCCCGGCGGTGTCCACCAGCACATACTTCTGGCCCCCGCGTTCGAAATAGGTATCTACCGCGTCGCGGGTCGTCCCAGGTACGTTGCTGACGATGACGCGCTCTTCGCCGAGGATCGCGTTCAGCATCGACGACTTGCCCACGTTGGGCCGGCCGATGAGGGCAACGCGCAACACATCCTCGGGAAACTCCTCCGCCTGCTCCGGCGGTGGAAGCCTGGCCACCACCTCGTCAAGGAGGTCGGCCACGCCATCCCCCTGAGTGGCCGAGATGGGGAAGAGTTCGCCGATCCCAAGGGCATAGAAGTCGGGAACGCCTGCCTTACCCTTCTTCCCCTCCGTCTTGTTGACAGCGACCAGCACCGGCTTGTTCGCCGGACGCAGGCTCTTCGCCACATCCTCATCGAGTGGTGTCAGCCCATCGGTGCCATCGACCACCATCACAATGACATCGGCTTCCTCGATGGCAAGCTCCGCCTGGGCGCGGATGCGCGCCGCCATCGGATCGCTCTCATCCAGGACGAGGCCGCCGGTATCCACGATGGTGAACTCGCGGCCATTCCACTCCGCGATCCCATAGAGGCGGTCACGCGTGACGCCCGGTATGTTCTCCACTACGGCCTCACGCCGCCCCACCACCCGGTTGAACAGGGTCGATTTGCCCACGTTGGGCCGCCCGACGACTGCGACTACCGCCTTACTCATACAGACATTGTAGCACAAAGGGGGGGGTGGAGTCAACGGAAAAACCGGGTTTCTCATCGCCCGGAGGAGACGCTTCCGCGTCCGCGAGGATGCAGCGGCCAGCCAGGGCCGGCTTTTCCAGCCTATTGGAGCGGCTCGCAGGCGCACCCCACGACCAATCGGATGGCCAGCCCTGGCCAGCTGAACAATTGCCCGTCCCATCGCCGTGTGATGGGCAGGCGCGCGGAAGAAGGGACGGTGGCTATCAGAACTCGTGGATGAAACGCGCATCCTCGAAGACGGCTTCGAAGGTATAGTCATCCACACGCGTGGATCGCCTGGGCTGGAAACCATCCGCGGTGCTCTTGTCGGGGAAGCGGAGGCAGCCCTGGATAGGGGTCTCCATGACGAAGGGACGGCACTGCTCGACGCGCGCCATCGCCTCGCGCGCGCCTTCGCGCAGGAGGGTGTGCGCGGCGAGGGGCGGCACCAGCACGCCACACTGCTCGCCCAAGCCTTCCTTCACCGCCACGGTGACCACCGCTTCGCCGAGGAACTCGCGCGCCTCGCGGCACGCTGCTGTATCGCCTGAGACCATCACGACGGGGATCCCGACGCTACCGTAAACCAGGGCCGACTGGGCGATCTCGCCACTTTCGCGCCCGTTGTACCAATACCGGTTGCCGGCGCGCGAGCTCTGGGTGTGCCGGAGCATCCCGTCGGGCGTTCCGGCCATGGCGTGGTAGCCCAGGAGGATCGCGGCGTCGAAGCCCTCGAACCGGGAGATGTACTCGCTCATGCGCGGCCGAGCCCGCCCGGTGTAGTAGCGCGCTCCAGGGTGCATCATCTCTGGAATGAAATTGAACCCGCCGCCGTGCCCGTCCGCAACGACGATCTCCTCGGCGCCTCCTTCGCGGCACCCCTCGATTGCCGCGGCCACGTCGCCCATCAGCAGGCGACGGGCATCCTGATATAGTTCCGAGGTCATCTCGCGGGTCTGTTCCCAGACGCAGACCCCGCTGATGCCTTCCAGATCGGTGCAGATCAACACGCGCATCGGTTCCACTCCTTCCGGGAATCGGTTGGCGGCGCAATCGCGCTGGCTCCTGGTGCCGGGGTACAAATTCGGCATGCGAGCGGGCGTTCCCTAGGCGTGCTGAATGGAAACGAGCGAGATGCGCGCGCTATCCCGCTGACACTGTCGGATCGAGATTCAGGCAGCGCCACGAGAGAGCCGGGCGTAGGCCTCAAGCAGGGAGGGGAAGAGCTGCTCGCTGGAATAGCGTGCGGCGTGGGCGCGTGCCGCGGCAGACATGGCCTTTCGCCGCTCCGGATTCCAGTGGAGCGCGAGCGCCGCTTCGGCCAGTGCCTGCGGGGTAGGGTCGGTAAGGAGCCCCGTTTTGCCATCGGCCACAGAAAGAGCGAGTCCGCCGCCACGATAGCCAACGACCGGCAGCCCCATCGCCTGCGCCTCGAGCGTCACCAACCCAAGCGCCTCATGGGCATTGGCCAGGAGGAAAAGATCTGCCTGAGCATAGTAGGCCCAGATGTCCTGATAGGAGGCCCAGCCGGCGAAGACCACCGTATCACCAAGACGCAGCGCCTCCGCGCGCCGGATATACCGCTCGAGATAGTGCCCCCCCCCAACCAGGAGGAGGCGCGCGCGTGGCTCCCGCTGGCGTAGGATCGCCGCCACCTCAAGCAGGTCGCCAATCCGCTTGTCGGGGTCCATACGCCCCGTGTAGAGGAAGATAGGACTGTCCTGCGGGATGCCATGCCGCCTGCGGATATCGACGGCGGGGAGGTCGGCGGGCAGATCCACCCCGCAGGGCAACACCACGGTGTTGCTGATGCCGCACTTCGCGAGCATCTCCTGGACGTAGGGACTGACCGCGGCGATCAGATTCGCTCGCCGGCACGTGGCGCGCGCTTTGTGCGCCAGGATACCGCTGATGACGGCATTCACTGCTTTGCGCCCGAGCATGCCTGGCGAGAAAGTGAGCCAGTCCGCAGGATCGCTGTCCAAGAGGGGATAATGGGCGTGAAGCATCACCGGCAGGCGGCAGCGCCGGCCAATCTGGGTGGCAATCTCCCCGGCGGAGTGAACATCCTGCCCATGGATGATCGCGTTTTCGCCCTGCAGGCTGGCCAACAGCTCGTCCCATGCAACACCACGCGTGCGCGCTCGCTGGATGCCCAGGACGAAGGGGGCCGGCTGTCCCGGCAGGCGAACAATGTCGAGCTCACCTGGACCGGAGTGCAGGGGGTAGAAGGTGTGTGGGGTGTGCTCCGGCGCAACGACCGTCACTCGCACTCCCAGTGGGAGAAGCTGGCGCGCCCATGCGTTGATCGCCGTCGCTACCCCTGTAATCCGAGGGAGATACGCGGCGCAAACAAAAACGACCCTCTTGGGGAGAACCGGCTCGCTCACGATTGTGAGTATACCACCGGGTCCCTTTTACTGTCAACAGCGCCTCTTGCCTAATCACATGGCGAGTCGAGGCTCGCGCAGGCCTCGCCCCGGCATCGAACCCACTGATGAAGAGGACGGACATGGATTGGGAAGGCGCGGGCGCCGAGGGCCTGCATAGACGCAGGCGTTACGAATGTTTGGCAGAAAGACGAACCTTCCGCATTCGCCCTGGATCCGGTGTGGCAGACAGCCCCTACCGGCTCGCGCTCCTTTTGGCGGTCACCCGGAACGAGACGCTTCTCACCGCCTCCACGTTGCCAGGGGCGTCGTAGCCGCGGCTATGGCCATCGTTCACCTCATACAGGAAGCGCCCGCAGCGATCCACCGATCGAAACTGGAGGACGTGATTGCCGGGCGACTCTACCAGGATCGGGCCGGTGTATTCATCCCAAGGCCCGCCATTCAGGCGGTACTCTGTGCGCGCGACCCCGAAGCCGCCGGTCTGATCCTCGGCCACCAGGGCGATCTCCACTGGACTGGCGTAGACACCCTCTTGGCCGTCACCATCGATGAAGGCGGTTGTGCCCGGCGGGTTGGCGTCCAGCGCCCATCCGTCATCAAAGTAGCCGGCCTCCAAATAGGTCTCTGGCAGGTAGACGAAAGGCGACTGCACCGTGGGCGCCGGCTTGCGGTTCCCGTCCCAAATGACGTAGTCTGGCCAGAAGAAGGGGAGCGCTTCCAGATCCTTCCCAACGGTGGAGGGCGAGCTGGAGTAGGGATCAATCCGGCTGGAGAGGTAGCCTCGGCTCACGACGACGTAGCGATTGGGGTTCAAAGGGTTGGGCGCCACGAAGACGTAGTTGATGCTCGGCCCGGCATACGTCCGGTTGCCGGCGATCACGCCGCTCCTGGTGAGGGTGAGCGGCAGCTCCCCGGCAATCCGGGCGATCGTCGCGTGCGACTTCAAGTCGCCAAAGAGGAGGAGGTTGGCGCTGGCGATCTGCTCGTCGGTCAGCTCTGTATCCCGGATCGGGCGCAGGAGGGGCTGGTTCTCCGGGGTGTACGCTCCTGGTCGCATGGGGTAGGGTGCCTCCCACCAGTTGCGCATTCGCTCCTTGGGCGGCTTCTCCCAGCCCCAGTGCAGAGTCATCCAGTTGTTCCACTCGGCGCAAAAGCGGAGGGCATCCTCATAGTTGCGGCGCGTCTCGGCCCGTGTGCCGGTCGTTCCGTATACGACGACAAACCGCGAGAGGAAGGCGTCGGCGATCGGCCCCTGCAGGCCGTGGCGTTTTGCCGGGCCGTGCCGGAGCGGCGGCTGTGGCGTGCCCCACCCAACCACGCGGTGGCGCTCGTCGGTGCGCGCCTCGAGAGTGAGCGGTCCGTTGGGCACGCCCTGATACGAGAGGAGTCCGTTGGTGTAGACGGTCACGTTCTTGGTGAAATCGACCGGGTTCCCCTCATCCAGGAGCGTGTAGCGGGCGACGTTGCTCGCCTCAACCTGGATCACCTGCCTCCGGGCCCTGGCCGACAGCCGCGCCCACTGGTTGAGCACCCGCAGGCGGTCAATCCGGAGCCAGTGCCCCCGGTTATACTTGACGGTGTTGGTCACATAGGTGGGGTTCTCCGGCTTGCGGACGCGGGCTTTGCCAAGGAACCAGTTGTAGATCTCCTCCGTATCATAGCCGGCGCCGTGCCCGCCCCAATCCCCCCGCGCGGTGACTCCCTGGAAGCCGAACTCTCGGGCGCGCTGCACCACCTGCTCGGCGTTGGAAGGCGGGTTGACATAGTCCCAAGTGCCGTAGCCGATGAGGAGCCAGTTGTAGCGGCCATTCTCCACCTGCCAGAGGGAAGAAGCCGTCTCCAGGATCGGCCGGCGTGAAGGATCCACGTACTCCGGGAGCTTCGGTCCCTCGGCCTGCTCGTAGAAGTGGGGATAAAACTCGCGGTAGTCGGTCCAGCCGGCGATCGGTGCGCCAGCGGTGAAGATGTGCGGGTAGCGAAGCGGCATGCGGAAGGAGCCGGGGCCTCCCAGCGACCCGCCTGTCAGATAGATCCGATCCTCATCCACGTGATACCGCGCCTTGAGGTCATCGAGCACGCGGAAGAGGTCATCCTCGCCGATGCCGTCATAGTTGTTGCTGCCCCGGCCATCGGGGTAAGCGAGGATCCAGCCGTTGGAATCGGCCCACTCTCTCTGCCACCGACTGAACCCGCCCAGGCGGCCGCCGAAGCCGTGGAGGTGCAGGACCACCGGGTGGGGCTCATCGGGCCGGTACGGATCGGGAATATAGACTCCGTAGGGCTGGTAAGAGCCATCGATCTCGGAGAGGTAGTAGTTCACCGCGTACCCAGGCGTGACCAGGGGTTCCGCGCGCGTGAGGCGGGCGAAGAGCAACGTTGCCGGTATCAGCAGCAGAGCGGTCAGGTATCGCATGGCGAGGATCAACGATCGGCAGGGCATGCGTATTCTGGCAGCGCCCGGCACCCGCGCCGGAGCAACGCCACCTCCAACTCCCGAGTCGTCATCGTTTGCTCCCTGTTCGACGTGCGCCACCAGGCACCTGTTTTCACGTCGGCATCCACCCCACGCGCATTCCACTTAAGGCCAGAAGTCGTAGGTGCGGAAGCCCGCGCACACCCCTAAGAGACTCCAGAAAGAGCCGGCCACGATCTCCCCGAGGATGAGCCCCAGGAAGAAGGGGATGGCCGCCCGGTAACTCTTCAGGCCGCCAAAGCGGAGAATAGCCAGCTTCGCGGTGGAGCCAATCAACATCGGCAGCCAGAGCTGCGCGATCCCCCAGGAGTTGGCCACCGCATAGGCGAGCGGGTGGAACGGAAACCACGAGAAGCGCAGGCGCGCGATCCCCAGCAGCATCGCAAAGCCAAACCCGGCGCCAATGAACCCCATCGAGGTGTAGTTGACCGGCATCGGGTTCTTCGTCCACGATTGCAGCCGGTTATACACCTCCCTGCCGAAGCCGGTGCCCCACACTTCCACGCGGCCCGTGGCGCATCCGTTGCGATACGCATTATCGAGCAGCAGCCAGAAGGCACATGGCAGGGCGATAGCTGCCGCGGCCATCAACGCCATCGCCATGCGCCGGCCAGAGGCGCCTGTGCGTTCCGCCAGCTTGAACGCCTCCATCTGATGCGGCATGGGGTGCGAGGCATAGGTGCGGTTGAACCAGTAGAAAAGCGAGAAGATGGTCAGGTTGCGTGCCCCCAGGGCCTGAGTGCCGCACGTCGTGATCAAAATGCTGTGCGGGCCCATCACGTGCATATCGTGGACGGGAAGCCCCACCTCGGCACGGATGCGGCAGACCAGCACCGCGAGCGCGAAGTAGACAGCAAAGTAGACGATGGCCACCCACCATGTGAGCCCGGCAGCAATCCCGAAGCCAATCAGCGCCAGCCCGCCGACGGCCACCCCGATGAGCGCGGCACGATAGCGGAGGGGCTCCGCCGAATCGTCGAGCCCCCCAGGGAGGCCGCGTGCGGTCCGCCAGACCCGAGCAAAGTGGTGCCGGGCGCCCCATACGCCCATCAGGAAGACCGCCATATAGGCCCCAAACGCTTGCGAGTTGGCATACGGGAAGACGGAGTCGAAACCGCCGCCGGGCCGTGCCTGGTAGCTCCAGCCGGTGGCGCTGCCCAGGACAAGCTGCATCTTGTGGAACCAGTAGAAGAACCAGCAGGAGAAAGAGATGTCCAGCGGCATCAGGAAGGTAAGGCCAATGGCAAAGAAATAGAAGGAGATGTTCACGGCGCCGATGGCGCTCCACGGGCGCTGGGTGAAGAGGTGCCCGATGTTCTGACGCTTGATCGGAACCGACGGAATCGATGGGAAAAGATAGGCGAAGCCGTTGAGGAGCGTCACCCCGAAAGCAACCGCAAAGCCGATCCACATCAACCGGTTGCGCCAGAAGCCGCCTTCCTCGGCCGTCATCTCCAGAGGAAGCTGCACGATCGGATAGGTAAGGCGCTCCGCCTCGACCCACTGTCTGCGGAAGAGGACGTTGATGCACAGCATCGTGCCGAGCAGCACCACCCCGAAGCCGGTCCAGCACACGATCGGCACGGCCCACGCCCGAAGCACCTCCGGCTGATAGAAGGAACTATGCCCGGAGTAGTAGCCCTCGAGCACGGCACGGTCGGAGACCGTAAGCCAGGAGGGCAGATGCGGCAGGAAGAGATCCTCCCAGGCGTTCTCGGGAGTGGCGAAGTAGAAGCCGTGCCCCATGATCCCGAGAAGAATCTGCATGCAGTTGTGCGAGTTGAGCGCCGAGGCGATGGAGAGCATCGCGTAGATGGTGAGCAACTCCGCCCGGTTGAGCGCGAGCGCCGGTCGCCAGCGGCGCACCACCTGATTCAGGAGCGTGAGGAGGAAGAGCGTGAAGATGACGTTGTAAAAGGGCGCCGCGTAGGTGGCGAAGGAGTAGCGGTTGACCTCCAGATTGACGATCCAATAGAAGTTCGGCGGGATCAGCGCGAGGCCGAGGAGCACGGCGCGACCGCGGAGACGTGAAGCCTTCTCCGCCACCGCCGGGGGCGTCTGCTGCGGGTGTGGACCCGAGTATGAGCGCGTCGGATCGGCTTGCATGCCACTCTATTCGCGGTTGGGGGATGCCTCCCTCCTGCGCTTCCAGGGCATGTCACTCTTTCTTGCAGAGCACGCGGCGGCCCTGCCGGGCAGGGCCGCCACCATCCTCTCGAGGAGCACCCGGGACACGCCAGATCTGTCTGAGGCACTCAGGCGGGCGCTGCTCCCCGGCGTTGCTCCATTAGGTCATACACAGCGAGGGCGAACATCCCCACCCCGAAGAAGACAACCGCTAGCCACACGAATAGCCACACGACGGGAATCGCGGCGACGAGGGCGATCAGCGCCAGGCCGATGGCCAGGTTGGCGTAGGGAGAGAGCGGCGCCCCGCGGCGGAGCCACCCGGTGAACTCGCGCCCCAGGAAAAGCGCGACCGGGATGGCGGCGAACAGCACCGCGAACCCCCACAGCGCCCATGCCAGGAGGCTGAGCGGAATTCCCACGATGGTGAAGCCCACCACCAGCGCCGCGATGGGAACAACGATGAAGAGCAGGATGCCCCACAGGATGCTCCACCCCGGCTTTTCCCGCAGTTGATCTGCGGCCGTGCGCAGGAAGCGCGGCGCGAGTGCCAGACCAATCGATCCGACAATGAAGAGTGCCACTGCCAGAAGCAGGTTGAACCACAGGAGTCCAATACCGGGCCCCGGGGTCGGCCTTCGTTCGCGCCTGGGCTCGACCGGCAGACGGCGCACCTGCCCGGCGATAGTCGCCCCCGGCGCTATCTCTGCCTGTCGCGGCGAGCGCACCAAGAGGTCGCCCCCAATACGCGCCGCAGGGTCAATCGTCAGGTTGTTGCCGTCAAAACGGAGGTGCTGCCCCACGGTGCCCCCGATGCTGGCGGATTGCGCGGCCAGCCCGGCTTGCCTGCCCACCGCGCCGTTCAGCTCCACGCTCTGGGCAGCAATATGCGCGTCTCGGTTGATGCGGGCGCCGCGAGCGATCGTGGTGTTCTGCGCTGCGATCGATAGATTGCGCCCCACCTGGCCGGCGATCGTGGCGATCTGGGTCGCGGCACGCAGGCTGCCATCCACCGTACCCGGCACCTCCAGCGACTGGGTTAGCCCAAGCAGATTGCCGGTGACGCGCCCTGGCACGCGCAAACTGTTCGCCGTCACGATCAGGTCGCCGCGGACCGTGCCTTCCACCACCACTCGCTGGGCGGCTATGACCAGATCATCATCCACCACCTGCCCGGGCCCGATGGTGACCACGTTTCCGCGGCGCAGCTCGGTGGCCTCGGTCGGCACGAGGCCGGCGACCAAGAGCCCCACCACCCACACCAAGCACATCCCCATGCACCTGCGTATCATCTGCCCCCCTCACTGCCGCATTCGCTACCGCGCAGATTTCCCGGTGGGGTGAGGGGTCAAACAGAGTGGGGGTGCCCCTGTTGGGCATCACGAAGGGCCTCAGCGCCCGTGTGAGACGCCAGGGAAGAGGTGCGATACGCGCCGGATCAGCGAGGGGGCGAAAAGAGAGTGTGCCGAGCACACTTCATGAAACAGGGGGTCGCGGGAGCCGTCACCGGCAGTGGCCGGCAGGTGGGTCGGGGGCGGGCCTTTTCCCACCCCCGACCCCAGAGAACTACTGCGAGGAGACCTGGCGCAGCCGCTCAAGCGATTGCTGGAGCTGCTTCATCTCATTGCCATAGGTGGTCCAATCGCCCTTGCGCATGGCATCCTGGGCGCGCTCGAATTGCGCCGAGGCAGCATCGATCAAGCGCCGCATCTCTTCGGAGATGCCCGGCGAGGGCGTGTCCACAGGCCGGCCCGCGGGCGCCGGCGACGCAGCGGGCGTTGGCCGGCTCGCAGGAGGTGTGCTTGCGGCGGCCGCGACGCTGGGCGTGGAATCGCCCCCGAAGATCCGCCGGAGGCTCTCCTCCAGGGTATCGGTCATCTCCACCTGGCTCCCGTAGGCCACGATCACTTGCTTCAGCTCCGGGATGCGGCTATTCCTCGCGCGCAGGTAGAGCGGCTCCACGTAGAGGATCGAGTCCTCGATCGGAATGACCATAACGGGCGCGCGGATGACCTCCGAGCCGCTCTGGCTCCACAGCGTCAGTTTTTCGGAGATCCGCGGGTGCTGGTCGATCAACGCGTCGATCTGCGCGGGACCATAGACCAGCTTCTGCTTGGGGAAGTTATACACCACCAGCTCGCCGAGATGCTCGGGATCGCACCGTGCCGCCATCCACGAGATCATGTTCTGCTTGTCACCGGTCGGCGTGAACGGCAGCATCAGGATGTACTCGGCCCCATCGCCATCCGGGAGCCTCATGACCATGTAGTACGGCGCCATGGGAGGGCTCTTGATGGGCAGGCCCAGGTCATCGGTCGTATCGCGCTGCAACCGCGGCACCTGCCACATATCCTCCCGGTTATAGAAGACGCGCGGGTCAGTCATGTGGTAGCCGGCGTAGATCGACGCCTGGAAGTTAAAGAGATCCTTCGGATAGCGCAGGTGCGCGTGCAACGCCTCGGGCATCTCGCTCAGCGGCCGGAACAATCCGGGGAATGCCTTCTGCAGGCTGGTGATGATCGGATCGCTCTCGTCGGCCACGTAGAGCGTGACGGTGCCATCGTAGGCATCGACGGTGATCTTCACCGAGTTGCGCATGTAGTTGAGCACCGTATCCCACCGCGGCGGGTCGGGCTGGATGCGCTGGGAGTAAGGATACCACGGGCTGGTGGTGTAGGCATCGATGATCCAGACGATGCGGCCCTGGTGGATGACTGGATACGGGTCGCTATCCAGCCGCAGGAAGGGCGCGATGCGCCGAGCACGCTCCTGAATATTGCGGCTGTACAGGATCCGACTATCAGCGTTCAGATGGGTGCTGAGCAGGATGTTCTGATCGCCGAAGCGCAGGGCGAACATGAGGCGCCGGAAGAGCCCGGCGATCCGGACGCCACGGTCGGACTCGTAGCGCGTGGTCATGTTCTCATCGCCGGACGGGTAGTCAAACTCCTCCTCGGTCGTGTTGACGATGGCGTAATCGTTGGTCAACTCTCCGAAGTAGACCTGCGGCCGCGTCAGCTGGAGGGCTTCAGGCGCCTGGGGCGGGAAATCCTTAATAATGAGCTCCGGCAGGCCGCCCTCGGCCACGCGGTCGACGGGGCTCATGCAGAGGCCGTAGCCGTGCGTATAGATGAGGTGCCGGTTGATCCAGCTGCTCTCCGCGCCCCCCAACCGCTTCACGTCCAGCTCGCGCACCGAGATAGCCACCTGGCGCACGCCATCTGGAAACTGATACCGATCCACATCGGCGCCACGGAAGGTGTAGTAGGCACGGATCGTCTGAATCTGACGGTAGGCATCGAGAAGCGGCTCGTAGTCCCACAGGCGGATGCTGCGCATCGTCTCGTGGTTGTCGCGGATATCCGCCATCTTCAGGGCGCCGGCCGCGGGGAAGCTGCGCCGCTGGATCTTGGAGAGTCCAAAGGCATTGCGCGTCGCCTCGATGCTGTTGCTGATGAACTTCTCTTCGGCGCTCAGCTCGTTCGGCGTGACGCGCACCTTCTGCACCACGCTTGGCAGGACGATGCCGCCCACGAACGAGACGGCGATCCACGCCCCCACGATTATCATTGGGAGACGCACGCCACGCAAGCGGATATTGGCCAGCATCACCAGGCCGGCCACTACAGCCAGCACGACCAGGACGTTGAGCACCACCAGGCGGATATGCACATCCACGAAGCCAGCGCCGAAGAAAAGCCGGTGGGGAGTAAACAGCAGCTCATAGCGTGCCAGCCAATAGCCCCAGGCCTTGGTCAGGAGGATCGCGGCCAGCAGCGCCGAGAGATGAACGCGCGCGTGCGTGGCAATTCGCACGTAGCCATTGACGAAATCCAGTCCCTTATCGAACCAGTAGAGCCCCGCGACGGCGAAGAGGCTGAGGCCCAGCCCCACCATGAGCCAGCGATAGACAAAACGCACAAAGGGAAGCTGGAAGACGTAGAAGCCGACGTCGCGGTGGAAGATTGGATCCGCCTGATTGAACGGCACCGGGTTGCGGAAGAAGAGGTAGTCATACCACCCCTTCGCCGCTGCCAGGCCGACGGTGAGGCTGATAGCAGCCGCAACGATCAAGAGGATGATGGAAAGTCCCTGCCGGCCGAACGGTGTGAGCGTCAACCGAAACTGGCGTTGGTCATCCAGATAGAGCGCCGGGCGCGGGGTGAGACGCTCGGCCACCAGAAGGTTCGCGTAGATCAGCGCGAAAAAGAGCAGGGCTGCGGCGACCATGAGCCCGACCTTGATCACGGTGGTCTTCACGAACACGTCGCGATAGCCCACATCCAGGAACCACAGCCAGTCGGTGTACAGGCGAATCAACTCGGATCCGAAGAACACGGCCCCGAGCACCAGCGCCATGCCCGCGATCCAAAGGACGCGGCGGAACCCTTCTCTCCACGAATCCCCTAGATACGACTTACTGTTCATGGTGGCCCCATTATACCCTCCGTGGGGTGGGGCGTCAATCTCCAGATCCCAAGAGCGATGGCACCGATCTTGCGGTTTCTAATTCGCAGGCCGGTCGGATGCCCGCTCGCGTTCCGAGAGAACGCGCAGTGAGAGATCACGGAGCCACCGGGAGGCTCGCCCCGGTGCGAGGGCAAGAGAGGGGAAGAGAGACGGGTGGGTGACCCGGTGCGGATTCTGGTGGCAGACGATGAGCAGAACCTATGCCGTATCCTGGTGGCTCGGCTGACTCGCGATGGGTATCTTGCAGAGGCGGTGCATGATGGAGTCCAGGCACTGGACCGCATCCGGCGAAACAGCTTCGATCTCCTCTTCCTTGACCTGCGCATGCCCGCGCTCCCGGGGCTCGATCTTCTCAGGCGCGTTCGCGAGGAGCACCACCCGGTGGTGATCGTCGTCATGACCGCCTACGACACCCCCGAGACGGTGCATGCCGTCTTGGCCAGCGGCGCCGATGCCTACATCACCAAGCCGTTCGATCTGGACGCGGTGGCCGAATCCATCCCCGAATGGCTATCTCAGCGGCGCACGGCATCCAGAGCGGCTCTACCAGACACGGGCGAAGAGTAGCCTCGCCCCGCATTCAGGGCACTTCCTGCGCCTGGTAATAGACCTCGATCCCGTCGCGACCATCCAAGGCGCTTTCTAGGATATCGACCAGCCCCTGGGGCGGGTTCTGGTCCCTCAAGAACTCCAGGGTGTCGCGGTCGATGTAGTAATCCGTGTCCTCGCTGTCTTCCTCCTCCAGGTGAGCGATAAGAAACTCGAGGGCTTCCTCGCTGATCTGGCCGATCCGGTGATCATCCTCAGAGCGAAACAGGTCGATCATGGCGTTCCCCTCTCGACGAGATTGCGACTGCCGTGGCTCTGGGATTCCGAAAAAGGAGATGGCCGCCCGCACGCGCGGAGCCGAGGCTCCGCGCTACTTTCTGGCAAAGCCCCTTCGGGCTTCTCCTCCCAGCCACCGCCGTTTTGAGAGATCCGGGAGTATCCCCAATCCAGCCCAGCAGGGCTTCGCTTGCAAATAGCGCGGTGATCTATCGTCGCGCGCCGGCTTGCGCGCTGCCTCCGAGGCTTCGGATTCCTTTCCCGGAATCTCAGACTGTGGGGAAGGAGATTCGAAATCCGCGCGGGAACTCCTCTCGCATGAAATTGAGCGCGGTTCACCTCATCCACCACACGCACATGGATATCGGCTACACCGATCTGCCGGGCGAAGTGCTGGAGCAGCACCTCGCACATCTGGATCGGGCCCTCGTTCTCTGCCAGGGCAACGCGGACCTTCCCGAGGACCGCCAGTTCCGCTGGACGTGCGAGTCGGCGCTTCTGGTGCAGGAGTACCTACGCTGCCAGCCACGCGCGCACCGCGAGCGGTTGCTGCACGCCCTGCGCGCCGGCTGGGTGGAGCTCCAGGCCTGCCTGACTCAGCCGCTCACGGAGCTGGCATGCGCCGAGGAGTTGATCCGCTGCATCGGATACGCCGCGGAGCTGGCGCGCCAGGAGGGCTTTCCGCTCGAAGCGGCCACCATCGACGACATCGGAGGCTACGCAGGCCGGCTACCCACCCTCCTGCAAGGGTTTGGCATCCGCTACCTAATTGCCGGGGTGGGCGGCTTCCAGGTGCACCTACCGTGGGCCGATCTGCCGTATCTCTTCTATCTCGAGAGCAAGGATGGCGCCCGGGTCCTCGTCTGGAATCTGGGGCAGGACCGGCAGGTGCGCCCGCAGGAACTGACCGCGATCCGCGCCGTGTATGGCCTGGCCTCTATCCACCTGATCCCGCCCTATCGCGAGGAGCTGGCGCGAGGCAGGCGCGAAGGCGTGCCGACTGCCCGCGAGCGGTTTGCCCAGCTTGTGACGCGCCTGGAAAACGACGGCTATCCGTTCGATGAAGTCATGCTTCAGTACGCGAACGATAACGGCGGGCCCGATGAGGGCCTCGTCGATCTGATCGCGCGGATCAACGCCACGGGCGAGACTCCGCCCATCCGGCTCACGACACCGTGTGATTTCCTCCGGAAGATGGAAGCTCGGTATGGCGAGAGCATCCCGGTCCTGCGCGGTGTCCTGACGGATCCCTGGGTGATGCGCGCCAATCCAACCCCGAGCCCACTGAAGAAGTATCGCCAGGCACAGCGCACTCTGGAGGCCGCCGAGGCCTATGCCGCGTTCGAGCGCGAGCCATCGCCCGATCCGGGGGAGCCGGCACGCGTGGAAGAAGTCCATGCCAACCTGCAGCTCTACTCCGACCACACCTACGGTCTGAGCGCGTGGGGATGGGAGAACTCGCTCGACCCAGAAGCTTCCACCCGCGCCGCGGCCTATGACCGCCACCGCGAGTCGTGGGCGTGCAAGCGGGTCTATGCCGAGGCCGCACGCCAGGGCGCCGCATTTCTGGAACGCGCCGCGCGCCAGCGCCTGGGCGCGACAGTACACAGCACAGAGCCGTTCGTCCTGGTGTGGAACCCCGCCACGGTGCCGCTTTCCGAGCCGGTGGAGCTTTATCTAGGGCGAGGCGGCCCGGAACTCGCGGGCCTGACCGATGCCGAGACGGGCGAGGCAGTCCCCTGCCAGCGTATCGGCAACCGGCGCTATCTCCTGCGCGCGCCCACCGTGCCCGCGTTTGGCTACCGGCGCCTGATCCCCCGCTTCGGCACGCTTCCCGATTCCGGGAGCAGCGAGCCGCGCCTGGAGCTTGAGAACGACTACCTGCGCCTCCGCATCGACTCCGAGATTGGAGCCGTGACGTCGATCTACGACAAGCGGAGCGGGCGAGAGCGTCTGGATCAGGCGAGCGGCATCGGCTTCGGCGAGCTTCTCTATCACCGGTATGAAGCGGTTGCCTTTGGCACGGGAAAGGCGGGGATGGGCCGGGAGTGGCCGCGGGTCGCCATCCCGGAGCGCCCGGCGGGCTGGCGCATTGGCCTGTGGGGACCTGTGGCGCAGAGCGTGGTCGCGCACGGCGTGATCGAGGGACCGAGCGGGGCGATTCGGATGACGCGCGAGGTGATCCTCTACGCGCACGCTCCGCGAATCGATCTACGTATCCGGGTGGATAAGCCGGAGACGCCGGCGAAGGAGTGCTGCTATGTGGCCCTCCCCTTTGCCGGCGGGAACGCCGAGTTCCGTTTCGAGCAGGCGATTGGCTGGGTGCAACCCGCGGAGGATCTCCTTCCGGGAGCGATGCAGGATGCCTTCTACTGCCCGTCGTGGATTGATCTGGCCAGCGAGACCGGCGGCATCACCGTCACCTCGCCCGACGCCCCCGTCTTCCAGTTCGGGCGTATCCGCACCGGCGAGTGGCTCGAGACGCTCCCCTTCACCGCCGGGAGCAGTCACCTCTATGGTTGGCTCTACCACAACCTGCTCGATACCGACTGCGCTTTGTGGCAGGAGCTCCTGGACACCTTCACCTACTCGATCCACTTCCGTCCGGGCGGGGGCCTGGATAGCATCGCGGCACGCCGGGCCGCCGCCGCGCTCCAGCAGCCGCTCTTCGCGGAGATGCGCGCTCCGAATCCACTGGGCGACGACCGCCGGCCGGCCCGTGGTTTTATCCGGATCACGCCGGAATCGGTGCGGCTCCTCTCCCTGCGCCGGTTGGGACCGGGTATGGTGCGGTTGCGGCTGGAGGAGACAGAGGGCCGGGCCCAGCGCGCCCGTGTCTCCTTCCAGGCAGGGGTTCGCACCGCCTGGGTGGAGGATCTCCTCGGGCAGCGCCTCGGCTCGCTCCCCGTTTCCGGAGACGAGATCGAGCTCGACCTGGCGCCTTACGCTCTGGCAACCCTCGGCATCGAGACGGGAGGATAGCGCCCGGCCTGCGTCGATACCGCGGATGAGGGGGACGGACACGGATAGGCAGGGTGCGAACACCCTGGGATGTCCGCCCCACCCGGGATTGTGGCCGAATCACGCGGGAGGCTTCCCGTGGGGTCACGGCAACGGGGGCCGGAGAGACCCGGCCGTCGAGTACTGGAGTCTCTGTGCCGGGAACTGGTGTCCCGTTACGGGATCCCACTGAGATTCCGACATAAGGAATCCGAAGCCTCGGAGGCAGGGCGCAACCCGGCGCGGCGATAAATCACCGCACGTGAGGGCGGCCTTCTCCCTATGTCGGAATCTCAGGGATCCCAAGGCCTGGATGACGAAGGGCGAAGCATTGTGCTATAATAGGGGCGCTGCGCTGAGAGAGTGATCCCAGAGCCTGTTGTTGTGGTTGGCGGCATTGTGGGTAGTGGAAGAGGCGTGAATGGGAAGTGCATACACCCCCGGGCTTAAGGTGAGCCCCTTTATTACGATCCAGAAGACGCGGAGACTGCCGTTGAAGGGCCAGGTGTTGGTGGCCCCGGGCGACCACGTGGAGCCAAGCACGCCGGTCGCGCGCACCGAGCTCCCCGGAAACGCCCAGATGGTGCGCGCCGCGCAGATGCTGGGCATCGAGCCGCGTGAGATCTGGCGCGCCCTCTTGAAGCAGGCTGGCGATTCCGTGCAGAAGGGCGAGTTGCTCGCGGAGACGCGCTCTTTCTTCGGACTGTTTCGCGCCACGGTCACCGCTCCCATCTCGGGCACTATCGAGTCTGTGTCGGACACCACTGGCAACATCACGATCCGAGAGGCGCCGATTCCCGTGGAGGTGCCGGCCTATGTGGAGGGCACCATCGTGGAGGTGCTTCCCGGGGAGGGCGTGGTCGTCGAGGCGCGCGGGGCGTTCATCCAGGGGATCTTCGGAGTTGGCGGCGAGCGCGAGGGGAAGTTGCGCGTGGTTGTCTCCGGTCCGGATCAACCGCTGGATGAGGCGCAGGTGCCCGCGGAGTGCGCGGGCGAGATCCTGATCGGGGGCTCTCTGGTCACTGGAGCGGCGCTGCGCGCGGCAGCCAAGGCCGGCGCCGCGGGGATCGTGGCCGGAGGCATCATCGACCAGGAGTTGATGGAGTTCCTCGGGCACGACATCGGTGTCGCAATCACCGGGCATGAGAATATCCACCTCACGCTGATGGTGACGGAGGGGTTCGGCGAGATTCGCATGGCCGAGCGCACCTTCGAGCTGTTGCGGTCACTGGATGGCCGGCGCGCGTCGATCAACGGGGCAACCCAGATCCGCGCGGGCGTCATCCGTCCAGAGATCATCGTGCCACGCACGCAGGAGGCGCAGGCAGGCATGACGACCGCCGAGGATGAGAGTGCCCTGGAGATAGGCACGCGCATCCGCGTCATCCGCGAGCCGTATTTCGGCCGGCTCGGACGCGTGGCTACGCTGCCGCCGGAGCCGCAGCAGATTCCGACGGGTGCCAGCGTCCGCGTTCTGGGAGCGGATCTCGACGGAGGGGAGCACGTTGTCATCCCACGTGCCAACGTCGAGATCATTGTGGAGTAGGCTCCGAGCTCTCCGGCGGCTCCGGGGTGGGGGTGGAGCGCGGCGTCCAGCGCTCGCTATCACGAGCCCGGTACTTCTCCATCATTTCACGGAAGGCACGCTCTAGATCGATCCCCTGGGAGTTGGCGAGGGCGACCAGGATGAAGAGGACATCGGCGATCTCGAGCGCCAGGTTTGCCTCCGCCTCTTCGGGCTTCTTCGGCTTTTCGCCAAAGCGGTGGTTGATCTCGCGCGCAAGCTCGCCCACCTCCTCGGTGAGCCGTGCCAGTTGCGAGAGGGGATGCCAGTAGCCTTCCTCAAACTGGCTGATCCACCGGTCAACCTCCGCCTGCATCTCGTGTATCTCCATAGGGCCTCTCTATTCAGCTGGAATGTCAGCTAGCCATCGGCGAGCGCAGCCACGGCGGCGCGGATGCGCTCGGCACCCTCCATCAACGCCTGCCTCCGATCCGGGTGATCGCGTAAGTCGTCCAGACAGACCGGGGGGCCGATGCGAACGACCGTCGGCCGCGGGGATCGCCGGGGGATGACGGTGCCATAGGGCATCACGCCATCGGTGCCCTTCAGGCAGATCGGAATCACCGGAACCCCCGCGCGCAGAGACAGCAGCGCGGCGCC
>JAAZEM010000038.1 GCA_012512265.1 Armatimonadota bacterium | reverse complement strand
TCGCGCCGGGGCTTCGGCCTCGGCTCCATCCTACTTACCTTACGCTGCCGCGTGCGGCGTGTCCCGTGTCGGCGTCGGTCCGAGCGAGCGAACGGCAGGGCGCAACCTGCAGCCATGCCGTCGTCTCGCGACCGTATGGTTCACCTCACACGTCCGCACCCGAGTTTCTCGCCCTGTCATGTTGGGCCTGCTGCAGGGCTTCACCCAGGAACTGGCGGGCCATCGGGTAGTTGTCACCAGTACCCTCGCAGAGCACTCTCCGTATCCTCCGCTGGTCAGTGTCGAGCACCCGCCACCGGTATCGGGGGCCGAAGCCCGTTGCCCTCAACTCGCCAACCAGATTGCCCAAGTCGCTCTCCTCTCTCATCCCTGGTCGTGGCCGGTCCACCATCCCGGCGTGCCTCTACCTTTCATACGCATCGCCAGGAGCCGTGTCTCGGCGCGCACCATGCGGCCATGTCGAGGAGCGCGGCAGCGGTGCCGCCGCGCTCCCATCGCGTCACTCAGCAGCAAGTGGGGGGCATCCTGGTGAAGAATGCGGCGAGAAAGGTCTCCCGTCGCCGGTTCGTTACCACCATCTCATCCACGAACGCATCCCTGCGGTCCGCCGGGAGCGCGCACAGTACTTCCTTCTGGAACCCTGTCAGCCCATGCCCGCAGTCGCTCAGTCGTTCCTCAATGCCCGCGTCTATAGCAGGTACGCCACCCGACCCACACCGTCTGTCTGTACCTTGCAAGCTCTCTCCTCTCATCGGCCACGGGGTGCATATACGGCACCGCGATCCACCGGCCAGCTTTCCGCCGCCGGTAGTTGCCTTACGCGGTGGCATGGCGGGTGTCTCGCGGCCTGGATGTCCGGGACGGTGCCGACGCCGCGCCGCTGCGGCATCGCCCGATAGGTCTTGCGCGCCGAGGGCGCAGAGGCATCCTTGCACTGGGGTGACGATCTGGAGGATTCTGCTGAGGCGGATGAAGGAGAGGGGCGGGTCATGGGCGAACGTCTGTAACGCCGGTTCGTATCCGGTATGGATGCGGCGAAAGTGCCTGGGTGCGACGCACCAGATGTACACTTCCCCTCCACGCACGCGCATGCATCCCTTGCGGCACGCAGTCTCGCCGCGATTCCAGCAGTTCAGCAGTGTCAGGTAGTGTCCGGCCCTTGGGTCGTGGCGTCGTATCCTATATTGGGATATTCCGAAGCACGACCGAGGTAATAGGCGGATGGCGGAAATGGCTACGTTGGGCGGTCGGAAGGTGGAATGGCCTTCTGCACCTCACGAAGCAGTTCTACAGGGTCGATGCCGAGAACCTGGGCCAACTCCAGGAACTCCACCACGTCCAGACGCCGTTCGCCCGTTTCGTATTTGCTGACGAAGGACTGTGGGCGACCCAGACGCTCGGCAAGCTGTGCCTGCGTCAATCGGGCGCTTCTTCGAGCCTCGATCAGCAGGCGTCGAAACCGGATGTATGCCTCGGTGAAGACAGAGCGGCTCATGGTACTCCAGGATGGACACCAAGGAGCGTAAACCCGGAAGGGGATAAATCCCAAAAGGGGATTGGTCTGCTGCTCTCCGTCAGGTGGCACTGAGCCACTGCGTTGAGGCGTCTGGTTGGGCCAGATCACCCTTGGGAGAAGAGGAGGTTATTCGTGCCAATCCAGTTCTCGTGTCCGAAGTGCGGCGGACGCCTGACCGCGCCTGACTCGGCGGCTGGTGTCACGGCTCCATGCCCGAGGTGCGGGGCCTCAGTCACCGCGCCCTTACAGGCAGGCCAGCCTCTGCCAGCGGGTCAAGCGCGAGGAAGCGCAGTATCGGCTCCACATCACACGGAGTCCGCAGGCCGCGCCGTTCAGGCTCCGACACGCACGGGTCCCGTTTGCCATATCTGCGGTGGGGGCACGATTGCCGGGGTGTGCTCGTGCTGCTCTCGCATCGTTTGCCGCGAGTGTGCTACACGCGAGCGGAAGGATCTCGTTTGCAGCCCCTGCCGCACGTTGCGGGATGGTACAACCGGCAGCAACCCCGTTGCGGCACTCCGTGCCATCGAGGCGTTGGGACCAGACGTAGCGCGGCACCGACCGCAACGTGCGACGCGGGAAGTGAAGAAAGCCCACGACCTGGTGGAGATGACCATCCGCTCCCTCGTTGCCGAAGGCGCACTGGATGCCGCGTCTGCGCTTGCGCTACGTGCCCAGAGTGCTCGCGGTCTGTGGGGTCTGCCGCCTGCCTATGTGCCATCGCCTAGCCGCCGGTCAGCACCGAACCGCCCGCCTACCCGCGAGGAGTTCGACATCACAGCACAAGTCGTCTCTTCGTTCCTGCCGGTGCCAGCCACTCATCCCGGACTCACGGCGATGGTTGGCGAACTGGCAAGCCGAGCGAGCATTCCGACACCTCGGCTATGGATCCTGAGGGACGAGGTGCCGAACGCCTGCGCCGTCGGGTTCGTACCGGAAGAGGCGCACCTGATGGTCACGGCGGGTCTTCTCAACTCCGGGATCCCGGAGCGTCAGTTGTTCGCCGTCCTCTCCCATGAAGTTGCCCACATCACGTTGGGCCACACCGCTGAGAACACCGCCCTGCACGCGAAGGCGCTGGACATCCAGATGAGTGCCGCGCTCACCGGGGGTGCTGTAGCGGGTGCGGGCGGGGGCCTCGGTGCAACGGTGGCGTCTGTAAGCGCCCTTAGCGACGACGATTGCGTGGGCTTGCTCGGGTTGGTGGTCGGACTGGGCATCGCTGCGGTCGGTGGCGCGGTAGGGGCTGGCATCAGCGCCCAAGGCGCAGCGGCGGCGAAAGCTACGCTGACCAGGGGGCTGCACCATATGGAGTTCGCCGCAGACGCGAGAGGGGCAGAGCTATCCGGTGATCCGCAAGCCCTCGCCGACGCTCTGGCCTACCTCGACCGTTCGCAGGACGCGGGTCGTTGGTCGGGCCGCGCGGTAGGGCACGCCGCCCACGCCTTCATTGTCGCGCCGGGGGTTGCGTGGTCGCTGGCGGATGCCAGCACCCATCCGCCGTGTTCGCGGCGGATTGCGGCACTGGCGCTTCTGCGGATGGCAAGAGAGGCCCGGTGAGGGGAAGGACACAGGCGATGCCGATCAAGTTCGACTGCCCCTGGTGCAGCCATACTCTCACAGCGCCCGACTCGGCGGCGGGGGTTACCGCCCCCTGCCCCAAGTGCGGCGTGCAGATTACCGCACCGGCAGATGGCGAACAGCCAGCGGGCGCGGGCAAGGCCAGCGCTGTTGGCCCCGCTCTCGGATCGCCGACGGCGGGAAGGACCCAATCCGCTCCCCTGACCAGTCCCCCGCTACCATCGTCGGCACCGGCCCAGGTATCTCCCTATGACCCCATGCCGCACAAGGCAGGCAAGGATTGGCTGACCACACTGCTCCTCTGCCTCGTCACCGGGTTCCTGGGAGGCCACCGGTTCTACACCGGCCACATCACAACGGGGATCATCCAGGCCCTCACGATGGGTGCGTGCGGCTTGTGGTGGCTGGCGGACCTCGCAACAATACTCGCTGGCCGCTTCCGCGATTCCACCGGCAATCGGCTCGTCGGGTCGCACTACCCCGCGGTGACACGGTGGGTCATCGGTACCGGGGTCGTCTGCATGATTCTGGTAATCCTAACCATGGCCTCCATCGACTGAAGGTAATCATCTGCTGCCAAGATGAGAGCGGGGACCGACGAACGTCCTACTCGCCGGTCCCCGCATCCCAAGAGAGCGAAGTCCGTACCAGGCCACGAGTGCTGTGGCCCGCTCGACAAGGGCAGCGGCGTCCCCCAGGGCGACGCTCATCCGCGTACCTCCCACCAAGTCCGCCTCCGCGCCTTCCGAGGCGCGACGCAGAATGGCGCGGCCTACGGTCGCCAGGTTCCTGATCGCCGACCGCGTAACGCTGCTCCAATGCGTGGTGCTGCTGCGCACCCGGCGGCTCATCGGCAGGAGGTTCCGTCGCTGCCTTGATGGCCCTACTCCATCACCACCGTCGGTGGCGCGCCTTCGCGTTTGGGATTGCCGGTGGGGCGAGGTTGTCGCCACTAGGTCAGGCACGGTCATCCCCCGGTGATGGTGGGTCCTCATCATCGCCATCTCCGTACTCCTCGAATCCGCCGTCAGGATGCAGCCGCCCGACCGGCTCGTCAGAATCGAGCGGCTCCTTGCGGATCTGGACCCAGACGTGCTCTCCCCCGATATCACCTTCGACGCTCACGTCGTCCTCCCGCGTGCACATCGTGATGGCGGGAGGCGCGTCGAAGAGGGCCACCAGGTGCTCGATGGAGAGGAAGAACGACGGGTATGCCACCTGGTCACCGTCACAGTGGAAGGGCGTGGGCCGGACCACTACCTGATGCTCGGCCTCAACGTAACCGAACAGCAGGCCACCCGGCCAACACTCCATCAGCCCGCTGTTCATCGCCTCGACGACCGCATCGGCCCACAGGGGCCACTCGGGCAGATCGCCTTCGTCATCCCCGGAGCAGTCGAGGCACAGGTTCCCCTGCGCCTGCATCGCCCGCTCGCAGACAGGGCAGGTCTTGGGTGCAGCCCCGGTCCTGCGCAGGATGTCCGTGTAGCAGTACCCGACTCGCTCTCGCTCGTGGAACTGCCCAGGATGGCAGGTTGCGATCAGCGTGGCAGGACCGTAGGCTTCCCGAATCCCCTCGGGGGTGTCCTCGGGTAACTGAACGAAGCAGCGCGTATGGCAGAACTGACAGTACGGACCCATCTCTCTCCTCTCGTTGGTAACTCGGAAGCGGTTCCCGCCGTCATCGGCTCTTGCGCAACTGCTCAACGGGCGAGAACTGGCGGTGTTGGGCCTCCACATCGGCCTGCGACAGCGACAGGTAGCGGTTGACCATGCGCAGTTCCGTATGGCCGAGTAGCTCCTTGAGCGCGAAAACGTTGCCACCACCCCGCAGGTAGAAGATCGCGGCTGTGTGTCTGAGCGTATGCGGGGATGGTCTCACGCCCTGTAGTCCTGCGGATCGGCTCAACCTAGCGACCATATCGAGCAGGCCGTAGCGGCTCAATGCACAGCCCGTCCGCTCCCCTCGCTCACAGAGGAAGACCGCGTCCTCCGGGTCCCGCTCCTGCTGTGAAAGGTAGCGGAGGAGTGCCCGTGCCGTCTGCGCCGAGAAGGGAAGGGTGCGGCGCTTGTTCCCCTTGCCCACGACCTGACAACGCCGATTCGCCAGGTCGAGGTCGGACATGCGCAGACCACATACTTCACTGGCCCGCGCTGCGGTGTCCAGCATCAGAAGTAGAAGCGCTTCGTCGCGCCTGGGGTTCCGAGAACGCTTGGCGGCAGTGAGTAGTGCCCTGACCTGATCCACCGTGAACGGCTGAATCTGATCCACGGGCACTCGCGGGCGGCTGATAGCGTCGAACGGGTTGGTGGTAACTACACCCTCGGTCTGGAGGAACCGGAACAGGCAGGAGAGGTCCACATAGTAGTTCTTGACCGATTTGGGTCGCAGGCCCTGCTTCGTGATGGAGACGAGGAACGCCCGCACGGCGGTGGTGTCCACGTGGGTGTGGCCGTTCTCGCGCAGGAAGCGCAGGAAGCGGTCGAGCAGTACGCGACGAAGCGCAAGCGTATTCCTCGACAGTTGGCGAATCTCGCCGTCGAGGAACCAAGCCTGCGCTTCTCTCTCAAGATCCGAGACACTGAGTGTCTTCGACTTCGCGGGTCCGGTTCCGCGCTGCGTTTTGGCGGAACCTAGCTGTGCTTTTCGCATTTCGCCCTCTCTTCCGAGAGCGGCGAGAACGCTGGAACCCGCGTCGTTATTAGTCTGGTGCGGAAGGCGGGACTTGAACCCGCATGAGGTTAACCCTCACTAGGCCCTCAACCTAGCGCGTCTGCCATTCCGCCACTTCCGCGTGGCAACACCCAGATTATATCACTGCCTGGCCGCTCTGTCAACAGCGATTTGCGCGTTTCACGCATTCCCGCAGGCGTTCGATGCTGGCGCGCAGCCCCTCGGCGGGATCCACCTGGCCCGCGTAGCGCTCTTCGCTCAGCTCCAGGTTCAGGATGCCTCCATATCCGGCCGAGGCGAGCATTGCCACGTAGGCATCCACCGGCACCACGCCCTGCGTCAGCGGCCAGTGGGTCTCCCCACTAGGACCAATATCATGGATGTGCGTATGCGTTACGGCGGCGACAAACGCCGCCGGCGGAGTTGCGGCGAGCAGACCGCGGCGCGCGTTGCTGCAGCCGTGGCCGAAGTCCCAGCAGATGCCGGCGGGAAGCCCCTCCACCAGCGCCAGAACGCCCTCATAGGTGACGCTCGGATCTGCCGGACCCTTCACGCGGTTCAGTTCCATCGCGAAGCGCAGCGGCACTTCCTCGCGCTCCGCCGCGTCTACGGCCCGGCGCACCGCCTCTCGCGTCTGCGCTGCCAGGCGTGATTCGCTCTCCGCACGCGCCGCGTAGGCGTGAATCGGGACGGCCACCTCTTCCCCCCGCTCGCGCAGCTCCGGGAGCACGCCGGACAAGCCCAGGAAAAGCTTCCCGAGGGTCGCACCCGTGGCCATGCGCGGCAGCCGGGCGTGGATGGCCAGGGCCAGCCCGGCACTCCAGATGCGCCTGGCGGCACGCGTGACCTCCTCCGGAGGCGTCTCCTCATCCACGCGCCGCAGCTCAATGACGGGGATGCCCCACTCGCGCCACTGCGCGAGCGGAGCCCCCGGAACGCCCGCCAGCTCCTCCACGGAACGCGAGAGCCCCAGGCGCATCACGGTGGCCCCCATCATTTCTCCTGCCATCCCGCCAGCGCATAGAGCCGGTCGGCCAGCGACTCAATCGTCTCGCGCATGGAGAGGCAAGAGCGCCACTCGGCAGGGATGCCGGACTCGCCGTAGAAGATGCCCGCGAGCTGGCCGTACACGGCGCCGGTTGTGTCGGCGTCCTCGCCCAGGTTCACCACCTTGAGCGCGCCATCGCGGAAGTTATCCGTCCGCGCGAAGGCCCACAGCGCCGCTTCCAGGGTGGCGACGACGTAGCCGCTCCCGCGAATCTCCGGGGGCTCACGCCGGTGGAAGGAGCCGCTGGCCACCTCGGCGACCTCGGGGGCCAGGGGGAACTCGTCCCATAGCCCCGGCACCGGCGCGTAGTATGGAGAGAGGAGCTCCTCCTTGGTCGCGCCCAGCAACGCGCCGACGATGAGCCCACCCAGGTAGCGGGCGGCGCTGACGCACTCCGGGGAGGCGTGGGTCGTGCGCGAGCTGTCGCCACTCAGGATGACCGCCTGTCGCGGGTCGCGCGCATAAGCCAGGGGCACGGGCGCCAGGCGCATGATCGAGCCGTTCCCGGAAGCGCGGGAGTCGGTGGAACCACAGTAGGCGACGCGCATCTGCTCGAAGCGGCGCAGCGCCCCCTTCGTTCCGCGACCAATGTTGAAGCACCTGCCGGTGCTGCTCAGGTGGCCTTGGCGCCACCAGCGCACATAGCGCTCGAGCTGGTCTATCGGGTCGTGCCCGGACCGCTCGACCAGGCTCTCCGCCAGGCAGAGCGCCATCGACGTGTCATCCGTCCACTGCCCCGGCTTCAAGCGGAACGGTCCGCCGCCGGTGATCTCTGTCACCGGCGGGAAACTGCCCGGCGCACGGAACTCCACGGTGGTGCCCAGCGCATCGCCGGCCGCCAGGCCCAGCAGCGCGCCCCGGTATCGCTCGCGCAGGGTCATGGATCCTCCCAACTGGCGTCATGGAGTCTTGGGGGGCCCCATCACTCCATTCGCCCGCTACTCCGACTTGCCTTCGAGACGATGCCGCGTGTGCGCGGAGAGCACCCGCTTGCGGATGCGCACGCTCTTGGGCGTCACCTCCACCAGCTCGTCGGCGTTGATGAACTCCAGCGCCTGGTCCAGGCCAACGGCGCGTGGCGGCACCAGGCGAATCGCCTCCTGGTCGGTGCTCGACCGGATGTTCGACGCCTTGCGCTCCTTGCACGGGTTCACGTTCATGTCGCCCGGCCGGGAGTTCTCGCCGACGACCATCCCTTCATAGACATCTACGCCCGGGCCCCAGAAGAGCTGGCCACGCTCCTGAAGGTTATAGAGGGCATACGCAGCGGTCACGCCCTGTCGGTCTGCCACGAGGACACCGTTGGTGCGCCGAGGCAGCGGTCCCTGCCACGGGCCATAATGGGAGAAGAGCGTGTTCAGCAGGCCCGTGCCCCTCGTATCTGTCAGGAACTGCGAGCGGAACCCGATCAGCCCGCGCGAGGGCACCAGGAACTCCATGCGCACGCGCCCGTGTCCGTGATTGACCATCTTTGTCATCTGGCCCTTGCGCCGTCCCAGGGATTCGGTGACGATGCCCACGTACGCATCCGGGACATCGATAAAGACGTGCTCGAACGGCTCGTGCGTCTTGCCATCCACTTCGCGCGTGATCACCTCAGGCTGCGAGACCTGCAGCTCGTAGCCCTCGCGGCGCATCATCTCGATCAGAATGGCCAGTTGCAGCTCGCCACGCCCGGAAACTTTGAACGAGTCGGGCGATTCGGTATCCTCCACCCGGATGGAGACGTTCCAGAGCGCCTCCTTCATCAGGCGCTCGCGCAGGGTGCGCGAAGTGACGTATTTTCCCTCGCGTCCGGCGAAGGGGGATGTGTTCACCCCGAAGAGCATCGAGATCGTCGGCTCATCCACCCGAATGCGCGGCAAGGGGGTGGGCTCATCCGGATCGGCCACGGTATCGCCGATGGCAATCCCCTCGATGCCGGCAAGCGCAATGATATCGCCTGCGGCTACCTCGTCCACGGCCAGGCGTTTCAGGCCTTCAAAGGAGTAGAGTTGCGTGATCTTGGTGCGATCGATGCTCCCATCTTCCTTGCATACCGCCACAGGATCGCCCACGCGGATCGTGCCGGAAACGACGCGCCCAATGGCGAGCCGGCCCACATAGTCGTTGTAATCCAGGGTGGAGACCAGCACCTGCAGCGGCGCCGCGGGGTCGGCGCGTGGCGGCGGGATCGTCCGCACCAGCGTCTCGAAAAGCGGGCGCAGGTCACCGGTCATCTCCTCTGGCGATTCGCCTGCCGTGCCATCTCGCCCCACGGTGTAGAGCACCGGGAACTCAATCTGCTCGTCGGTGGCGTCAAGGTCCAAGAAAAGCTCGTACACTTCATCGAGCACCTCCCGGGGGCGCGCATCTTGCCGGTCGATCTTGTTGATCACCACCATCGGGGTGAGGCCGGCCTCCAGCGCCTTGCTCAGCACGTAGCGCGTTTGGGGCAAGGGACCCTCGGCGGCATCCACCAGCAGCAGGATGCCATCCACCAGGCTGAGCGCGCGCTCCACCTCGCCGCCGAAGTCGGCGTGCCCGGGCGTATCCACAATGTTGATCTTGTAGCCCCGATAGGTGATCGCGGTGTTCTTTGCCAGGATCGTGATCCCGCGCTCGCGCTCCAGGTCAATGTTGTCCATGACGCGCTCGGGAATCTGCTCGTTGTCTCGAAAGAGCCCACTTTGCCGGAGCATCGCGTCGACTAGCGTCGTCTTCCCATGGTCTACATGCGCGACGATCGCCAGGTTGCGGATGTCATCCCGGAGCGGGGCCGATGTGAACGTCAAGTACGCTACTCCTTTCACGAAGCGCATCGCATGCGGAGGCATGCCTGAAGCGTCTTCGCGTTCCCGAATTTCCAACGAAAATCGTACCACAGGCGGGCGTGCGCGTCAACAAGAAAATCTCTTGCCGCGGCTGTGGAGCACGCCCTTGGAAGAGCACGCGTACCCAATACCCCCGCGGCATGGGCGTTGCCCGCCGGCGCCAAGCTCCGCGGGCAACGCCCCTCCACGATGCATAGATGCCTCGACTTGCCCGGCATGACAGGGGCCGGCGCAGTCATAGAGCCGCGGACGAGATGTGCTGTTAGCGGGCACCGGTATTACGGATGTCCTCTCGTGCCATTTCTCGCGGCGATAGAGCGCGGGTATATGGGCAAATATTGACAAATACGGGCACTGGGGGTATAATCGTGTGTAGAGGAAGCGGTGACTACAAGAGGATGCTCAGCGGCACCGCACGCGGCGACCTGGGCAACCGCGGACACAAGCGGGCGTGGCTTGCAGCCATCGCTCCACGATAGGGGAGGTATGCGCCGTGGATGAGTATTGGACCATCCGGCAGGCGGCAGAAGCGCTTCAGGTGCATGAGCGCACCGTCAGGCGCTGGATCGCCGCGGGCCGCCTGGCCACGGTTCGCGTGGCGCGGACAATCCGTGTCCCGCGGCCTGCGGTCGAGCGGCTGGCATTAGAGTCGCTGAGGGCACCGAGGCAGGATGCCCCGGGGGGGCTGCAAGCGCAGGAGCCCTGGGGCGCAGAACAGGAGCCTCAATCTCCAGAAGTGGCCACCGTGCCGGGAGAGGATCTGGAGCACGGATCTGGCGCCGGGCCGGTGCAGATAGATTCAACTCAGGCCGGAGAGAGCGGGGCAGGAGAGTGCAGACCGGGCGATAGCGGGAAGAGGGCAACGAAGATGTCAGAAACGAAGGCTGATGTAGTCATACAGCGAGGGCTAAAGGATGTGATTGCCGGCGAGTCATCCATCTGCTTCATCGATGGGCAGAAGGGCCGGCTGATGTATTGCGGTTTTGACGTGGCAGATCTTGCGACCTACTCCACCTTTGAGGAGGTGGCCTACTTGCTGTGGTATGGCCGCCTGCCCGGCAAGATCGAGTTTGAGGCCTTCCTCGATAGCTTCACGGGAAGCGTCGAGCTGCCGGTGGAGACCGTCATGATCTTGCGCATGTTCCCCAGGGCGGCAACGCCTATGGAGGTGTTGCGCACCGCGGTCTCCTCGCTGGGGCACTGGGATCCCGACAGCGGCTGCACCCGGCTCGACGCCGTTCTGCGCAAGGCGATCCGCCTCACCGCACGCATCCCGTTGCTCGTCACCGCGCACCAGCGCCTGCGCTTTGGGGCCGAGCCGATCCACCCGCTGCCAGGCAAGAGCATCGCCTACAACTTCCTCTATACGCTCCATGGCACCGAGCCGGATCCCACCTGGGTTCGCGCCTTTGATGTGGCGCTCATTCTCCATGCCGACCACGAATGGAACGCATCCACCTTCGCCGCGCGTGTCATCGCGTCCACCATGGCGGATATGCACTCCGGCGTGACCGGCGCCATCGGCGCCCTCAAGGGACCTCTCCACGGCGGCGCGAATGAGCAGGTGATGAAGATGCTCGACGAAATCGGCGACCCGTCCAAGGCGGAGGCGTGGGTGAAGGGCGCGCTCGCGAAGAAGGTGAAGATCCCCGGGTTCGGCCATCGCGTGTACCGCACGGAGGATCCTCGGGCGACTATCCTGCGGCGCTACGCCGAGGCGCTCGCCAAGGAAGCGGGCGAGGAACGCCTCTACGAGACGGCTCGCGAGGTCGAGCGCGTCGTTCGCGAGAACACCAAGGTTTATCCGAATGTCGACTTCTATTCCGGTATCTGCTACCGGGTGATGAAGATCGAACCGGAACTCTTCACGCCGATCTTTGCGATCAGCCGTGTGGTTGGCTGGACGGCGCATATCCTGGAGCAGTGGGGCAACAACCGCATCATCCGCCCGCGCGCCCACTACACCGGCGCCGATGACCTGGAGTACATCCCCCTCGACCAGCGCGGCAAGACCTGGGCCCACGAGGAAGACGATCAAGAGCAGGAGCCGGATGTGTAGAGCCGGCATCCGCCATCAATCGGATGCCGTGGACCGGCGCGGGTCGGTGCTCCCGCGCCGGTCCCTCTCTCCACGATGAGGGGAGAGGACGGAACTCTGAACCGGCGAGCGCGCGCACAGTTTCGGCTGACTGGCACAAAGCGTCGGCCCCTGCCGGTTCCGAGCTTCTCTAGGCGCGCGCGGCGGATTCACCGGCGGCTGCCGGCGCGCGAGGCACCGTGCTCTTCCGGTGGGATGGCGTGTGATTGCGGTGTTCCGCTACCCTCCCAGGCGGTTCAGGGCGGCCCGCGCCTCGGCGTGATCCGGCGAGAGCGACAGCACCCGCCGGTACTCCTCTCGCGCGCGATCCGGATGCCCGGCCTCCTCCAGGGCGGCCGCGTAGGCAAGGCGCGCGGCAACATCATCCGGACTTTGATCCACCACCCGGCGCATCTCGCTCAGGTAGGCCCGGCGCTGCTGGTCGGCGTACGCCTCCTCGGGTGACTCGTAGCCAAGAAGAACCGGCGCGGGCGGCGCCGCTGTCGCTCCCTCCGGAGCGGGTTCCGGCTCGGGCTCGCGTGCCGATAGAAGTGGCTGGGCGTTCGGACCGGTCACCACGCGGCCGTAGGTATCGCGCTCGTACTGGTCCTGGACGAGTCGGTCCAACTCCGGCAGCCGCTCTCGAATCGCGGCCTGCACGGGGCGCGGGCGCCTGAGGAGAAACTCCATCAGCTCCTTGATGTTCGTCGGGTCTCGCTCCAGCGATTTCCGGTAGTGGGTGGCGGCGGCATCGAAATCACCCTTCTCCACGAGTGCGTTCGCCAGGTAGAGGTGCGCGCCCGCATTCGCGTCGTCGTCGGCCACAGCCCGTCCCCACTTCTCCAGCTCGGCGTTCACCAGATCGATCTCGATCTGCCGCTCTTCCTGGTGGCGCCGCGCGACGAGATAGCCGAGGTAGCCGAGGCCAGCGAGGCCGCAGATCCACGAGAAGAGCGTGCCCTGGCCGACAAAGACGCCGATGAAGGAGACGACGAGCGGCACGAAAGCGATGACCGCTTCACGAAAGGTGATGTCGCCCAGGATCGCCTTATGGAAGAGGTAGGCGCCCACCGCTAAGTAGGCAGCGCCGATGGTCCCCATCGCGAGGCCGAGGAGGAGATTCTCTAGCATGCGAGCCTCCCGGGTCAGCTCTGCTCTTGCGCGGCGAGGGCGATCCGGGGCGCCTGATCCACTCCAGGGTGAACGGGCGCGAGCGAGTCGCGCAGCACCTCGGCCAGGTGGTGACACCGCCGGCCCGTGCCGTGCTCGATCTGCTGGCGGCACGAGATCCCTTCTGCCACGATCACCGCGCCTTCCGGCAGGGAACGCACCGCCGGGAAGAGCCGCTCCTCGCCAATCGCCATCGACAGGTCATAGTGCTGATACCCGAACGCGCCGGCCATGCCGCAACACCCGGCGTCGATCACGTGCACTTCCAACCCGGGGACCAAACGCAGTGCCTCTACCGCGGGCGCCATGCCCGTGAGCGCCTTTTGGTGGCAATGCCCGTGGATCCAGACACGCTCCTCGCGCTTCCGGAAGAGGCCCTCTGTCCGACCGGCGTCTCGCTCGCGGACCAGAAACTCCTCCAGGAGCAGGATACCCTGAGCGAGCTTTCCCGCGCGCTCGTCCTCCAGCAGGTCCAGATACTCGTCGCGCACCGTGGCGACGCACGATGGCTCCAGGCCCACAATCGGGATTCCGGCCTCCACGTAGGGCCACAGCCGCTCCAAATTCGCCTTTGCGAGCGAGCGCGCCCGTTCCACGAGGCCCTGCGACAGCGCCGCCCGCCCGCAACACGGCCGCTTCGGAAGCTCCACCTGATACCCCAGGCGTTCCAACACTGCCACCGCCGCCATGCCGGCGTCCGGCGCGTTGTGGTTGGTGAAGGTATCCGCGAAGAGCGCGACGCGCGTACCATGAGGCGCGGCTTCGCGGGCTCTGAGGGTCTTGGCAAAACGCGAGGCGAAGGTCTGCCCCGCGAAGGCGGGAAGCGTGCGCCGGGCATCGACGCCGAGGATGCGCTGGATAAGCGCGCGCGCCGGTCGGCTTCCCAGCACCGAATTGGCGAGCGGAGCGGTGAGCGAGCCGAGGCGGCTGAGGAGGTCGATCCGGCCCATCACCGCGGCGCCGAGCGGGGTGCCGTGGCGCTCGTAATAGTGTGCCAGCACCTCCACCTTCAGCCGGGCCATATCCACCGAGGATGGGCATTCGTTCTGGCACCCCTTGCACGCCAGGCAGAGCGATATCGCCTCGTGCAGCTCCTCCCCGGTGAGCTCCTCGGGGGGGAGCTCTCCCGCGAGCACGGCGCGCAGCGCGTTGGCGCGCCCGCGCGTGGAGAGGCGCTCCTCGCCGGTGGCCGCGTAGGACGGACACATCACGCCTTCGCCCCGCTTGCGGCAGATTCCCACGCCGCTGCACTGGGTCACCGCGCGCAGGATGCCGCCCTCGCGCTTGAAGCTGAGGTGTGTCTTCAGCTTGAGCGGTCGCGCGCCGTCGGGGCGCAGATGCGCATCCATCGGCGGCGCGTCGACGATCGTCCCCGGGTTGAGGATGCCCTGGGGATCGAAGGTGCGCTTCACCTCGCGGAAGGCGCCCAGGAGCTCCGGGCCGTACATCCGCTCGATCCAGAGCGACCGCACCCGGCCATCGCCATGCTCGCCCGTCATCGAACCGCCGAACTCGCGCACCAGGTCGGCCACGTCCGAGGCGATTGCCTTCATCCGCTCCACGTCGTCGCGCTGGTGAATATCGATGAGCGGGCGCAGGTGGAGGCACCCGACGCTGGCATGGCCGTAGTAGCCTGCCGTGGTACCGTGTCGGGCGACGATCTCGCGGAAGCGACGCGCGTATTCGGGCAGGCGCGCCGGCTCCACCGCGGTATCCTCGACGAAGGCGATCGGCTTGCGGTCTCCCGGCATGCCCAGCAGGATCCCCACGCCGGCCTTTCGCACTTTCCACACCTTCGCCTGATCCGCCGGGTCGGGCACGCGCACGCACTCCGCTCGCGGGAAACCGCTGCGCATGGCGCTCTCCATCCGGTCCAGCCCGGCGGCGACTTCTGCCTCGCTTGCCCCGTGATACTCCACCAGGAGGATCGCCTCGGGATCGCCGGAGACCGGGATATGCTCGCGAGAGTACTCTCGCGACTGTTTCGCTAGGTCGAGGATCATCCGGTCGGTCAGCTCAATCGCGACCGGGTTCGTATCGAGAAGGGCAACGGTGGCCTCCAGCGCGGCGATCACGTCATCGAAGGCGACGACGCCGAGCGCCACGCAGCGCGGCCTGGGCACGAGTGCCAGCTTCGCCTCGGTGACGATGGCCAGCGTGCCTTCGGAGCCACAGACCAGTCGGCCCAGATCGAGCGTGCCCTGCTCAGAGAGCGCCACATCCACGGCATGGAGCGCGTAGCCGGAGACGTTGCGCTGCAGCGCCGGGAAGCGCCGACGGATCTCCTCCCGATGCCGTTCGACGAGCTCCGGGATGGTCCGGTAGAGAGAGGCTTCCAAGGTGTCGCCCGTGGCGCGCCGGCGTGCCTCCTCCACCGAGACGGCGCCGAAGATGGCCACCTTCCCATCGGCAAGCACGGCACGCATCGAAAGCACCGCGTCCGAGGTAATCCCGTAGACCCGCGAGCGCGCGCCCGACGAGTTGTTCCCGATCATCCCGCCAAAGCAGGCACGGTTGCTCGTCGCCACATCCGGGCCGACCATCAGCCCATGTGGGCGGAGCGCGGCGTTCAGGCGGTCGAGCACCACGCCTGGCTGCACACGCGCCCATCGCTCCTCGAGGTTGATCTCCAGGATGCGATCCATGTGCCGGGAGAGGTCGAGCACCAAGGCGCGTCCGACGGTCTGCCCGGCGAGGCTGGTGCCGGCGCCGCGGGGCAAGAGCGGGACGCGCTCGCGCGCGGCGAGGGCGACGGTCGCGGCCACATCCTCCTCGTCGCGGGGCATCACCACCCCAAGGGGCTCTTCGCGGTAGATGCTGGCATCGGTGCTGTAGAGCGCCCGGGTAAAGCGGTCGAAGTGGACTTCTCCTTGCAGGCGCTGTTGCAGTTCCTCGGCTATGGATGTCATGGCGCGCTCTTTCCCTGCCCCATTATACCGCAACCGGAGGCGCCCGGCAAGGAGCAGGTCGGGACCGTAGAATGTGTCGAGCGTGGGCAGGTGTGCTTGTCGAGGCCTCCGGCCTGCACGGGTTCGCAAGGGGAAGCCCTGGCGCGCGGCGAAGAGAGGCAGGGGAGACGGTTGCCATGATCACGCGCTTGCGCTTGGAGAATTTCAAGTCATGGGAGGATACCGGAGACTTGCGGCTGGGCCGCCTCACGGGCCTCTTCGGTACCAACAGCTCCGGGAAGACGAGCCTGCTTCAGGCGCTCCTCATGATGCGGCAGACTGTCGAATCCAGGGACCGGTCTCGCGTGGTTCACACAGGTGATGACAGGTCCCTCGTAGACCTCGGAACATTTCACGACCTGCTGTACAACCACGATGCAGAACGCCCTCTCAGGCTCTCGTTCTCCTGGACGCTTCCCGAGCGGCTCTCGATTGCCAACCCCGAGACGCCTGAGGGCGTGCTTTACCGGATCAGTGCGCTTTCATTCACGACGGAAATCCGCGAGCGTCAGGAACGCCCGGTTGTTGAGAGCTTTGCGTACCAGTTTGACGGCCACTGCTTTGGCATGCGCCGTCGGGAAGAGAACGGGCATGAGAAGGACGCTTACGACCTGAACACTGGCGATTTCCCGGCCAAACGTGTGCAGGGTCGGCCCTGGCCCCTCCCGTCTCCGGTGAAGTGCTACGGGTTTCCAGATGAGGCCACCGGCTACTACCAGAACACGGGTTTTCTGCCGGACCTGGTTCTGGCGCTTGAGGGGCTTTTCAGCCGTCTGAGCTACCTGGGCCCACTTCGGGAGTATCCCCATCGCACCTACATCTGGGGCGGTGATCGCCCGCTTGACGTTGGACAGCGTGGCGAGCAGGCCGTGGCCGCGCTCTTGGCGGCACGCGCGGCCGACCTGAAAAGCGGGCGAGGGGAAGGGAAGGGCAGGCGCTACAAGCCTATCGAGGCCAGGATTGCCGAGTGGCTCCGCAAAGCGGGCCTGATACACTCCTTCGAGCTTCGGCCTGTCGCGGAGGGCCGTAAGGACTTCGAGGTCAAGGTCAAGACTGCGAGAGACAGCGCTGAGGTGCTGATCACGGACGTGGGCTTCGGCGTCTCTCAATTACTACCGGTGCTCGTCCTCTGCCACTACGTGCCGGAGGGATCGACCATCCTCCTGGAGCAGCCGGAGATCCACCTGCATCCCTCGGTGCAGGCGGCGCTCGCTGATCTCTTCATCGACGTGGTGATCAATCGCAACGTGCAGATCGTCGTGGAGAGCCACAGCGAGCATCTTCTGCGGCGCCTGCAGCGGCGCATCGCCGAGGAAGCGATTGCCCCCGACGATACCGCGCTCTACTTCTGTCGGCGCGAGGGCGGAGCATCCGTAGCCGACAAGTTGGAAGTGGATCTCTACGGCAACATCGTCAACTGGCCGGCCGGCTTCTTCGGCGATGAGATGGGGGATCTCTTCGCCAAGACCGAGGCGGAGATGCGCCGGCGGGCGGGTATCCCGCGATGAAGCGGATCGTCGACACCAACGTCATCGTCGTCACCAACGGGCGCTCCGAGCAGGTATCCCCCGCTTGCGTGATGGAGTGCGCCAGACAGCTCAAGGCCATCACCGGAGGCGCCTGCACGTTGGTCCTGGACGACGCCTTCCACATCCTCCGGGAATACCGCTCGAACTGCAGCGAGTCTGGTCAGCCGGGACTCGGCGATGCCTTCCTGAAGTGGGTCCTGACGAACTGGCGGGATCCGCGTCGCTGTGAGTGCGTTCACATCACTCAGTTGGGCGATGACAATACCGCCTTCAGTGAATTCCCTGACGATGACTCGCTTGCCGGCTTCGACCCATCTGACCGCAAGTTCGTCGCCGTGGCACTGGCTCACCCGGAGCGCCCGCCGATCCTCCAGGCGGCAGATGCCAAGTGGTGGACCTACCGCGATGCCCTGCGCGCGTTCGGCGTTGAGGTCCTTTTCCTCTGCGGCCCCGATGCCGCGGCCTTCACCGGCGGCGCCTGAGCAACAGCCAGAGAAAGGGTGTTTTTAGGGCGGGCGCTGCCATGTCACGTGGAGGGAGGAAGATGGACGAGCGTTTCATGCGGATGGCGATTGAGAAGGCACGAGAGGGCGTGGCCCAGGGCGGGTCGCCTTTCGGGGCGTGCATCGTTCGCGATGGCGAGGTGGTCGCCTGCGCGCACAACCGGGTGTGGCAGGAGACCGATATCACGGCGCACGCCGAGATCGTCGCGATACGCGAAGCCTGCCGGAAGCTGGGGACAATCGACCTCTCCGGGTGCGAGATCTACTCGACGTGCGAGCCGTGCCCGATGTGCTTCGCCGCGTGCCATTGGGCAAGACTGGACCGCGTGATCTTTGGCGCGCGGATCGCCGATGCGGCCGCGTGCGGCTTCAACGAGCTCCCGATCTCCAACCGCGAGATGAAGGAGAAGGGGGGCAGCCCGGTCGAGATCACCGGCGACTTCCTACGCGACGAGTGCGTGGAGCTGTTCCGGTCGTGGCGCGGGAAAGAAGAGGGCCGTACCTACTGACGCGGGCTCGACGCACGCTCGAGCGCGACGAGCAGGACCGAGATGTCGGCCGGGGTGAGCCCGGGGATGCGCGCGGCTTGGCCCACGCTCGCCGGGCGCACGCGCATCAGCTTCTCGCGGCCCTCGTGCGAGAGCGCGCGCACCTGCTCGTAGGGAAAGCCCTCGGGGATGGCACGCTTCTCCAGGCGGTGGTGCTGCTCCACCTGCGCGCGTTGTCGCTCGATGTAGCCCGCGTACTTGATGGCAATCTCCACCTGCTCCACCACATCCGGCCGGAGGTCGGGCGTCTCTGGATCGAGGGCGCGCAGGTCGGCATACCGGATCCCGGGCCGGCGCAGGATTTGCGCGAGCTCTACTGGCTTCGGTAGCTCCGCGGTGCCGAGGGCGCGCAGGCTCTCCTGCACGCTCGCGGTGGGCCGGAGCATGACCCGGTTCAGCCGGTCGAGCGCGAGGTCGATCTGGCGCTGCTTCTCGCAAAACCGCCGCCAGCGCTCATCACTCACCAGGCCGACCGCGCGCCCCTTGGCGGTGAGGCGGAGATCGGCGTTGTCCTGGCGCAACAGGAGGCGATGCTCCGCGCGCGAGGTGAGCAGCCGGTACGGCTCGTCCACGCCCTTGGTGATCAGGTCGTCGATCATCACGCCGATGTAGGCGTCGGCACGCCCGAGCGTGAACGTGGGCCGGCCCTGCACCTGGAGCGCCGCATTGATCCCCGCGATCAGGCCCTGCGCCGCGGCCTCCTCGTAGCCGGACGTCCCGTTCACCTGCCCGGCCGAGAAGAGGCCTGCTACGCGCTTCGTCTCCAGAGTGGGCTTGAGCTGCTCCGGTGGTAGCGCGTCATACTCCACCGCGTAGCCATACCGAAGGACTCGCACCTCCTCCAGCCCGGGAATTGAGCGGAGGAAGGCGAGCTGCACCTCTTCCGGAAGGCTGGTGGACGCGCCCTGGACATAGATCTCGTCGGTGTGCCATCCCTCCTGCTCGAGGAAGATCTGGTGCCGCTCCCGGTCCGGGAACTTCACGATCTTATCCTCGATGCTCGGGCAGTAGCGCGGGCCCCTCCCCTCGATTCGCCCCCCGTAGAGCGCCGAGCGGTGCAGGTTCTTCCGGATGATCGCGGCGGTCTCCTCCGTGGTGAAGGTGAGCCAGCACGGCAACAGTTCCTCGCGTGGCTCGTGCGGCGTCAGGTAGGAGAACGGGGGCGATTCCGGCTCGGACGGCTGGACGATGGTCCGCTCCAGATCGATGCTCTTCTTATCTACCCGCGCCGTGGTGCCTGTCTTGAAGCGCACCAGCGTAAACCCGAGGGCGCGCAGCGACTCCGAGAGCTCCATCGCCGGCGGCTCACCTGCCCGTCCGGCGTCCCAGCTCCGCTCGCCGATGTGGCATTTCCCGCGCAGGAAGGTGCCCGTCGTGATGACCACCGCCTTCGCCGTGTAGGTGGTGCCGGAAGCGGTGCGCACGCCCGCGATCTGGCCATCTTCGGCGAGGAGATCGGTCGCCCGGTCGCAAACGACCGTCAGCCTGGGCTGCGCCTCCAGCGCGGCGCGCATCCGCCGCGAGTAGAGCCCCTTATCGACCTGCACGCGAAGCGCCTGGACCGCGGGCCCCTTGCTCGTGTTCAGCATGCGGCGGTGCGTCGTCGCGGCATCGGCGGCGAGCGCCATCTCGCCGCCCAGAGCGTCGATCTCGCGGACCACATGGGCCTTAGCCGGCCCCCCGATGGAGCAGTTGCACGGCGTGTGCGCAATTCGCTCCAGATTGAGCGTGAGCACCAGCGTCCGGCAGCCCAATCGCGCTGCCGCCAGCGCCGCCTCGCACCCGGCGTGTCCGCCGCCAATCACCACCACGTCGAAATCGGTTGTCTCTCGTATCATCGATCCCATTATAGCGTACGCCCGCCGCCCGGCGAAAGGCCCGCTTTTCTCGCAACGATTCAGGTACAACCCGGGGCAGGGCGTGCCCTTCCGTGGCGGAGGGCTTTTCCGAACAAGGGTACAGAATGTTCCGCCGCGAACTGACACCTATAGACCGATGCGCCCGCGGAATCCCTCCCCCGGGGCAGAAGGCTGCTTCGATTCCCCACCGCTTCCGTCGACGCCCTGGTGGTGAGGGCCATGCCGCTGGCGCGATGCGAAAGGGCCCGAGGTGAGTAGAAAGATCCAATTGCGCTACGGGGAGACCCTCCTTGAAGCCACTTGCCTGGTGGAGACAGGCGCGCCCGGAAGCGGGGCGACTCGAACCTGGGACGCCTGGGAGTTCGCGCCGGCGGAGACGCGCGTCGGCACGCTCGCGTGCCTCGGCAAGGGCCGCTTTACCACGGAGACCGCGGAGAAGGGTGATCTTCGCCTCACGCGCGAGACGTTCCGACCCGAGGATGGTCCGGCGCGCCTGGCGGTGCGCCTTCTCCTCACCAACCTGGGGCCGGATGACCTGGAGGTGGCCACGCTCTCACCGCTGGTCGTGGGCGAGGAAGGCGCCCGTCTGGGCGCCGCGCCCGCAGGCGAGTGGGTCTTCCTCCGCCAGCCGCGGCATAAGAACGATATGCCAGCGGCCTTCCGCCTCGGCGATGAAACACCCGGGGTGTGGGACGGCGTACGCGGCACACCAGAGACCGGGGGAGTGCCGCGCGGCGCGGGGGAAACCGGCTTTCCCACCCGCTTCGTCGGCTCCGAGATGATGCTCCTCCGCGCCCCCGAAGCGGCCCTCTTTCTCGGCTTCTTCCCGCTCGACCGGCAGCTTGTTCAGGGCGTGGTGGGGCTCACTCCCGACCGCCGGCGCCTGGCTGGAATCCGCCTTGATTGCCACTGCGACGGCCAGCTCCTCGCTCCCGGCAAGACGCTCGTCAGCCAGTGGGTGCTCATTGACCTCGATCCCGACGCCTTCGCGGCGATTGAGCGTTACACGGAGCTCCTGAACGACGTTCATCCGGGCGCGCGCGAGCGGGAAAAGGCGCGCAAAAGACCGCCTACGGTCTGGTGCAGCTGGTACTACTACGGTGATGGCTGCGCGCAGTGGGAGGCCGAGGCCAACCTCGACGCGCTCCGGAAGCGTCCGCTCCCGATCGATGTCATCCAGATTGACGAGTGCTGGGACCAGGAGTGGGGCGATTGGTACCCCAACATCCGCTGGCCCGATCTCCCCGGCTTCGCCCGGGCCATTCGGGAGGCCGGCTATCAACCGGGGATCTGGACGTGCCCCTTCCTGGCCGATATCCGCTCCACCGTCCGCTATCACCACCCGGAGTGGCTGCTCCACCGGCGGAATGGCGAGTCCGTCATCTTCCCGATGGGCACGCAGCGCAGCTTTGTTCTCGATCCCACCCATCCGGAAGTCCTCGTCTTCCTGGAGGAGCTCTACCATCGCCTCACGCACGAGTGGGGCTTCACTTACCACAAGCTCGATTTTACTCGCGCCATCGGGGAGCCAGACGTCCTCTTCTACGACCGCACGAAGAACCGGGCGGAGGCCTACCGCGCCGCCTTCGAGGCGATCCGCCGCGGGATCGGCCCAGACGCCTATCTCAACGTCTGCGGCGGTTTCTACGGCCCGCTCGTTGGCCTGGCCGATGCCCAGCGCACCGGCTCGGATGTGCGGAGCGAGTGGCCCGATCCCCCGCCAGGCCAGGAAGGGGAGGGGTATGGCCCCTTCACCATCAAGCAGAACACCCTCCGCTTCTGGATGAACCGGCTATGGGATAACGATCCGGATGCGCTGATGGTCCGGCGCCGGGCGGAGGCGTATCGCGGTGAGGTCCTCTCGCTCGGACGGATGAACGATGACGAGGCGCTCACGAGCGCCCTGAACCAATACCTGGGCGGCGGCCTGGTCTGCTTCACCGAGAATCTGGCGGAGGTCGACGACGACCGGCTGCTTCTCCTGCGCCATTGCGCGCCGTCCATCGGCGAGGCGGCGATCCCGCGTGATGCCCTGCGGGGCGTCCGCTTTCCGGCGCTCTTCGACACGCGCGTCACTCCCGCCGCGCCCGGGCTCGCCCCCTGGCACACGCTCAGCGTCGTCAACTGGCACTCCGAAGCCCGCTCCTACCGGGTGGCGCTCGACGAGGAGATCCTGGGCCACTTCGCCACGGAGCATCCCGCTTTTATGGCGAGCGCCTTCCGCGGCGAGTGGGCGCGCGTGGTACGGCCCGGCGAGGTGCTGGAGATCGGGCCAATCCGGGCGCACGCCTGCGAGGTGGTGAAGATCCAGCCTCTCCCGTCAGATGGCCCCTGCCTGGTCTGGACAGATGGCCACTTCTCGATGGGCGGCACCGAGGTCATCGCCTGGGAGCCGTATGCCGGAGGGGTGCGGCTGCAGGTGAAATGGCTCTGGCCCACACCGCTCACACTGAGGGTGGCGCCGGCCCCAGGGAAGCGCTTCGCCAGCGCGCGCGCCGATGGCCTGGCGGAGATTCGGTTGGAGGGCCCCCTGGCTTCGCGTTGGCTCGATCTGCCTTATGCATAGGAGTGTTGGATGGAAGTAGGTAAGTTGCCCGCGGAGCTACTCGCCCGCCTGCTGTCGCGCCACCCGGTGACCGACCCGCGCGTGCTTGTCGGCCCGGCGCCCGGCGAGGATGCCGCCGCGATTGACATGGGCGACCGTGTCCTGGTGGCGAAGACCGACCCGATCACCTTCGCGACCGACGCCATCGGCTGGTACGCGGTGAACGTGAACGCCAACGACATCGCCACGATGGGCGCCGAGCCGCGCTGGTTCCTGGCGACCGTGCTTTTGCCGGAAGGCGCCGAGGAGCGCCTGGCGGAGGAGATCTTCGAGCAGATCGCTACCGCGTGTGAAGAGCTGGGGATCGCGCTGGTGGGCGGGCATACCGAGATCACTTACGGGCTGTCGCGCCCGGTGATCGCCGGCTGCCTCCTGGGCGAGGCGGAGCGCGAGCGCCTCCTTCCCTCTCGGGGCGCCCGGCCCGGCGATATTCTCGTGTTGACCAAGGGGATCGCTGTCGAGGGGACCGCCATTCTCGCGCGCGAGGCGAGGCAGGATCTCAAGCGCGCCGGCGTGGCCTCGGATCTTATAGATCGAGCGGCGGAGTTCCTGCACCGGCCCGGGATCAGCGTCGTGCGTGACGCGCGCCTGGCGATGAACACCGGCGGGGTTCATGCCATGCACGACCCCACAGAGGGCGGCCTGATCACCGGACTGCGCGAGATCGCCACCGCCGCCGGCACCGGTATCCGCGTCGATGCCGGCGCCATCCCGGTGCTCCCGGAGACGCGGGTTATCTGCGACGCTCTGAAGCTAGACCCCCTCGGCCTGATCGCCTCCGGGGCGCTCCTCGCGGCGGTCGCCCCCGACCGCGCGCCCATGCTCCTGGATGCCTATCACAACGCCGGCATCGTGGCTGCCGCCATCGGTGAGCTGACCCATCCGAATGACGGCATGTGGCTGGAACGAGAGGGAGAGCGGTTGCCGCTGCCTCTCTTCGATCGGGACGAGATCGCCCGCTACTTCTCGCCACAGTAGGCGATACCTGCTGTTCGGGCTAGGGGGTGAGCAGGGGCCGTGCCGCGTCGATCCAATGGGGCACGGTAGTGCCGTTGAGCGAGCGCATCAGTTCGGAGAGCGCCTTCGTGCCCTGCGTGTCTTCCAGATGCAGCACCATGCCCAGGAGCAGGCGCAGGCTCCCTGCCGATCTCTCCTCGCCCGCGAAGCCGGCCCATCCCGCCACCGCGAACGCGCGCGCCAGCGGCTCCACCTCCTGCCGAACGTAAGCCGCCAGCGCTTCCGCCGGCACCGCGCTCTCTTTGGGCGCCGGTGCCCGTGCAAGCCAGCGCAGGATGAGGACCTCACCCAGGAAGCCGTTGCCCCACGTCTCGGGTTCGTCCAGAGGCCCGATGGCCGGAAAGATCAGGTGCCCCAGTTCGTGGGCAATCTGGCGGAGTAGCTCTAGTGGCGCGCGCGTGTTGCGCGTGCCGTGCAGGTAGAGGTTCGGGCCGGACTGCTCTGCGCCGCCGTCGCCGTTTCCAAGCAACCACAGGTCCACCGGCGCCGACAGGGCACGCCGCGGGTCGCCGATGTGGGCCAGCGTCACGGCGCGCACCCGCAGTAGCTCACGCATCGCCCGGGGCGCGAGCTCCTCGGCGCCCTCCTGGTGCGCATCGTAGAGCACCCGAAAGGCAAGCCGCCACTCTCCGCCCTCCTCTTGCACATAGGCATGGAGCACCCGGTTGAATGCCTGCCGCTTTTCCGGGTCCTGGCGCCGGCTGGCGTCCGGGAATGCGAGGCCCGTGGTGAAAAAGGTGCGCTGTGGCGGCGTAGATTCGGTGGCGCGATCCTCGCACACCTGGTGCGGGAGCGGGAGGAACGTCAGGATATCGGCCGGGAGAAAGCTGGGGTACACCTCGGTGAAGGCGCGGCGCAGGAGCCGTTTCGCCTCGTCATCCTCCGGGCGGGCGCGCAGCGCCGCAACGCACTGCGCGACGCTCTCCTCTTTGCTCTGAGCGCGCGCTGGAGCCCCGAGGGCACCCGCCGCGAAAACGAGGAGGGCGACGAGTGCCCCGAGCCGGGAAGGAGCATGCCGGGCGTGCGCCTGGCATGCCTGATCTATCTGGCGGGATGCCGGACGGCCAGCGCTGCCGCGCGCACCCCGCTTTGCCGCGCGTATCACCGCAAGTTCTGCGGCATCTCGGCCGTGCGCAGTTTGATGACCTTCGATTCCTTGCCGCGGTAGATGAGTAGGCTGACGGTATCGCCCACCTTCCGCTTCAGGATCTCGTTCTTCAGATCATCCGCCTCCTTGATCTGCTTCCGGTCGATCTCGACAATCAGGTCTCCGCGGCGAACCCCGGCTCTGGCCGCCGGGCTGCCCTCGATCACGTCGCGGACCACCACACCCTCCGTGGTGGGGAGATCAAAGTACTCTTTGAACTCCTGGGTGACCGGCATGTAGGAGACGCCAATCCAGGGCCGGACCACTTTGCCACGTTCGATGAGCTGCTGGGCCACCTCGTGGGCGTGTTGCGACGAGATGGCAAACCCAATTCCCTGCGCCACCGAGAGGATCGCCGTGTTGATCCCCACCACCTCGCCGTCGAGGTTGACTAGCGGCCCGCCCGAATTGCCCGGGTTGATCGCCGCGTCCGTCTGAATCAGCCGCTGCAGCGTCGGCCCGCCCTGGGGCGAGATATCGCGCTCGGTCGCGCTGACGACGCCCACCGTCACGGTGTTCGCGAAGCCGAAGGGGTTGCCAATCGCCACCACCCACGAACCGATGGGCGGAGGAGCCGCCTTGGAGAGCTTCGCCTCTGGCAGATTGTTGGCTGGGATGCGGACCACGGCGAGGTCCGATTGCACATCTTGCCCCACCACTTTGCCGGTGAACTGGCGCTTATCGGGCAGCGTGACCTTGATCTCCCTTGCGTCCTTGATGACGTGCGCGTTGGTCAGCACGTAGCCACGGCGCGCGTCGATGATGACTCCCGAGCCTTTCCCCTCCTGCGGCATTGGCGCGCTCTCGTCGCCGAAAAACTCGCGGAAGAACTCTGGAATATCCGAGCGAGGGCGAACTACACGCGTGTCGATACTGACCACCGCCGGGCCAATGCGCTTTACCGCTTCAGTGACGGTGCCGGTATCGGTGGAGCGAGGCAGCGATGCCGTCGAGTTGATCGGCAGTGGCGGGGCCGCTTCGGTCTGCTTTTGCTCCTTGTTGAGCACTGTCACCACCAGCATGCCGCCCAGGAGCGCACCGAGCAGGGCCGCCAGAAAATAGCCGAAAGTGGAGCCGCGTTCGTTCCGTATCACTAAGAGTCCCTCCGCGTTAGGCCGGGCGTCGCAAACAGCATGGCCGATGAGGTGCCAAAATGCCCGCGCCGGTCTCTGGTATCCAGACGCTCTCCATGGCTCCAGGGTTCCATCGCCGGCCCGGGATGGGCGTTCGACCCGCGACACCCCCGCGATCCCTGTTCGATGAGGCCAACAGCGTGTCCTGCTCCCGCCGCCACAGCGCCCGGGCGAGGGCCTGGTGGGCGCGGGCGCTGTTCTGCGCCGGCAACAGCAGGAGCCATCTTGGGCGCACCGAAATGTGACGGCGGGTGCACGGGCACTCGCTCGGAGAGAGAGGGAAGAGCCATGCTGAAGGTTGGGATCATTGGGTGTGGCGGGATTGCTCACGCGCACGCAGATGGATGGCTGGCAGCAGGCGATCTCGCGAAGGTAACCGCGGTGTGCGACGTGGACGCTGGAAACCGGGCGAAGATGGCGGAGAAGGTGGGCGGTGCCGAGGGATTCGCTGATTGGAGCGAGATGCTGGCAAAAGCGGACCTCGACGCCGTGGATATCTGCCTGCCGCATCATCTTCACAAGGCGGCTATCGTGGCTGCCGCGGATGCAGGCAAGCACGTCCTGTGCGAGAAGCCGCTCTGCATCACCCTGGCGGAGGCCGCCGAGATCACCGCGGCGAAGGAACGGAACGGGATCACCATCGCCTGCGCCCACAATCAGATCTTCACGCCGTGCGTCCAGCGCGCCCGGCAGCTGCTGGATGAGGGCGTCTTCGGGCGCGTCCTCTCGGTGAAGACGGCCGATTGCTTCCGCATCTCCCGAGACAAGGAGACGTGGGGCTGGCGCGCCTCCCTCGCGACGGCGGGCGGCGGAGAGCTGATCGACACCGGCTACCACCCCTCCTACCTGCTCCTCTACCTCGCGGGAAGCCGTCCGAAGCAGGTGACAGCGATGATCCAGAACTTCGATCAGCCCCTGCTCGAGGGCGAGGATTCCGCCAACGTCCTGGTGCGCTTTGAGAATGGCGCGATGGGCCAGATCTTCACTTCCTGGTCGTGGGAGTGGCCGGGCGGCTTCTGGAAGTTCCACGTCATCGGCGAGAAGGGTCAGATGTGGGGCTCCGGGCAGCAGTTTTTCCGGAAGATGCTGGGCCAGGATGTGGAGCAGGAAGAGTTGCCCCCAATGAACGGCTTCCATGCCGAGACGCGCCACTTCGCCGAATGTCTCGCCACTGGCGCGCGCCCTGTGCAGAGCGAGGAGGATGGGATCGACGTTCTGCGCGTTATCCTGGGTGCCTACGAGGCGAGCCGCGAGGGCCGCGTCGTAGAGCTGTAGCCTCCGGGGGCAACCGCCTCGTTTCGCGGAGACGGAGACCGGCGCGGGCACGAACCCCCGCGCCGGTTGCCTCGCATGCGTGAAACCTTACCGGTCGGTTGGCCCGCGCCTCTCGGGTCGGGTGCGATTGCGCGAACAGGGTGTTGACACGTGTGCGTGCCGGTGGTATAATAGGCACGACAGGATGGGATACTGCCCGGTCGTCTAGTGGCAGGACAACTGACTCTGGATCAGTCGACGGTGGTTCGAATCCATCCCGGGCAGCCACGAAAGGGCCGCGCTCTTTAGAGCGCGGCCCTTTGTCATATCTGCCAGCGCGCCTGATCTACCGGCGCGCTATTCCCTCCAGGAAGTCTCGTGTTTCCGCCAGCTTCCAGCTCTTTCCGTCATCCTTCGAGACGAGCACCGCGCGGTGGTGATGCCGCTCCGGGAACTCGTTCTGGTAGCTCTGGTCGCTCGTCCAGTGGTTGTACGACAGGTAGAGCCAGCCGCGCCGGTCGATCGTCAGCTTGTGGTAGTAGATCGAGTAGCCGGGCACGGGCGGAACGACGAGCGGCCGGGCGGGACCCCACGGTCCATCCTTCGGCTTGCTCTGCACAGAGAGCGCCGCGTAGGTTTCCCCGCCGTGGTAGGGCTCCACTCCCCGCCGCCATTGCCGGTAGGCGATGTGCAGTGTATCGTCCGGGCCGCACACCAGCGAGACATAGGTCTGCCGGCCGGATCCATCGGCATCCGTCTTGTCGGTGATGTAGCCAGCGGAAAGGACCTCCACCGGTTTGGTCCAGGCGCTGGAGTCGTTGGGCCGCAGCGACCGGAGATACTGGAATGGTTCGCCGTGCGCGCCGGCCACCACGTGCAGGTAGCCCTGGCTATCCATGCAGATCGCCGGCACGTTATGCACGTCGTTGATCGGGGGCGCGTAGGCGAGGAGGACCTTCTCGCTCAGCTTCCCCGTGGCGTGATCATACGTGGCGACGTAGGTGGGCACCCCTGGCACCTTCTCATCGGTCACTTCACCCCAAACGATGTGCGTCTTGCCATCGCGCGTCGCCGTCGAGGCCGGCCCGCCCGAGTGCTGGCACGAGCCGAGACACCGGTTTGAGACGAGCACCGGCTCGCCCAGAACGAGCTTCCCGTTCACCTTCTTGGGCAGGTAGAGGAGCAGGTCGTTCACGCTGGCGAACGGTTCGGGCCGCGAGGCCGTTTGCCGATAGGCAAGCACCGGCGGGGGGATGGAGAGGGCGTTGTGCCCCGTGAACTGCTCGATATCGAACTGGTTCCCCGGCAGCTCGTGCGTCGTATAGGTGCGCCCCCCGTCCGGCGTGTAGAGAAGCACGCTCTGGCGCTTGCGGTCGGCGGTCATCACGCTCACAATCGTGTAGGCGCCGTTCTCGCCATCAAAAGCGACCTTCGCGCCCAGGAAGCCCCCGCCGAAGTAGATTCCTCGGTAGCCCGGGTAGGCTTTCTGCAGCGCCGGCACGAAGGAGCGCTCCACCCATCGCTCCCCCTCCAGCAGGGTGAGCGCGTTCGTCAGGTAGGCACTCTCCGTGCGCTGGCGGATCACCGGTCGGTTCTGCCGGTCGAAATAGACCTCGTTCGGCACGTAGTCGGGCGCGTAGCCGAACAGCGCGTTCTCATGCCGGTAGCGTTCATGGACGACCGGCAGCTTCAGCGGGCGCGAGACGGGCGAATCGCCAATGCGCACTTCGATCCCGGCGCTCTGCGCCACCTCCGCGTCGTGCGAGGCCGTGGCGCTCACAACTCCTTCGAGCACGGAGCCAGGCTTCGCCGTGGCCGGCACCCGAACGGCGACGCGAATGGTGCGTGCCTCGCCTTTCTCCAGCGCGACAGGCGAGGCCGGCTCGATCACGCGGCAGGCCAGGCCGTCGCGGCCCGTGGCCTCCACCCGGAACGCTGTGGGCCGGTCCGTGCGGTTGCGCAGCGTGTACTGGAGCTCGGCGCTCTGGCCCGGCTTCAGATAGCGCGCCTCGTTGTACGGGAGGAGCATCCAGCGCAGGGGGGCCGGGTCGAAATAGGCGGCGGCGTCGAAGGTCCAATGCGTCACGTTGGAGACGCGGATCCTCACGTCCATCGCCTTCAGATCGAGGTGCCACAGCCCGTCGCGCGCGCCCGCCTCGGCGGGCACGGAGAAGCTCTGGTCCGCGGCTGGCTTCGCCAGGTCGAAGGTGTGGAGTGCGGTGCCCTTCGCGTCGAGGAGCGGCATCTTCTGGATGCCGGGCTCGTGCAGCGCCTGCGCCGTCACCTCGAATGCGCCCTCCGGGGGCGCGAAGCAGAGCCTGCCGGAGACGTTGCCATCGTTCAGGAGGATATCGCCCTCGATCATCACGCCCTTGCTGGACGTCTCCAGACCGAACACCAGGTCATGGTTGCACGCGATGACGAGCCGGTACACACCTGGCGTCTCGCAGGTGAGCTTCAGTTCGCCCGATTGCGTCTCCGTTGCCAGGCCCTTGCCGGTGTTCCCGTCGTCCGGGAGCTCCAGGGTGCCGACGAGGCGGCGGCGCGGGTCGTACAGCTTGGCCGCGAGCGTGTCCGGGCCGTCGTAGATGTTCAGGTCGCGCTTCGTGATCCGGATCGTGAGCGGGCCCGGGTCCGGGCGCAGGAGCACCGCGCGCGCGCCTCGGACCACGGGCGGAAAACCGGCTGCCTGGGCCGTCCCCGCTCGCGCCAGCAGCGCCATCGCGATCCCCAGCGCGGCGGAAAGCCAGCGATAAGGGCGCCTCCCGCTTCGCGTCTCTCTACCTGCTCCGTGACGCATTCCCACTTCCTCCCAATCGAACAGTTTCGCCATGCCTGCCGTCACTCGCTCTCACTGCTCCACGAGCGCGCACGCGCCGGGCGGGAGCTGTATGGACGCCATACCGTCTGCCAGATCGAGCTTCCGGGTTTCCGGCGTCTCGCCGATCCAGGCGGTGGGTGCCGGCCCGGTCCAGGGCACCCGCGCCACCCGAGGCTGCGCGTCCGGGTTGAAGAGGGCAGCGACGCTGCGCCCGTCCGCCCAGCGTGCCACCCAGCCCGTGTCGCCCTGCAGCAGGTCGAGTGTGTCCGGCGGGGTCGAGCTCTCGTTCCCCACCCAGATGGCGTAAACAAACCGGTCGCCGCGCTTGGCGCCGCCGGGGATCCGTTGGAGCATCTCCACACCGGGCCAGCCTTTCTCGCGCGGCATGTTGTAGCCGGGCACCGGCTGCGCCGAGACGGTGCCAAACTGGCGCAGGAGCTTCACGCGCAGCGGCCCGCACGCCCACACCCCGGGCGCGACCTCCCTCACCTGGCGTCGGCCCATCCCGATCCGCCCGGCAACGGCAGCCGCGCGCGCGTCCTGGGTCGCCTCCAGGACCACCATTCCGAGGATGCCGTCGCCCGCGGCTCGCCACACCTGGGTCACCTGCCAGGGCGACGGGGGCGTTTCCGGCGTGGGCACGCTGTTGATCTTCCCGGGCTGGAGCGTGTAGCGCGCTCCCAGCGCGCCGGCCACATCCGGGCGCAACGCGAGCGCCGTGCGATCCTCGCGCTCCGAGAGGAACCAGGTGGTGTAGCGTGTCTCATCCTCCAGCACGTGGATCTGCGCGCCGCGGAACGCCGCCAGCAGCGGCTGCGGTGCAACCGGACTGGTGATCAGCCCTCCGGTGAAGGTGTTGCGCAGGCCGCGGCCTTGGGTCACGCCGAAATACCATTGGCCCGCGCGCCCGCGGATGCCGCGCATGTTGCGGTCGCGAGCCACGAAGCGCTCCGGCATCGCCTGGCCGGGCGCGGTTCCGGTCCACCACGGCGCGCAATAGATGCCTCCGACGCCCCCATCATCGGGCGCTGCCCGCTCCAGGGCGCGCCACATCAGCCACTGGACGCGCTCATCGCCCGTCGCGCCGGCCGCGATCACCAATGCCTCGCGCCACACGTAGCCCCAGCTCTGCTTCCACCACACGTCGCTCCAGTACTCCGGCTGGGCCTCGGCGGTGAGGACCAGTGGCCAGTAGTTGGCGGTCTGCTTCAGCAGCTTCAGGGCCAGGGGATCGCCGGTGAGCTTCGCGTAGCGCCCCAGGATGATCAAGTTGAGCGCGTGGTAGACGGGCGCCTCGTTCTCCTGCCCGATATACCGGAAACCGCCGTCCGGCAGCTGGCTCTCCGCCACTTTGCGGAGCATCGCCTTCGCCTCTTCGAGGTCTTCGGGGCGCTGGTAAAGCTCGGCGGAGAGGGCCATGATCAGCACGTAGCAGAGATCCTGATTCGCGTAGAGGCCGCCGGCCAGCCCGGCCCAATCCCACGCCTCTTCGTGCCGGTAGGCCCGGCGTTGCAGGTCGATGGCCCTTGCCAGCGCGTCGCGCCAACGCGGCCAGGCAGCCTCTCCCTCGGGAAGCATGCGCAGCCAGCGGATGCCATCCAGCAGCGGGCTCAGCGTGAAGCGGTTGACGTTGGGATCGCCCGGGAGAGGCCCATTGCGCCACCACCAGCCCTCATCGTGGCACTGCGCGGTGAGCCAATCGACGAGTCCGAGAGCATGCTCCAGCAGGTCCTCCCTCCCCCGGTGGGGCGATGCCGGATCGGCGACGGCGTAGGCGAGAGGCACCAGCTGTTCGGCGACGCCGCGGTATTGCCAGGCGCTGCGGATCTCCGCAGGCGGCCGGAAGGGCGGAAGCTCTGCTTGATAGCGCCGGGCGTTCAGGATCAGATAGGGATTGCCCTCCCGGGCTAGCGCCTCCCAGGCGGCGCGAGTAGCCGCCGGTCCAATCGGGGCGATGGGGAGCTTGACCCCCGGCTTGGGCCGCGCCTCAACCTGATCCACCCACCACACCGTTGTCTTCTCGATTTCTGGCTGCCCGTAGCCCTGCGCCCGGAAGGAGAGACGCCGTGCTGCCGCCAGATCGGCCTCACGCACCTTGCCAAACGACTCGATGGGAAGCGTGAACTGCCGCCACCCGGTGAAATCGAGCGGGATGCTCGTCATGAAGTAGCCGTTCATCTCACCGGTGAGGAGCACGTTCAGCCTGAAGGGACACGGTTTATCCAGATGCAGCCAGAAACGCACCGCATCCACCCCAGACCAGTCGGTGAGGAGCACGGGCGAGTCCGGCCCCGGTTGCTCAGCCACGGGCCAGCGCAGTGCCTGCGTCGGGGCACCGTCGCGCGGAGGTCCCTCCTCCGGCACGAGCACCGCCGACCAGGGGGCCTCGTCCAATGTGATGGCTGCGAGTGTTTGGAATGAGCCGGCGCCAGTGGCTGCCGGACCCGCCTCCGCCGCACCCATCGCTGCCCCGACGCCCAGAAGAGCCAATAGGCATCCCATCAGAGCCTCCATACCGATTCCCTTTCACCCCGATGCGTTGCTCACTGCGGCGCACCAGGTCGATATGGCACACAGGGCGAGGGGAATCCCCCGCGATTGCGGAGCTATTCGCCACGGCGCGCGGAGTGCCCTGCCAGTGCGGCGGGACGGGGCGGGGCGGGAGCATAGAGAACAGGATGCGCCTTCTCGTCTCGTTCTCTCCGCCGCAATTAGCGATCCGAGGTGTACCACCTGGGCGACCACCGCGGGGCGCAAGAGGCATCGCCACTATATCTAGCCGACGGCCTTGACGCAATACCCAACATCTGGTATGATACCGGTGGCAGCCGAGTAGGCAGCCGGGTGGTGACTATGAGAGCACGCACGAGCAATAGGGGCTCCCGGTTTGGCCGAATGATGGACGAGATGGCGGCGATCCTCTGGTTGGTCGCTTTGAGCCTCCTCATTCTCTCCGGGGCGCGCGCTGCTACCAGCGTGTTGAAGCACCAGCGCGACCAGCGCTATCCGCAGAGCGTCGTGATTGAGGTGAAGCGGGGCGATTGCCTGTGGAGTATTGCCAAGCGCTTCAGCCGTCCTGGCGAGGATCCCCGGCGCATGGTGCATATCCTCTCGGTTGCCAACCGGATCTCTACTGGCCAGGTCCTCTACCCTGGCGACCGCCTCGTTGTTCCGTATGTCGAGACGCGCGCTCCCTCTGATACCGGGGCGGTTCTCGCCCGGCGCTGATCCCCGTCCCTCGACAGATATTCCACGGCCCTCCTGTGGGTCTATCGGCAACGCACCCTGGTCACGCGGGCGCGTGAAGGCGCCGGCTTCTTGCGGAGTGCCGTCATGGCAACCCTCATGCCTCGATGGAAACGGGAAGGTATGCGAAAATGAGTGACGGCACCCGAGAGGGCACGGAAGGAACGCGGCGCCGTGGGCACAGGGTTTGGCGCATTTTGGGCGCGCTCGGACTGGCCGCATTCCTGGGGGTGGCCATCCCCGCGCACTTCATTGACCGCTATGGACAGGGAGATCGGGCGCGGCCGGCGAACGCCATCGTAGTATTGGGCGCGCGCGTTGATGAACGAGGAGAGCCGGGCGACAGCCTGCGCGCGCGCACGCTGCACGCCGTCTCCCTCTACAAGCGTGGGCTGGCGCCGAAGATCCTTTGCACGGGTGGCATCGGCGATTATCCGCCGAGCGAAGCCGCCGCTGCCGCGGCGCTGGCCCGCGCGCACGGCGTGCCGGCGGCAGATCTGTTCCTCGAGGAGCAGTCTACGAGCACGCGGGAGAACGCTCTCTACGCGGCGAAGATCTGCCGTGAGCAGGGATGGGGGGAGGTCATCGTGGTCAGCGACCCCTATCACCTGTGGCGGGCGAGGCGGGAGTTCACCCGAGCTGGCCTCATCGTTCACGTCAGCCCGGCTCGCGAGTGCGCGCGCAACCAGGTGCTGCACCGGCGTTTCTACTGGGCCGCGCGAGAGGTGTTAATGCTCGCCCGAGACGTTCTTCGAGGGATGTAGCGCCGGGCAGGCGGAGTAGGAGATCTCATGAGCGATCGCTATTCACAGCCATCTACCGTTCGTTTTCTTCAGCCGTGGGATGGTGATATCCTCAACCGGCACGATGGCAAGGCCGTCGAGGGCGGGCTTGAGATTACTGTGCGCGGAGAGGCCCCTGCCAACGCCGCGGTGACCGTCAACGGCATTCCAATGCGCCGCGACGGCACGACCTTTGTTGGCAACGTGGTCCTGCGCGACTTCGAGACGAAGCTCACCGCGCGCGCGGAAGGCGCCGGCGAGGCAAGCATCACGGTGCTTTGGGACCGCAACTCCTTCCCGCGCTATCGCTTCTCGGTAGATGACAATATCCAGTTTCTGAAGGACCTCGCGGTCAACGCCACGCGCTACAACTCGCTCTTTGATAACTGGTACCTCGCGTTCTGGCGCGAGATGCACCAGCGCTACGGCGCGCGCGTCCAATTCAACATCTACTATGCCACGGATGAGCGCGACTTCAACCTCTCGCAGATGCCGGAGCGCTATCGCGACGAGTGGAAAGCGAATGCCGACTGGCTGCGCCTCACCTTCCACGCCTACGCCGATCATCCCGACCGGCCCTACCTGCGGGCGACCTACGAGGAGATCGAGCGCGACTTCGTGCTGATCCACCGGGAGATCGAGCGGTTTGCCGGTCCGGAGCTCCTCAGCCCCTTCACCACGATCCACTGGGGTGCGGCCACCCTGGAAGCCTGCCGTGCCCTCCGTGACCACGGGATGCGGGGCTTCGCCGGCTACTTCATCCTGCAAGATGGCGAGCCGCTGGTCTCTTACTACCTCGACCGCGAGCAGGTGGAGCATGTGAACACGCGCGACTACTGGAAGGACATGCGCGAGAACATCCTGTTCGTCAAGCACGACCAGGTGGTCAACACGATTCCGCTGGAGCGCGTGGTCCCGCACCTGGAGGAGGTTGCTGCACGCCCGCATGAGGCAGAAGTGATCGAGCTGATGGTGCACGAGCAGTACTTCTGCCCGTTCCTCAGCCATTACCAGCCGGATATCCAGCAGCGGGTGGAGGCGGCAATCCGCTGGGTGACGGAGAAGGGCTACAAGCCGGTCTTCTTCGAAGAGGGCTTCCTCGGAGCGTAACGATCCACGCCGCACGTGGCGCGGGCCGGCCGGCCCGCGCC
>JAAZEM010000037.1 GCA_012512265.1 Armatimonadota bacterium | reverse complement strand
CCGAGCACGATGAGAACGTCCTTCTCGGCGAGTTCGTCACCAACACCTCGCCGGTCGCACGGCTATCGCTGGCCGATCCTGACCACCCGTTCCCCTTCGCCAATCTGGAGTACCCGAAGGGGCACCGAAAGCGGCATGGGATCCAGCACCCCCACAGGTGATGGGCGTTGCCCCTCGAATCGCCAGGAGCACCCTTCGCGCGGCTCGGTCCCGAGGGCTACTGCCACGGCACCTCGAATACCTCGACTCCATACTCCGCGCAGAGTTCCTTGATGTCCTTCGCGATGGTGTGCGCCACCAGGAAGGCACGGATCTCCTCGGGGGGGCGCTTACACATGACCGCGTACATGTGCCTGTACTTCACCGCCTGGAGCAGCCCGCAGAGGTCACCGGGGCGAACGTCCACCTCGACTTCGACGGCAACGTAGCGGGCGAACCTGTCGCGAAGGATCACATCAGCCGTGTCGCCAGTGGGGAAGCTGTACTCCAGATCGATGCTCTTCAGGCCCGCTTCCCCCAGGAGTGACGCAGGGCGTGCGCAGACCGCCTTCTTGAGCGCCTCGTGCTCTGGTCCTTCACCGCCGCCGCCCCAGGGATGATCAGTCACCCGTGTCGTCTTCCTGGTCTGCGGCGGGCGGATGTCCAGCGTACTCCCTGCGAACGCCGCCACGACCGCCTCGAACCGAGGTCGCTCCACATCCACCAATCCACCGGCAAAGCGCATCCTGTTACCCGGTTCGTAGCCGAGCAGTTCGTTGGCTTGCAGCCTGGGGACAAAACCCGAAGTGTTGATCGCCTTTGTGTGGGCACGCCGGTGCCATACGGCGCTCTTGTTCTTCCCGTAGCTCTCCCGGTTCGGGTGAGGGTCGCGGTCGAGCACCTCGATGACCTCTACGATGCCGATGATGCCATCTCTTCCACGCGCCCTGTAGACCTTCTTGTCGTCACGCTCCTCGGGATCGCCGCTCAGGTTCTGGTGGATGATCACCAGATCGCCAACACGCATCCTCGCGCCCTTGGCGAGGAACTGCTCCTTCAGGAACACACCCTCGATCTTGAGCGGCTCGTCCACGCACGGGGGCCAGTGCGTCGTCAGCCAATAGTTGGGCACTCGCTCCTCCTCGAAGGATGCCATGTCCAGCGGCACCAATGCGCGGCTCCGCAGGTGCTGCTACCGCCATCCCTTCCGCCTGCGCCCGTGATCGCCGAGGGAACATCACAGCTTCGTCGGGCGGAACTGGCCCAATCTGGGGCCATGACTCGACGGGCCAGTCGATCTGCGCGTGCGACCAGCCGAGACGCGGTTGGTGCTTTCGCCGCGCAGCCAGCCCATCCCTCTCGTCAGACGCCAGTACCCCTGAAGGGAGCAGTAGACTTCGCCGACCTGTGCCAAGACACCCAACCCGACGCCACGTATGGCGGATGGCGCTGTGGCATCAAGGCCGACAAATAGCAAACTATTGAGTGCCAACAAACTCGGCGTCGTCACGGTCTAACGTGATACAGCGCCGCCACAGTGGGGGAGGCGCAATCCACGTCCGTAGGAAAGGGTTTGTCCAGCATTGGTATCCGAGGAAGTCCCAATCAGAGCACAAGACGCGGCGAGGCTCACCGGCTTGAGCAGGAGCAAGGTCTACCTCCTGGCGCAGCGGGGGGAGATCCCCCACTTCCGACACGGCGGCAGCGTTCGCTTCGACCGCCGCGAGGTACTTGACTGGTGGCAGCAGCACCGGCGGGGGGCTGACTCCGCCCACGACCACCGGAAGTGCACTAGCGTGGACCGGCACTACACGTGAGACGCGTCAGAGGATAGTGCGTAAGCAGATAGGGTGTGTGAGAGCCAAGGGGCATGGCGGCAGTCGCCATGCCCCTTAGCACTCTGGAAGGAGGTTTGGTGGCAAAACGAAAGGCGCGAGGCCAGGGGGAGGGATCCATCTGGTATGACGAGAAGCGCGACATATGGAGGGGCGCGGTCTCCCTCGGAAACGGAAAACGGCGGCAGGTCCAGGGCACCACAAAGCGCGAGGTGAATGAGAAGCTGACCCAGATCAAGTACGACCTGCAGCGCGGAATGGTTGCTCTGACCGACGAGACCTTCGGCGGCTATCTGGCGGACTGGCTGATCGGCGTTGAGCACACAGTGCGTCCGACGACTTACCAGCGCTATGCCCGTGATTGCCGCCTGCACATCGTCCCCGAACTCGGCGAACGGCCCTTGGCGAAACTTGCGCCGCGCGATCTACAGGCGTTCTACACAGCCAAGCTGAAGGGCGGACTGTCGCCGCGTTCAGTCGGTCACCTCCACCGGGTGATCCACAAGGCCCTGGCAGATGCCATGCGGCAAGAGATCATCCCGCGCAATGTTGCCGATGTTGCTCGGCCCCCGCACGCCGATTCACCCCAGACACGATTCCTGCGGGCGGACGAAGCGCGGGCGCTGCTCAGAGCCGCGAGGGGGGGACCGCCTGGAGGCGCTATACGTGCTGGCACTCACCACAGGCGCGCGGCAAGGGGAACTCCTAGCGCTTCAATGGGATAATGTGGATCTGGAACGTGGCGTTATGGAGATCCGTCGCACGATTCAGCACGTGCCGAAGAAGGGGTGGGTGATCCAGGACCCGAAAACGCCGAGCAGTCGGCGTGCGGTCATCCTCTTAGGCGCTGCCATCGATACGCTGAAGGAGCACCGAGAGCGGCAGGAACGGGAACGCATGGTGGCAGGCCAGGACTGGCAGGAGAACGGCTTGGTCTTCACCACACGGCGCGGAACGCCGTTGGACGGCAGCAACGTTACCAACCAGTATTTCCGTCCACTACTGAAAAGGGCGGGCCTGCCCCAAATCCGGTTCCACGACCTGCGGCACAGCACCGCGTCGCTCCTCATGGCCCTCGGGGTGCAGATCAAGGTCGTGAGCGAGATACTGGGCCACAGTTCGACGCTGATCACCACGAAGTTCTACCAGCACACGACGCCTGCGTTGCACCAGGACGCCGTAGCGCGACTGGGAGGAGCCTTGTTCTAGGCCAAGACAGCAACCGAAGGGCGCGCCCTCATCGGGGGGGGCACGCCCTTCTGCGCAGCGGATGCGTTCCAGACGTTGCAGCCCGTGCCAAACGTGTCGTGGCCGGGTTACGCACAGTTACGCACAGGACGCCGCATCTGGGCGGTATCGCCAGCATGGGAGGCCCGGGAAATGGCGTCATTGGTAGGGTTTCGTGGTGGGCCGAGCAGGATTCGAACCTGCAACCAAGGGATTATGAGTCCCCTGCTCTGCCGTTGAGCTATCGGCCCGAGAGGCATTTTGCCAGCGGTATCATAACAGGCGCGGCATGCACCTGTCAAGGTGCAGATCTGAGATTCCGAGATAATGAATCCGAAGCCTCGGAGGCAGGGTGCAACCCGGCGCGCGGCGATAAATCACCGCGCTGCATGCGAGCGAAGCCCTGCCGGGCTGGGTTGGGGATACTCCCAGATGTCTCAAAACGGCGGTGGCTGGGAGGAGAAGCCCCGAGGGGGCTTTGCCGGAAAGCAGCGCGGAGCTTCGAGCTCCGCGCGTG
>JAAZEM010000036.1 GCA_012512265.1 Armatimonadota bacterium | reverse complement strand
CTCCCAGTGCCGGGCCCTGCACCACCACCAATCGCGGGGCCCCGCTATCGATAGGGGCCGTAGGAGGAGCCATCCCGGCCGCATCCGGCGAGGCCGTCACGGAGCACGCGCACGCCCCCGTCGCCGGATCTTTCTGCTGGCCGCAGTAAGGGCACGCTCCCTCCGGCACCTGGACGGGTGGCGGCGCTGGCTTCTCCGCCGCGTCGCCGGCTGGCTCGGCAGGCGGGATCTGCACACCCAGGCGCCCCAGCGCCTGCTCTGCCGTCACGCCCTTCTCACGGAGCATGCGGTAGCCGCCATAGGCGATCCCCGCGAGGATGAGCAGCGCCACCAGGCTCTGGAGGCCCCCCGCGCCGGATGCTGGCTGCTGCTCCTCGTCACTCGCGGCCTCGCCCTCTTTCGCGGGCGAAGCCTCTTTCTGCTTTGATGAAGCCTCTGATGCTGAGTCCTCGCCCTCTTTCGCGCCTGCGGCCTCTCCGCCAGATTCACCCTCGGTCGAAGCAGCCGGCGTGCCGTCGGGGGTGGCCTTCGCGAGTTCCACCGAGAACGCGCCGGGCGCGTGATCCGCCTTGACTTCAATAATATCCTGCGCCAGCGTCGAACCATCCGCGAAGGTGACCTTGACGTTGGTGCGACCGAAAGGAACGCGCTCGAACTCCACCACGCCGTCGCGCCCCGGCAGGATGGGCCGGGTCTGCCCCTGCCCCTTGCTATCCGTCAGGGTGACGGCGCCGCCGCTGGCAGGCTTCCCATCCTCGCCCACGGCGCGCACCCGGAAGGTGTTCACCGCCGTGATGTCGCTCTCGGCCAGGGTGATCTCCTTGGTCTCGCCCGCCTTCACCTCGACTGCTCGGGTGCCGACGTTCCCCGTCTTCTCATCGAGGATCACCACCACGGGATCGGTGAACTTGCTCCCCAGCGGGGCGAGGTCAACCGCTGCCTTTGTGCCCGAGACCTTCACGGGAGGCGTCGCCTGCGCGGCGCCCTTGCCATCTTTGTATTCGAGCCAAACAGTATACTCGCCTGAGGGCATCCCGACCACCAGAGTGCCGGCGGCCCAGGCGACACGCGCTGGAACCCCAAGGAGCAGGAGCATCGTGAAGAGTATGGCTGGGCGAACAGTGCGTAGTATTTTCACGTGCGGAACCCTCTCCGTGAAAGCCGGCGCGATCACCACCGAATCGATACCGCCGGTGGTACACGCCCTGCTCTCAGGCGCGCAGCAGCGGCAGGCAGGCGATCTTGAACATCTCCCGCCAGGATACCGGGGCCACCCAGCTCCTCCGTGGCGATATCGCCCGCCAGACCGTGGAGATACACCCCCAACACGGCCGCCAGGGTCACAGGGAGCCCCTGGGCCACGAGCCCGGCAATCGCGCCGGTGAGCACATCACCCATGCCTGCCGAGGCCATCGCGGCGTTGCCGGTCGAATTGATAAAGACGGGGCCCTTCGGGTCGGCGATCACCGTTCCGGCCCCCTTGAGCACGGTGACGACTCCGAAGCGGCGCGCGGCTTCTTCGGCTGCGGCAATGCGGTCGGCCTGAATCCCCGCAACCGTCTGGCCCAACAGCCGGCTCAGCTCTCCCGGGTGAGGGGTGATCACCGCCGGCGCTTGCAGCTGGCCAAACACCTCGGGACAATCGGCCAGGGCGTTCAGCGCATCGGCATCGAGGACAAGAGGCGCTTTCACCCCAGGCAGCCACTCCAATACCGCCCGTGCCGTCTCCGGATGCCGGCCCAGGCCCGGACCGACGGCGACACACTCGGACGCGTCCGCCACCTCCACCAGCTGGCGCAGGCCCTCCGACGCAAAGGAGCGCGCCTCGGTTTCGGCGACCGGCAGCGTGATCGCCTCGGTCGCTTTGGTCTCCAAAATATCGTTCAGGCTATTGGGAACGGCCAAACGCACCAGCCCGCCGCCCGCGCGCAGCACCGAAAGTGCCACCAGTGTGGCTGCGCCCGTCATGCCGGCCGAGCCACCAACGACGAGCACACTGCCGGCCGATCCCTTGTGTGCCCAGGCATCCCGCCTTGGGAGCAACGCCTGGGCCGCCTCCGCATCTACCAGCGAGACGCCAATCCTCTCCGCGGCGATAGCTTCCGCCGGGATCCCGATTGGCGCCAGCACCACTCTGCCCGCGAGCGCCGCGCCCGGGTAGAGCGCGAGCCCTCGCTTCATCACACCGAAAGTGACCGTTGCATGGGCACGCACGCAACGCCCGCACGGCACGCCCGTACCCGCATTCAGACCGGAAGGGATATCTACCGCGATGGCTGGCACATTGGAGCGATTGAGCAGGTCGATGAGGTCGCCCACCAAACCCGTCACCTCGCCGCGCGTACCCGTGCCCAGGAGGGCATCAATTGCGAGATCGGCCTCCGCGAGGAGCTCGGCCACTTCATCGGCAGCGCGCACCTGCGTGATCGGCACGCCCAGATTCGTCGCGATCCGCGCCTGGACCTCCGCGTCGCCAGAAAACTCCTCACGCGGCGCAGCCAAGACGACGCGCACGCGCGCACCCTGGCGGTGCAGGTGCCGGGCGACCACCAGGCCATCTCCCCCGTTGTTGCCCTTCCCACAGAAGATAACGATGGTGCGCCCTACCACATCGCCAAGCGTTTCTCGAGCGATGGCGACGACTGCCAGGCCGGCGTTCTCCATCAGCACGAGGGAGGGGATCCCTATCTCCTCGATGGTACGCCGGTCGATGCTGCGACTTTGCGCGGCGTTGGCCGCATCCATGGCTTCTCTCTCCCAGCAGGACCACGATACCAGGGCGGGCAGGCAAGTCCATTATAGCACATCCAGGGGTCTCCCGCAACAACACCCCATTGGAATGCGCAGGCTCGCCGCCGCTATCACACGGGCGTCAATACCCGTGCCGACCGCGCGGGGATGAACATCCACACTGCCGGAAGGGCCGAGGAGAGCCGTGGCCGCGCCACCCCACATTAGAGAATCAGCATGGCGTCACCGAAGCTGAAGAAACGGTACCCGCGCTGCAGCGCCTCCGCATAGGCATGGAGCACGGCCTCGCGACCGGCGAAGGCGCTGACCATAATCAGCAGCGTCGAGCGCGGCACATGGAAGTTTGTCACCATCGCGTCGACCACCCGGAACCGGTACCCGGGGTAGATATAGAGCTGCGTTGTTCCCGCGCCCGCGCGCACCCGCCCAGCCTCATCAGCGCTGCTCTCCAATACGCGCGTGGAGGTGGTGCCCACGGCAATCACCCGACCGCGCGTCGCGTTGATCTGCTCCGCGGCCTCGGGCGAGACCTCGTACTGCTCGACGTGCATCTTGTGTTGGGTGATCTCCTCCACGCGCACCGGCTGGAACGTCGCCAGGCCAACATGAAGCGTGACCCGGACCACGGAAACCCCAAGCGCGCGGATCTGCTCGAGCAGCTCCTTGGTGAAGTGTAGCCCCGCCGTGGGCGCCGCCGCAGAGCCCGAGCGCGCTGCGTACACCGTCTGGTAACGCTCGCCATCGGCCAGCTCCCGGTGGATGTAGGGTGGGAGCGGTACCTGGCCGGTCTCCAACAGCGCCCGCTCCGGATCGCCCGCCCCGGAAACGCGAACCAGTCGCCCTCCCGATGGGGTGCGCTCCAGCACGTCCACCTGAATAGCTCCCCCGGCGGCCAGAAGCCGCGTTCCGGGCGGCACTCGTCTCCCTGGCTTGACAAGCGCCTCCCACACGCCCTCGCCCTTTCGCGATAGGAGGAGAAGCTCCACCTTGCCGCCCGTCTCCTTGACGGCGTGCACCCGAGCCGGAATGACTCGGGTATCGTTGACGACGAGGGTATCCTCGGGCCGCAAGTAGTCGATGATCTCGCGGAACACCCGGTGTTCGAGGGTCCCTGTAGAGCGGTGCATAACCAGCAGTCGTGAGGCATCGCGGGGCTCTACCGGCTCCTGGGCAATCGCCTCCTCCGGCAGAGTATAGTCAAAATCAGAGAGCATCATCATTTAGCGCCGGCTCATCCAAGAGATCAGGTAGAGGAGAGCTGTCAGCAACAGGCTCACCAGGATTGAAGTGGCAATCGGGATATAGATCGTCGTGTTTCCACGACGGATGAGGATATCTCCAGGGAGGCGCCACCCTTGCCCTCCCGTGAGACGGTCCATCACCATCAGAAGCAGCCCCATCCCGACCAGGAGGATGCCCAGCCCTACCAGCAGTTTGCCTATCGTACCCAGGCCTGCCATCCCAAACCGCTCTCCTCCATAGCTAGGGCGTTCCCAACGTCTCGCGTGCCCGCTCGAGCTCCCGGCCTGCCTGAGCGCGCAGCGCCTCGGCATTGGTCCCCTCGGTGGCGCGGCCGCTCTCGTAGAACCCCTGGTAGGCAAAGAGGCACTGCGCCAGCAAGCTGTAGGCAAAGGTACGCCGGTGATGCGAATCCTTCACGGCACCGGGCGCTTTCAGTTGAGACATCTCGGCGGCGAGGGCATCCGCGCGCGCGACCAGCGTCTTCACCGCTGTGTAGGCTTCCTCGCGAATCAGCGTGCCGCTCCTGGCCGCCTCCGCCGTCTTTGCCGCCTCAGCGAGCAGCACCTGCGCCTCTTCATCGAGGGCGTGCGCGATCACCCGATACCGGGCAGCATCATCGGCGCCCGCCGGAGTCCGCTGTGCGAGAAGCAGCTCTTTGAGCGCCTCAGCATGTTGGTCGCGCTTCCGGTAAAGCGCCGCCAGACGCTCATGCGGCACCGGGCTCTCGGGGTCGAGCGTGACCGCCTCCTGATACTCCCGGATCGCATCATCCCCGGCCCCCTGGCGTGCCAGCAGATCCCCCAGGGTCACCCGCAGTCCGGCATCCTTCGGACGGGCCTGCACCATCCGCCTGGCTTCCTCGAGCGCTTCCTCCACCATTCCACTGCGCTGGTAGGCCTCCAACAGGGCGGCGCGCGCTTCCTCGTCCTCCGGGGCAAGCGTCACTGCGCGGCGCAACTCCGAAAGCGCCTCGCGCTCTAGCTTCCGTTCCAGCAATATCTTCGCCACTCGCACCCGGTGCCTGATGTTGCCTGGCTCAATCGTCACAGCGCGCCGGAACTCCATCAGGGCATTGGCCATCTGCCCCTTCTGCTGATAGCTCTCGCCCAGCGCCACCGCATATTTGGCGTTCTGAGGATCGAGCAGCGTCGCCCGCTCCAGCAGCGGGATCACCAGCTCCAGACGGTTTTCCTTCAGGCTCTGCATCGCCTGCGCGTAGTACGTCTCCGCCTCTCGGGGGGCAGTGGCGGACCCAGGCCCGCCCGACGCCATCGCCGACAGGCTCTGGACCAGCTCTTCGGCAGCCGCCTGTCCGGCCTGCGCGAGAATCCGCTCCGCCAGCTTCTTGGCGCGCTTCTCCGGCTTGAGCTGCGCCATGCCATCTCCCGTCACCTCGCGCGTCGCGCCGATATCGGGAATGACGCGCAGGCCAAGCCGCAGGCGGGCTTGTGCCCCGGGCAGATCCAGGGTGAGCTCCATCAGCTTCGGAAAGAGGACGTAGCGCGCGCCGTATGCCGCGGCGATCTTGCGCGCCGATGCCTCGCGCTCCGGATGCGCGGTATCCTCCAGCGTGAGGATGCGCTCGCGGTCGACCGCGCGGATGATCGAGGGCGATTCCGGGTTGAACCGCATCGGGTCATAGCCACGCGCTTTCAGCGCCTCGATCAGCGCCTCGGTCAGGCTCCGCGTCAGCCAGTTGGCATCAGGAGCCTCGTCGGGGGGCGGCGCCTCGCACACCAGGTCGAAGAGGACTATCGGGATGCGAGGAGTTTCCCGGCGGGCGTCACGAGCCGGCTCGGCGGTTCCACCCGCGACAAGAAGCAGGAGTGCCGCGAGCATCAGGGGCACGCTCTGAAGCCCACGGCGGAACGCGCGCGCAGGGGCCGCCGGCCAGGCCGGCGAAGACGCAGCTAGTCGCGCGCCTGCGCGTATTGCGGATCTCCACAAGGTGCGCATTACACTCCTCTCCCCTGCACGGCGATACTCCCACCAGGAGCGATCCGGCTTCTGGAAGCCATAGGTTTCTGGATCGATAGTGCGGGAATCGCTCCACGAAGGTCCTGGCGAGGCAGGCGGACCGCCTTTCCGGCGGCAATCACGAGCGAGGTGGCGGGGCGCCGTCACATGCCCAGCATGCGCAGGCCATCCTGGCACGAGCGGATGCTGGAACGCGCCAGATCGGTGTTGGTTCCCTCGCGAAGCTGCTCCTCGTAGGCGGAGATAGCCCGGCGATACTCCATCCCCGCGTCGTTGCTACGCCCCAGCTGCTGGTAGGCATAGGCCATATGCTGGTGGATCTTGCCCCGCTCGCGCGAGGTGCGCGCCCCCTCCAATGCCTTCCGGAAATGGGCGAGCGCCTCATCATAATCGCCCCGCGCAGATGCCGCGAGCCCGCGCTCTTGATAGTCGGTCTGCGAAGCCTCGCGCGCCCGCGCGGGCGGCTTCGGCGCCGGAGGCGAAGGAGCGCGCGGCGTGCCCTGTTCGGCGCGCGTCGGCGTTGGAGTTCCTTGCTCGATGGTCACCGCCACCTCCACCGGACCCTGCGCGCGTGCCGCCGGGGGCGCCGTCACCGCGCTCGGAGGCGGCTCCTGCGCCGGAGGCGTCTCCATAGCCGGCCTCCGCGTCGGTGGCAGGTAGATCACGGGAGGCGAGGCCACGCGCCGAGGCGCGGGTGGCGGCAGCGGCTCGATCTCATCCTCGGGCATCAACACTGGGGTCGGGGTCGGCGACGGCGATGGCGGTGCCGGCGGCTGTGCCGTACGCGAGCGCATCTCGCGCTCCTGCGCCAGGGGTGCGCTCTCATCAGCGCGCGGGGGTACCATCGCCGGAGCCGGAGCTCCCTGCGCCGGCTGAGACACCTGCGGATTCGATGGCGGGGCGACGCTCGGCCCCATCGGCGCGCTGTTCCGAACCGCGCCCCCGGTGCTGTAGGCCGGGGGGGGAGTTGTCGGCGCCGGCCGGCGCGCCACTTCCGTGCGCCCACGCCCGGCAGGACTGCTCAGGCGCGGAATCGAGACCGCAAGCACCAATGCCATAACCAAGACGCCCGCGCCGATGCTCAGCGCCAGCGGGCGGCTGAGAAGATCCGCGGCCCACGACGGGGGGTTCGGCTCATCGGCAGTCGCATCCTGGAGCGGGGCTTCACCCAGTAACCGCGCCAGTTTCTCCTGATCGGCCACCGAATCGGGGTTCAGTTCCAGCACGCGCCGGAGATGCACCACCGCCAGGTCGAGCTGGCCCTTCTCCTCATAGAGGAGCGCCAACAGCGAGTGCGCCGACGTGCTCTGGTCGTTGAGGGCAGTCGCCTGAAGGCACTTCTCAATCGCCTCGTCGATTTTTCCCTCGCGGTGACAGGAGAAGGCCGCCTCCATAAGGACAGCGACCTTGCCGTGATCGACCGGTGGCGCGGGACTAGGTGCCTGCAAATCGGCGAACTGTTCCTCACTGAGCGTCCGGGGAGCCCGTTCGGGCAGCCTGGTGCCACACTCGCGACAAAATTTGTTGATATCCGGGTTCTTGGTCCCGCAATGGCCGCAGAACACGGCGACCTCCTTTGCCGGCAGCCGGGTCGCAGTCTGGGGGCTCCTTGCACCGCACGACAGCGCGCGAACGCCGACCCGACCGCCCCACGCCGGCTGGCGTTCCGACCCCGTCGTAGTAACGCTGTTTCTGGTACAGATTATATCGCGCGCCCCAACCCGGCGTCAAGGCGTGCCCGCATCATCCCAAGAATTCGTTCGGCGCAGGAAGACCACGGCCACCGCATCGGCGTAGGCCACCCGCCACTCAGGATCCTCTTGCAGCGCATCCGCCAGGGGCGTTCCCGGTTGATAGACGACCGCACCCACGCGGTAGTTCACCAGAAGTTCTCGCCACCCTGGCTGAAGCCGCTCAATGGCCAGGTAATCGCGGAGCACCTGATGCGGGTAGGCATCGGCGCGGCCATCAATGAAAACCGGCTGCTCCGGGCAAGAGCGGATGAGGTAGCCCCCCCAGATGTAGGAGTTGTAGAGGCGGAGCGGCGGCTGGCGCCGCAGAAACTCGGCCGCGGCGGTGGGGAACGTATCGCGCCGCGTCACCTGATCGAAGGCGTTGGCGCGAGGCACGGCCAGGCATAGGAACACTAGCGCGCTCGCAGTGGCGGCGCCGGCGGCGAGTGGGGCCCATCGGGATGGGATCACAGGGCGTTCGGCCACTCTTTCGGCTAGGCACGCTAAATGCCGCGCCAGGATGGGCGCAACCGCCACGGCAAAGAGCGGCACATGCCGTTGGTGCTGCAACGCCAGGTGCGCCATCCCCAGGAGGGTGCCCAGCTCGAAGAGCGTGGGCCGTGCCGGCGAACTCGCGAGCACCCCAATGCAGACCAGGAGGAGCACCTCGAAGCCAAACAGCCACGGGGAGTGGAAGTCCGGTGAGAACCACTCCGTGAGCGTATCGGTGAAGAGACGGGTGCGGCTCACCTCCACCGGAAACCACAGCCCGCGCCAGTGGAATGGGGTCACCAAAGCGGCGGCGGTTGCCAGCGCGAGCGTTCCCAAGAAGGCACGCGCATGCCGGGGCATCGTCGCCGCAGCGAGCGCCAGGAGGATCAGGCCCACGATGAACCCGGAATGCATGTTGGCCCACACGCAGAAGAGTGGGACGAGGAGGAGCAGGCCCCGGTCGCCTCTCTGTCGATGGCGGGCGATCGCCGCTAGGCAGAGGCCGAGGAAGAGGTAGGTAAAGAGCTGGGGGCGGATGTCGTAGGTAAAGCGGGCGGCGAACGCAGCGAGTGCCGTCGTGGCCACCGCGGCCCACGCGTTGCGGCTTTCGCGCCACGCGCTCCCGTAGACGACAAGAAACGTCGCCGCGATCACCAGGACCTTGAGCACCACCAGGGCACCGGGACCGATCTGCCCGTACACCCACGCGAAGAGAACCTCCGAGAGCCACTCGTGGGTGATCCAGGGGTGGTCTGGCGCGGTGAAGGAGAAAAGGTTGCGCGTTGGCGGGCGGCCGGCCCGCAGAATCTCATCCCCCGCCCGCAGATGCCACCACAGGTCGTGGCTCTCGAACGGGGTGAGCGCCAGCGCGGACGCAAACAGCACGACAGCGCCGCCGAGAAGAAAGGTCACGGCCCGCTTCGCGCGGTGTGGAGACACGGTGGCCGGCTTCAGGCTTCCTTCTCTTCGCCGTTTGCAGCCTTGCGGAACTCCGTGATGCTCTTGCCAACGCCCCGGGCGAGTTCCGGCAGACGCTTCGCTCCAAAGAGGAGCAGGATGATCGCAAGGAGGATCAGAAGCTCTGGCATGCCAAGATGAAACATTACGACCTCTCCTTCTGGATGCTGTTACTATAGCACACTGACTGCCGGGCGTCAACGCCTCGTGAGCGTGACCAGGAAAGCTCGTCTCCCCTCTCTCGCACGTGCGCACGCCACGCTCGTTGACAGGATGCGACCGCGGGGAGGCAGAACTCCGAGGCTATCAGGCGAGAGAAGTTGCGCCCTCGGTAGAAATCGAAACGGAGGAGCAGTGAACAAGTATCACGAAGCCAACCGCAAAGGATGGGATGCCGTCTCGCCCATATGGCAAGCCGGCATCGAGCAACACGGCGTGTGGCATCGATGCCACCGCGAGCCGGAGCTGGTCCTCCGGCCTGAGGAGCGCCGCTACCTGGGGGATGTAGCCGGGCAGGAGATCTGCGTTCTCGGCAGCGGCGATAATCTGGTCGTCTTCGCCCTGGCGGGCCTTGGCGCGCGCGTCACGTCGGTCGACATCTCGCAAGTGCAACTCGACACCGCCGCTCGCCGCGCGCGAGAACTCGACCTGGATGTGCGCTTCCTCCGAGCCGATGTGACCGATCTGAGCGCCATCCCCGATGCCAGCTTCGATGGGGTCTACACGGGCGGGCATGTGGCCGTGTGGGTCTCCGACCTACGCCGCTATTACGCAGAGGCCGGACGCATCCTGAGACCAGGCGGGCTCTTCATGGTCAACGAGTACCATCCCTTCCGACGCATCTGGAGATGGGGGGCCACCCCCCTGGAACTAGAGGCATCCTACTTCGTGCGCGGCCCGTTCCAGACCGACCGCTCCGACGAAGTGGACGGCGCGGCTCCCGGATCGATCCCGAGCTACGAGTTCCATTGGACGGTGAGCGACTACGTCTCCGCGATGCTCGCAGCCGGCTGCCGCATCCTCGCCCTGGAGGAGATGGGCGATGGCCTGGAGGAATGGGAGAATGCGCCGTTGGAGGGGCTGCCACTCTGCCTGCTCCTCGTAGGCCGCAAGGAGTGAGAGGGTTGGCCAGCCCTGATGCCAGCGCGCCAGGAGCGCAGCCCGTGAGGGTCGAACTCACCCGCCAAGCCGATGCCAGATCGGCCACCGCAGAAGGGAACTGGAAGCGGCATGAGTGAATGGAACAGACACGCACGCGCACGCACGCGCGGGGTCGTGATCAACCCCGAGGACCTCAGCTTTCGCGAGTGGCCGGAGCGCGCGAAAGAGGCGGGGCTCACCACCATTGCCCTCCACGATTCGCGCGCGGGGGCAACCATCGCCCCCATCCTCGAGCGGGAAGAAGGCCAGCGTTTTCTGGAGGGATGCCAGCGCCTCGGCCTCGCGGTGGAGTATGAGCTGCACGCGGTATGCGACCTCTTGCCGCGCTCGCTTTTTGAGACGAACCCCGAGCTCTTCCGGATGAACGACGCGGGAGAGCGCACCCCGGACGCCAACCTCTGCGTCCACTCCGAACAGGCGCTCGAGATCGTGGCCGAAGCCGCCGTCCGGGTCGCCAAGACCCTGCGTCCGACCACCGGGCGCTACTTCTACTGGGGCGATGATGCCGCGCCTGCCTGCCACTGCCCGCGCTGCCGTGACCTCACCCCCGCGGATCAGGCGCTCCTCGTGGAGAACCGCATCCTCGCCGCGCTGCGCACGCTCGATCCCCACGCCACGCTGGCGCATCTCACCTACGCCTACACCCTGATTCCCCCGAGCCAGGTACGGCCCGCGCCGGGGCTCTTCCTCGAGTTCGCGCCGGGCGGCCTCCACTGCATCGAGAAGGTGGAGGGAGACGCATCGCTGGGAACAACCGACCGCTCGGTCAAGGAGCGCTACTTCGAACTGCTCGACGCCAACCTAGAGATCTTTGACGCCGGGCAGGCGCAGGTGCTGGAGTATTGGCTGGACGTCTCCGCGTTTGCGGGCTGGCGCAAGCCGGTCACGCGCGCCCTCGATTGGGAGCGGCGGCGGCCCGCGTTCGCCCTGGACCTGGAGGCCTACCGGTCGCGTGGCATCCAGCAGTTCACCACCTTTGCCTGCTATGCCGACGCAGACTACGTAAGCGCGTTTGGCGAGCTTCCACTCGCAGAGTATGCTTCGGCGCTGTGATGAGCGATAGGCTTCCCCAAGCCACGGATGCATCTTCCCCCGCCGGTTGCCCCGCGGGCAATCGCTGATTCGCTGAGCGCTTTATCTCTGGCAGGATTCGCCCAATACCATCGGGAATTGTGTCGTGCCATGGCAGTAGAGACGAAGACTCCGACTCCGGCGAAGGCGCCCCCAGCGCGCCTGTGGATCCTGGCGCTCCTTCTCATTCCCGGGGGCGCTTTTCTGGGTACTTACAGTTATATAGTCGCCCAGGCGATACAGTATACCCAGACGTCACTCTTGCGCGGACCGGTGATCCTTCTCACCGGCATCATCGCCGGGAACGCCCTGGTTCGCGTGATCGGGAGGCGCGCCGGCCTCACCCAAAGCGAGCTGGTCCTCCTCTACATCATGCTCACGCTGAGCACCGCAATCGGTGGCGTGGGCATGGTTCAGTTCCTGGTGCCAACACTGGCGGCGCCCTTCTACTTTGCCACCCCGGAGAACGGCTGGGGAGAGTTTCTGCCCCTCATCCCCTCCGGGTTCGCCGTGCGCGACCCGGAGGTGCTCAAAGGCTTCTTCCAGGGCAACTCCACGCTCTACGACCCTCGGGTGCTGCGCGCGTGGGCCGGCCCGGTGCTCCTTTGGTCGGTCTTCCTGATGGTCCTCATCCTCTCCATGCTCTGCGCGTGCGTGCTCGTGCGCCAGCGATGGACCGACCACGAGCGTCTCTCCTTCCCGCTAGTCCTCTTGCCAATGCAGATGGCCACGGGAGGCCCGGCATTCTGGCGCAACCGGATCATGTGGGCCGGCTTTGCCATCGCGGGGATATTGGAGAGCATCAACTACATCAACTGGCTCTATCCCTCCTTTCCCTACGTGCAGCTGAAGCCCTACTCCATCTCGCAGTTCATCACCCAGCGGCCCTGGAGCGGCATCGCGCCCCTGTGGCTCGCGTTCTACCCATTTGCCATCGGCATCGGCTTCCTGCTCAGCCTGGATATCTCGTTTAGCTGCTGGTTCACGTATCTCCTGATCAAGAGCGAGAACGTCGTCGCCATCATGCTTGGCTTCCGGGATCCTGGAGCGGGCGTCGCCCTGGCACGCGCCCCCTATATCGCGGAGCAGGGTGCCGGAGCCTACCTCGGCATGGGTCTCTTCATCCTGTGGAGCATGCGTCGCCACCTGCGGGATCGCCTGTTCTCGCCGAAAGAGGCATCGGACGGCGGCGAGGTGATCCCCTACCGGCTGGCCTTGATCGGATTGGGCGTGTGTTTTGCCGCCATGGCGATCTTCTTCCGGGTTATGGGCCTCCCCCTCTGGGCTGGCACGGCGCTCCTGGTCCTCTATCTCCTCTCTATCCTGACCGTGTCGCGCCTGGTCGCGGAAGCTGGCACCGGGTGGACGCTCGGCTCCGACCTGAACGCGCACGGGGTGATCAATGTGGCTGCCGGCACCGGCGCGCTGCAGCCAAAGGCGGCCACCACTTTCGCCAGCCTGCTGTGGTTCGACCTCGACTATCGCGACAGCCCGATGCCGCACCAGCTCGAGGGGACGCGCATGGCATCCCTCGCCGGCATCACGCCCCGTCTCCTCCTGGCCGCCATCCTGGTGGCCATGGTGGTGGGCATCGCCGCCGCTTTTTGGTCTCACCTCGATATTTACTATCGCTATGGCGCCGCCAGCGCGCGCACCCGCCCCTGGGTCACCAGCATGGGCCAGCAACCGTGGGTTCAACTCGGCCGCTGGCTGCGCAACCCGGCACCACCGGATCTGAACGGTTTGCTCGCCGTCGGCGCCGGCGCGGGCATCGTCAGCATCCTCGCGGGTCTGCGCCAGCGCTATCTATGGTGGCCGCTGCACCCCGTCGGCTACGTGCTCGGCAACACGCCCTCGATGGTCTCCTTCTGGTGCCCCTTCTTCGTCGCCTGGCTGGCCAAGCTGATCATCCTGCGCGTGGGCGGCATCCGGCTCTACCGGCGGTGCATCCCATTCGCCCTCGGCCTCATTCTGGGCGACTACGTCGTGCCCGGCATCTGGGGGATCGTCGGCCTGCTCACGGACACGCAGATGTACCTCTCGTTCCCCTGGTGAGCGTGGCGTCATCGCCACGGGCACGACGGACATGGGAGGTTCGGGCCAGACCGCAGACGACGGGGAGGGGCGAACGTTCCCTGTTCGCCTCTCCCCAGCGGAAACGGGGCGAGCCCCAGAGTTCGTTGCTACCACCTATTCGTTCTGATATCACGTTCCCGCCAAGCAGCACTCCAAAGGTTGACACCCGGCAGGCGAGATGCTCTAGTATAGTAGAGTAGGTTTATTGCATTACACGTAATCCACTACCCCGCTGGCCCTTGTAGCTGGAGAGGAGGTTCGTGCGATGCAGCCCCCGCGCTTCACGAAGCTGGAGAGCCGCGGAAAGCGAGCCGGCACTGGCTTTACGTTGATCGAGCTGCTCGTCGTGATCGCCATCATCGCGATCCTCGCTGCGGTGCTCCTCCCTGTCTTCGCGCGCGCCAGAGAGAACGCGCGTAAAGCGAAATGCCAATCCAACCTGAAGCAGATCGCTATGGGTGTCCTGTTGTACACGCAGGACCACGACGAGACCCTCCCGATCCTCTATCCCGAGCCCTACTCCTATGCCCGGGTGTGGGCCGCCTGGGTGAAGCCGTACATCGCTGGGAAGGCGGGCACGACCGATGCCCACGACGTCTTCAAGTGCCCCAACGTGCGGGGCTACCAGAGTGACACGGCTTACATTGCCTACGGGATTGCCCGCTACTCGATCGCGGGCGACCCACCCTACACCGCCTCTGACAGCATGCGGCGCCCGGCGTGCCTCGCGGAGATCCCGGAGCCCGCACGGACAATCATGGTGGCGGAAGCGAACTACCAGCATGCGAACGACCCGCCGCTGCACTACCGGGGGTGGTACTACGTCACGCGCGGCCACGTTGCCGGACGGCACAACCTCGACGGCCCGGACGAGCGCAAAGATGGGTGGGCGAACGTCGCGTTCGTGGACGGGCACGTGAAGCTCTATCCGGCGAAGCTCTTAAATGAGTGGCCCTATCCCGACTATTACTCCAACGAGCCGTGGAACTTCCGGAAGGAGGATCGGCCAGACGTATATCCTTTCTGACTCGTGGCCCGGGGCAGGGGCAGGCCTGGTCGGCAGCGAAACGGTGGATAGCCCGCGGGGCAACGCGTGTTTTCCCCGCGCCGGCAACGGGTGAGGAGTCCATCGCATGCTTCCAAAGGAGCGAGTCGCCGCCGTCTTCGAGCATCGTCCGACCGACAAGGTGCCGATCTACCAGGGAGGGTTGTCATCGCGCTCTGCGTCCATCATCCTGGGGCGTGAAGCCTACGTGGGCGGTGGGATCCAGCAGTATCGCGAGGCGCGAGCGCTGTGGGAGGGGCCGGATGCCCACCAGGAATTCCTGGAGCGAACGCGCCAGGATACGTTTGATCTGGTGCGCACGCTGGAACTCGACCTGGTTCGCCCCAGCTACTGGCGGATGCCGGAGAAGCCGACGCGGCGCATTGACGAGAACACCTTCTTCTATGGCCAGGAGGATGGTGTCTGGCGGGTGATGCGCTTTGATCCCGCCTACGAGCTCTACCAGGAGATCGACCACAGCCCGCGCCCGGAGCTGACTCTCGAGGAGCTGGAGCACTGCGTCGCCGCAGCCGAGAAGGCAGCCGCCGAAGCGCCTCCGCCGAAGCCGGAGAACTATCCCGATCTTCTCGCGGCGATCGCCGAGTTTGGCGAGACGCATGCCATTCCAGGAAGTGGCATCGGCATCTGCGTACCGCGCGAGCCGGTCTGGCTGGAGGCCATTGCCCTTCGCCCCGACCTGGTAGGCCGCTACCTTATGGCCCAGGCGACGCGTGCCGCGCGGGTGCCCGCGGTGATGGCGCAGATGGGCCTGCGCTATCTCATGGGCGGGGGTGACTTCGCATCGAAAAACGGGCCGTTCTACTCCCCGCGCTCCTTCCACCAGATCATGCTTCCGGCGCTGCAGCGTGTCTCGGAAGCCTGTCACGCCGCCGGCACCTATCACTTGTTTGCCTCGGACGGGGATCTCTGGCCCGTGGCCGATGATCTCTTTGGCGCATCCGGCGTCGATAGCTTCTATGAGATCGATCGGCGCGCCGGCATGGATCTGGCCCGGCTCCGCGACACCTTCCCCCACCTGACGCTCCTGGGTGGCATCGCCTCGGAGACGCTTCACATGGGCACGAAGGAGGAGGTGATCGCCGAGGTGCGCAGCGCCCTCGCCGTGGCGAAGGAGAAAGGGGGCATCATCGTCGGCTGCTCGAACCTGATCGTCGCACCAACGCCGGCGGAGAATATCTGGGCGATGATGGAGACCCTCCACGCGGAGCGGTAAGGTGGCGAGCCCTTTCCCGGCTCATCGCTCGCGGATCGTGACCACTCGCCCGCGTTCCTCCACCTTCACGCACCAGCCGCTCCAGCGGGGGAGCGCCCCCTCGCTGAGGCGGGCGTTACGCATGCCGCTCTGCCAGTGGAGGGTGACGATGCGTGCCACGGGGTCATATTCCACCGAGAAGTTGGCCAATCCGGAGGAGAAGACGCGCGGGTAGCGGCGGTCGAGCTCTGCCCGAACCTGCGGGTCCAGCTCCGGAAAGCGGAGATCGGACGGGGAGAGGAGCGACCAATCCTCGGGGCTTTCGACGCCCAGGCGCTCCAGGCTCTCCAGCAGCCAGACGCGTGGCTCGGTGGGAGGCGCGCCATCCCCCTCCAGGGCGCGGTGGAGGTTCCAGGCGCCGATGGCATCGCGCAGGGCGGGGGCCACCTCGGGAAGCAGCCGTCCGGAAAGGATGAGATCCGCCAGCGCCTCGCGAAGCAAGGCTCCGGAAAGCTCTCGCGTCTCGCGCCCGATCTCGCGCCCGGCATACTCGATGACGACCTCGGCGACGACGCGACCCTCGCAGAGGGCAGGGCTTTCGGCGCGCGGGGTGCCCAGGCCGGCATCCAGGAGGTCGGCAAACCGGCACGGCATGGCATAGCGCGCGCGCAACTGCGTGCGCAAGCCCCGGTCGCCAATTGCTTCCACTTCGAGCATCACCGCGGCCTGCGGGCCTTCCCCGGGCTCTTCCGTGCCACGCCCGCGCCGGCCTCGCGCGCGCGAGCGCATATGCCCCCATTGCACCTCGTCCTGACCATTCCCCCAGGCATCGCCATTTCGCCGACGCACGTAGGCGCGCTCGGGCCATTCGCGCAGCAGGTGCGCCAGCAGCGCCGGGCGGTCCGGCATCACAGGTCCGGGGTCGTCGGCGAGGGGCGGCAGGTCAAAGAGAGCGCGGATCTGGTCGGCAATCCGGCGGCATTCGGCGAGCGCCTCGCGTGGCTCACTCTCGCGCCCCGAAGCGCCACGGCGGAGCGCAAGGATCAGGCGCATGCCATCGCACGCGGGGGTCTCGTCCTCGGCTCCCTCCTCCTCGGAACGGCGCTGGAGGAGAGGTGCGCGGCTCTCCAGGGCGGCGGCGAGGTCTGCGACATCGCGGCGCAGATCCGGGGGCGCCTGGATGAGGAGACGCGCGAGCGCCGCGTCCACCGGGATCTCCGAGAGCCGGCGCCCGAACTCGGTGATGCGACCGTCGGCATCGAGCGCGCCCCAGGCCTGAAGCTGCGCCTGGGCACGCTCCACGGCAAACGCCGGAGGGGCGTCGAGGAACTCCAGCTCCTGCGGCCGAAAGCCAATCGCAGCAATCGCGAGAACGAGGTGCACCAGCTCTTCCCGCAGGATCTGCGGCGGCGTCTCCGGTTCCAGGACGGCACGCTCGTCCCAGAGCCGGTAGCAGATCCCCGGGGCTACGCGGCCCGCGCGCCCACGCCGCTGCTCCGCGGAGGCAAGGGAGACTGGCACCACCGCGAGCGTCGAGTGCCCGCCGCGATGGATCCGCTGGCGCACGAGCCCGCTATCGACCACCGCCGTGATCCCCGGCAACGTGATCGAGGTTTCGGCGACGTTGGTCGCCAGGACCACCCGCCGCCCGCCCGGATCGAAGGCGCGGTCCTGCTCCCGGTTGGAGAGCGTGCCGTGCAGCGGGATTACCTCGGCGCCCTGGATGCCTTGCAGGCGTGCCTGGCACTCCGCGATCTCGCCTTTCCCGGGGAGAAAGACGAGCACGCTCCCCTCCGTCTCCGCGAGCGCCCGGCGGACGCCCTCCGCGACGCGGTCGGCCAGGCGCCAGCCGGAGGGCACCATCGGGCCCCCCAGATAGCGCACGGCGACCGGGTAGACACGGCCCTCGGCCTGGAGCCACTCGGCTTCCAGGAAGCGGGCCAGCCGCTCCCCGTCGAGGGTGGCGGACATGATGACGAGGCGAGCATCGAGGCGTAGCCGGCGCGCTGCCGCCAGGAAGAGGTCCATCTCCAGGCCGCGCTCATGGAACTCATCGAGGATCAGCGTGCCGTAGGGCTCCAGGCCATCGCCCGCCGCGCACTGCAAGGCAACGCCGGGGGTGACGAAGCGGATCCGCGTTTCCGGGCCAGCCACGTCCTCGAAGCGCACCGTGTAGCCCACACCCTGGCCAAGGGTCTCGCCCTGCTGCTCGGCCACCCAGCGCGCCAGCGACCGGCATGCCACCCGTCGCGGTTCCACGACCAGCACTGGCTTGCCGGTCGCCTCGGCGCACCAAACCGGAATGCGAGTCGACTTGCCGCTCCCTGTGGGCGCGCTCACAACGAGGTGGCAGCGCGACACCAGCGACGTTACGCGCGGGCGCAGCGCGTCCACCGGCAGGGCATCCGTCTCCGCATGGCGGCTCGGGAAGGAGGGTTTCATGCCTCTATGATACCACAACTCGGCAACTCTCGGGGACTCGCCGCGCCTCCAGGGAGGGCACCATCCGCGGGCAACCCAAGCCGGTGGGGTCGGAGGCGCGCGCGACGAAGTGTTGACGCGCGCGCATCGCCCGTGCTATGATGGGGCGTCAGGCAGGCTTCCGTTCCGTGCGAATCTCTCAAGCGCCAGGGGCCCCGCGGCCATCTGAAGGTATGGGTCTTCGTTGAGCCGGGATTGGCAACCGCACGCATTTCGCGGGCGGCACCGCCGGGCCCGCGGGTGGCGAGAGGAGGAGGGCCACAATGGTTGGGTGCTTGCGTCGACGAATCCCTGGGTTTACGCTCATCGAGCTGCTCGTGGTGATCGCAATCATCGCCATCTTGGCCGCGATTCTCTTCCCCGTGTTCGCAAGAGCACGCGAGAACGCGCGCAAGTCGACTTGCCAGAGCAACCTGAAGCAGATCGGGATGGCGGTCCAGATGTATGCTCAGGACTACGATGAGATCTACCCCGGTATCAGCATGGCGACCGCCACCTCGCAATGCTGGACCAATGACCTGTTGGATCCCTACATCAAGAACGCGAAGGTGTGGGTCTGCCCTAGCATCACCTCCGGCACCTATGGCTTCAACTGGCGGCACATGATCAAGGACACCTTCTCCAGTCCGACTTCGGGCGTGCGGATGGCGACCGTGCAACGCCCGGCAGATATCCTCATCGCGGTGGACGTGCATACCGCAGACCTGGCCTCGGGCAAGGAGAACAGCACCGGGGGAATCTTTGCCAACTGCCCGAAGTGCGTCCAGCCCTCATGGTGGAACCGCTACAACCACGGGATCTCTGGCCGCCACTTTGATGGCGCCGTCATCGCTTTCGCCGATGGGCACGTGAAGTGGATGCGTCTGGATCAGATCCTCGCGAACACGAACGATCTGTGGGCGCACAGCAGCTACTGAGAGCGGTCCGGCGCCGCACGCCTGGGCGCAGCCCTTGCTCAGGTCCTCGGCAACGATGGCGATGGCGTCCGGCATGCTCAGCCCCTCAGGACGGGCGCCACCGAAGACGCGGATCCCGGGCGCGCCCAGATCGGCCGCTAGCTCGATGTGCCGCTTCAGGTTGTCGATATTCGCCTGGCGCTTCGCAGGGTCGGTCGCTGCGAAAGTGCATGACGTGGCGATGCAGGCGATCTCAATGCCGGCATCGGCAAAGCGCTCGCGCGCCTCCTTGCGCGCCTCAGCGGGCATGTCTGGCTCAATGCCGTGCTTGTGGTTGGCGGTCACCCGCGGCTCGACGCCGTCATAGCCGTGCCGTCGCGCCCCAGCGATCACCTCGTCCAGCGTCCACTCCGGAGTCATGAACGTCATGAAACTGATCTTCATCGCGCTCTCCTCCGGCGCGGAGGCCCGTCCGCGCCGGAGCTCTCTTTCACCCCCCTGCCGATCAACTCCTGCCCATCGTTCCCGTGCTCGCCACGCGTGGCATGAGCGGAGCGATGGCGCTCCCGCGACGCGAATCCCCCGCTCCGCACCCGCTTCCTTCATCCACGCGATCACGCCAGAAGAGCGCACGCAGGAACTGCCAGCGCCGTGGCGAAGAGCACCGGAAACGGCCGGGTAAGGCGCAGCGGAGGAGAAGAGATGACACTATCGCGAGCTGAGATGGCGGGCGTGTGGTCGGCGACGCCGACGCCCTTCACGGAGTCGATGGAGATCGATGAAGCCGCGGTCGAGCGCATGGTGGCCCACCACCTGCGCCTGGGGGTCAAAGGTCTTTTCGTCGGAGGAACGTGTGGCGAGGGCCCCTGGATGACCGACGCGCAGCGGCGCGCGCTCCTGCGTGCCATCGCGCGCAGCGCGAAGGGTCGGCTCTTCATCGCCGCGCAGGTGACGGACAACTCCGCCGCGCGCATTCTCGATAACATGCGCGTGGCCGCTGAAGAGGGCGCCGATATCGCCGTGATCGCCCCGCCCTACTTCCTGCTCAACGCCACCGCTCAGACCGTCCTGGCGCTCTACCAGCGCGCAATCTGCGAGAGCCCCCTCCCGGTGGGAATCTACGACCGGGGGAGCCACTCCTCCGTCGTGGTGCCCGACGAGGCTTTGAGGGAGATCTACGCCGAGGAGAAGGTGGTCCTGGTGAAGGACAGCTCGGGCGAGCCAGGGCGTCGTGAGATCGCTCTCGCCACTCGCGAGAAGCGCCCGGAGCTTTGCCTCCTCAACGGCAACGAGTTCCGGTGCGTCGAGTATCTTCAGGCGGGTTACGATGGCCTACTGCTCGGAGGCGGCATCTTCAACGGCTACCTGGCCGGCCAGATCATGGCGGCTGTGGCGGCTGGCGATATCGACCTCGCCAACCGCCTGCAGCAGCGCATGAACCAGATGATGTACTCGGTCTACGGCGGCGAGCAGATCGAGTGCTGGCTCTCCGGCCAGAAGAAGCTCCTGGTGGAGATGGGGATCTTCAGCACGTGGCGGAGCTACCTCGACTATCCCCTCACCGCGTCGTGCGAGCGCGCTATCCGCGAGGTGATCGAACGCGAGCGTGATGTGCTCTTCCCATAGGCGGGATCACCCCGCGGGTTCCAGGCCGCCTCACTCCGAGGCACGCCCGCGCTCCCTGCCGCGGGCGCAACTCATTCGCGCGCCCAGAGCCGCGCGTACAGCTGTGCGACCCGCCCTTGCAGCGCCTTGAGCCGGGTGACGGCATCCTGATCCCCGGCGACATAAGCGAGCATGGCATCGCCTTCCTCGGCACAGAGGGCGTCATGAGCGGGAAAGACCTCGCGCAGGAGGAAGCTGACGTATTTCACCAGGCGGAAGGGACCATAGGGCCGCGCGGCCGGCGCGTTCGGCAGGCTTTCCACGGCCACGGCGTAATCAGCGCGGATCGCATCCCGGATGTCGGCGTAGTCCGGCGAGGGTGCCAGGACCACGGTATAGTACCAGCCGTTGAGGCCGCGATGCACGCCGTGCCCATCCGAGACGCCTACGACGGGCACGCGGTTGCCCTTCGCGACCTCCTCATAGTAACGCGCCACCTGAAGGGCGTTCGACTCCGTCTGATGCAGCCAGTAGCCGCCGATCACCTCGTAGGCATCGAACGGCTTCTCGGCGAAGAGGCGGGTGATGAGCGCCTCGGGCACGTTGTAGCGGTTCCCGGTGATCCAGTAGGGATGGCAGAAGATGCTGACTCCACCGGCTTCCCGGATCTTCTCCAGCGCCCAAAGGCAGGCCGCGTAGCTCTTGGGGTTGAGCCCAGCCGGGAACTCCTTCAGAGACGCGACGATCTGCTCCACCCCCTCCTGGTAGGCAGGCGTCTTGAAAAGATCGTTCACGCTGAACTTGCCGCCGAAGTGGACGATGTGCACCCCGGTATCGGGGGGATGCACCTCCTCGCCCGGGAAGATGCGCAGGTCAACCGGCAGGCCTTCAAACGCTTTGATCGCCTCCAGGGAAGGCGCATACTTATGGTGGTCGGTGAGCGCCATGAAGTCCATGCCCAGCTTGCGGTTGTAGGCGGCGACGTAGGCAGGCGACTCCTTGCCGTCGGAGTGGTGGGAGTGTTGGTGGAGATCACCCCTATAGGGCCGGCGGGAGAAGAGGTCATCGGCAACGGCATACACCCGGAAGCTCGCCAGGGCTGTCTTGGGATCGTTCCCGAACACCGCCACCAGGTACTCTTGCTCATCGGCGAAGCGATGGGAGATCCGCAGGGCTCCGCCCTCAGGCCGTACTTTGACTGTGGTGACCCCTGCGACATCGCTGCCCGCTCTCCACTCCATCGGGTAGATGCGGACCTCATGCTCGATCTCCTCGAAGCGCGCGCCGGGCTGCGCCTGGAGAGTGAGGCTCGTCTCGCGCGCCAGGGGCACCACTTTGGGAGTCAGCTCGAACGCAGGAGCCGCCTGCGCCGAAACCGCGACGCCCATCGCCATCGCCGCTATCGGAAGACCTGCCAGCTTTGCCATCCGTCCTGTTCCTTTCCGTGGCCGGATCCGCGTGACATCCCCAGAGACTGGTTGCCAGCGGCTCTGAGCGCAGGCCCCTCCGGCGTGTTTCCCACACCGGGCGCGAGCCTGCCTCGGGCAGGGTGGGCACCCTACCCGGCAGATGGTTCCACGCAGGCATGCGCTCTCCTCCCGCCAGTTCCGGGAACGCCTGCTTCACGGATGCGGCCCGCCACAGGGGGTGTGGTGGCTTTGCTCGGTGCCAGAGACACGCAGAGAGCGCGCGGCGCCCAATCTGTTTCTGGCACCGGCGCGCTCCCCTAGCGGTTCTATGGCAACGCCGCTCCCTGGCTTGCCTAGCTGCGCTGCCGCTTACTCTACGAAAGCATGGTAGATGGCCTGGACCGCAGGCACGAAGTCCTTTTCTTCCACGCCGATGATGATGTTGATCTCCGAGGAGCCCTGGGCGATGATGCGCACGTTGACGCCGTTGTTGGCAATGGCGGTGAAGAGGCGCGCGGCAGTGCCCACCCGGAAGGCCATCCCCTCGCCCACCGTCGCAATGAGGGCCAGTCCGTGGACGAGCCCGATCCGGTCCGGCTTCAGAGCGCGGTTGAGGTCAGCAATCAGCTCGTCGGTCTTCCCGTCAAGCTCCTTGTCCGCGAAGATGACACACATAGAGTCGATGCCGGTGGGCGCGTGCTCGAAACTGATGCCGTGCGCTTCGATGATATCAAGCACCTTCCGCCCGAAGCCGCGCTCCTGGTTCATCAGCTCCTTCTCGATGTAGACCATGCTGAAGCCGGTGCGGCCGGCAACGCCCACGATCGGGGTGCTCGAGGCATCGCGTGCCGGGGTGATCAGCGTGCCGGGCTCTTCGGGGGCGTTGGTGTTGCGGATGTTGATCGGGATGTTGGCCTGGCGAACGGGGAACATCGCCTCCTCGTGGAAGACAGAGGCGCCCATGTAGGAGAGCTCCCGCAGTTCGCGATAGGTCACCTCGCGGATCGGCTGGGCATCCGGAACGATGCGCGGGTCGGCCATCAGCAGGCCGGATACATCCGTCCAGTTCTCATAAACCTCCGCGTCCACGGCGCGCGCGACAACGGCACCGGTAATATCCGAGCCGCCGCGGCTGAAGGTGCGGATCTCGCCATCAGGGCCGCGCCCGTAGAACCCAGGCACGACGAAAAGCCCCTCGCCCTGGAGCAGGGGGGCCAGGAGAGCATACGAGGCGGGATCGAGGTGGCCATCGGCGGTGAGCCGGATGCCGTCCGCGGGGTCGACGAAGCGCGCGCCCATGTAATCGGCGATGATCCGGCCCGAAAGGTACTCGCCGCGCGACGCGACATAGTCGCGACTGGCGCCCGACTTCAGCTGGCGCTCGATCTCAGCGAGTTCGCTCTCCAGCGAGGTCGAAACCTCCAGCTCGCGGGCCAGCTCCAGATAGCGGTCGCAGATGATCTGGTAGGGCTCGGCGAAGGAGAGACCCTGCTCTGCGAGTTGGTGGCAGGTATACAGCAGATCGGTGATTTTCTTATCGCTGGGATAGCGTTTCCCAGGCGCCGAAGGCACGAGGAAGCGCCGGCGCGCATCAGACCGAATGATACCCTCAACCTTGCGCACCTGGGCCGCGGAAGCAACCGAGGTGCCACCGAACTTGCAGACTACTGAACCCATCGTCGTCCTTCTTCTGGTCGTTGTTTGTCTGGAGAATAGGGGCGTGTTTCGCGACAGCCCGATCGTTATAATTCTGCGTCGCCGCGGCTCTTCCTGGCTACTTTGAGAGAGAAAAAGCAGGCAAAGCCGCTCCCCGGCGGCCGCCCCAAGGATCCTGCCGGCCGACCGTTGCCCGAGATCCACTAAGAACGGGCTCCTCCCACCCGGGAGCATGACGCATCGCGTCTTTTGACATCCGCCCGCGGTTCCCCGGAGCGCCGCTGGAAGCCTTCACCCCGACCCTTCCCGCGCACGGGGAGAGGGTACTGATCACCCCGGAATGGTGCTGGCGCTCCGATGGGCTTATCGGAAGGGAGTGTGCATTCCATCGAGAGTGCAGGCTCCTGCATGACGCCCTCCCCGCGTTTCCCACGCAAAGGAGCCGGGAAGATCCTCTGGGAATGGTGTAGCGCACCGGCAGGCCGGCGGGCTGACGGGCGTTTCCGATTCGATGGGATGCCTGGAGGGGCGGACGATGATACTGGAGACCGTGAAAAGTGACGGGCTGGCGCACCTCTCCTACGTATTGGGGGATGATCGGAAGGGCGTGTGCGTCGTCATCGACCCGCGGCGCGACGTGGACCTCTATCTCGATTTCGCGCGCCGCGCCGATATGCACATCATTGGCATCATCGAGACACACATCCAATCCGACTTTGTCTCTGGCGCCCGAGAGCTCGCGGTCGCAGCCGGCGCGCCGATCTACGCGCCGGCCAGCGAGGAATACGACTTCGAACACGAGGCGCTGGGCGAGGGCGACACGGTCGAAGTGGGCGGGATAACCCTCCGCGTGTTGGAGACACCCGGGCATTCGCCGGAGCACATCTCGCTCCTGGTGGAGGGGGGCCAGGGCCTGCAGGCGCCCTGGGCGGTCTTCACCGGCGATACCCTCTTTGCCAGCGAGGCAGGCCGGCCCGACCTCCTCGGCCCGGAGAAAGCAGAGAACCTGGCGCGGCAGCTGTTTCACTCGCTGCACGAGAAGCTGCTGTGCCTGGAGGAGGGCACCCTCGTCTACCCCGCCCACGGTGAGGGCTCTCCCTGCGGGGTGCATATCGGCGGGCGCGATGTGACCACAATCGGCTACGAGCGCCAGCACAACCCACGGCTGCGCTCGCAAGGCGAGGCGGATTTCGCCCGCGACCTTCTCTCGGCACTTCCACCGGCCCCCGGCTACTATCGGCGCGTGCGCCAGGTGAACGCGGCTGGCCCCCGGATTCTCGGGTGCGTGCCATCGCTCCAACCGCTGAGCATGGAGGAGTTCCGGAGCGCGCTGGACGATCCGGAAGCAATGGTCCTCGATACACGCAGCATCGAGTCGTTTGCCGGGGCACACATTCCTGGCGCGCTGAACATCGCCTTGCGCGAAAACTTTCCGATCTGGGCCGGGTGGCTGATACGCCCCGAGCGGCGCCTCCTCCTGGTGGTGACCGATGAGAACGAAGCGGAAATCGTGGAGCGCCACCTCTTGCGCGTCGGTTTGGAGTGCACGGTTGGCTTCCTTCACGGGGGGATGAGCGACTGGTTCGAAGCCGGCCTCCCCTTCTCACGCATGCTGCAGATGAGCGTGCAGGGCCTGAGAGACCGTGTTGTCAACGGGCGACGGGACGGATTGCAGGTAGTCGACGTGCGCTCCCGGGATGAATGGGAGGAGGGTCACATCCCCAGGGCAAAACATATCTACCTTCCAGAAGTGAGTGAGCGGATGGGCGAGCTGGATCGCGACCGGCCGGTGGCGGTCTACTGCTCCACCGGGTTCCGTGCCGCTATCGCCGCGAGCATGCTGCAGGCGAACGGATTCCGCGAGGTACACAACGTTCCGGGCAGCATGAAGGCGTGGCGAGCGGCAGGTTACCCGATCGAGCGCTGATACACCGGGGCGCACACCACAGCGAGATGGCGCAGGTCCAGGTCAAACACGAGGTGCAGGCCTCCGCGAAGGACGTGGCGAACAGAAACGCGGAGGTCATTCGGTGGCAGAAACAGCTCGGGCGGCAAGGCAGCGGCAGGTCCTGCTCCTGGTGGGGGCGACGGCACTTCTCGGGGTATCGAGCGGCATCTTCGAGACGACTTTCAACAACTTCCTGAGTGATACGTTCCACCTCTCGGCGGCAGCACGCGGCCGGCTCGAGTTTCCTCGGGAACTCCCCGGCTTTCTGACGGCGCTTCTCTCGGGGGCGCTCTTCTTTCTCATGGAGACGCGGATCGCCGCGCTCGCCTCGTTGGGCATCGCCGCTGGGATGATTGGGCTCTCCTTGTGGGGCGGGCACTACCCCTCGATGCTCCTCTTCATGGTGATCTGGAGCGCCGGCACGCACCTGGTGATGCCGCTTCACAACTCGATTGCGCTGTCCCTGGCCGACGAGGGGAAACAGGCGAGCTTGCTGGGCCGGCTCGGAAGCGCGAGCACCGCCGCCACCGTCATCGGATGCGGCTTTGTCTGGGCGAGCATCGATTCTCTCCATCTGGACTACGCGGCGATCTTCGCTGTCGGGGCCGTGGCGGCGACCGGTGCGGCGCTCTTCATGGCCACGATGCGGGTCCACTCCGCGGGCGTGCGCCGCAAGCCGTTTCTCGTGCGCCCTCAGTACCGCCTCTTCTACCTCCTATCGGTGCTCTTTGGGGCGCGCAAGCAAGTGTTCGTCACCTTCGGGCCGTGGGTGCTGATCAAGGTGTTCGAACAGCCGGCTTCCACTTTCGCCCAGCTCTGGATCGCCAGCTCCATCATCGGTGTCGTCCTGCGCCCGGTGCTCGGCACCTGGATCGACCGCTATGGGGAGCGCCCCGTCCTGGTCATGGACGCCCTCCTGACGGCCCTCGTCTGCCTGGGGTATGGGTTCGCCGAGCATCTTGGCCTGGGGCGGCATGCCGTGCACCTGGTCTACCTCTGCTATATGATGGACCAGATTCTCTTTGCCACGGGAATGGCGCGCACCACATACCTGGACAAGATAGCCGTGAAGCGCGACGACATCGCACCCACGCTGTCGCTCAGCGTCTCCATCGATCACCTCGTCTCCATGACGGTGCCGGCCCTCGGTGGCCTGCTATGGGCCGCCTACGGATATCCGAGTGTCTTCCTGGCGGCGGCCATGGTCGCTGTGGTCAACGGCGCGGCGGCCATGCGCATTCGCACGCCGGCCGCCGCTTGATGCTCGCATCGCCGGGCAGCGGGTAGGTGTCTCTAGCGTGGCAGCTATCCACCGGGAAGGTGAGCCCGCGCGCAGGCGAGAATCACCAATGTGAAGAGGGGGTGCAGGCATGCAAGAGGAGAGGATTGCCAGGACAATCACCCGCCCCGCGCGGGAAGTGCCGGTGATGATCGAGACCGATGTGCTCGTCTGCGGTGGCGGGCCGGCAGGGACGGCGGCCGCCGTTGCCGCCGCGCGCCAGGGTGCCAGTGTGGCGCTAATCGAGCGCTACAACCACCTGGGCGGGTTGGCGACGGGCGGGCTAGTGCTGGTGCTGCCGCATTTTGTGGACCACGGGCGCCAGGTGATCGGGGGCTTTGGCCTGGAAACGCGCTCTGCGCTGCTGGAGCACGGGCGTGCGGGCATGCGCAAGCATGGTGATGATACGTCTGCGTTCGATCCGGAGGCGCTGAAGTGGCTGAGCATCCGGCAATGCCACGACGCCGGGGTCGAGGTGCTGCATCACTGTTGGCTCGCCGATGTGGTCCTTCGCGAGGAGCGCGTGGCCGGCGTCATCTTCGAGAGCAAGTCCGGCTCCGGCGCGGCACTGGCGAAGGTGGTGGTCGACGCGACGGGCGATGGCGACATCTTTGCCTGGGCCGGCGCGGAGTTCGAGCATTCGAACCAGGGGATCGGCCTGCCGTTCCGCCTGGCCGGGATCGATGTGCCGCGCTGGCAGGCAGACCGCGCCGAGCGGCACCAGTGGCATGTTGACTTCTGGAAGCGCCTGCGCGAGGAGATCGGCTGGTCGCGCCCGTTCTATATCGAGCATCTCCCGCCGCAACCGGATATGGCCTGGGGCAACAACATGCACAGCGTCGCGGATGGCCTTGACGTTCGCGCGCTCTCGCAGATTGACATGGACGCGCGTCTGAAGATCCATCAGGCCGTGGAGCGGATTCGCGCGGAGCTGCCCGGCTTCGAAAATGTCTGGCTGGTGGAGACCGCGAGTCAGACTGGCGTGCGGCGCACGCGGCGGCTCGCCGGCACCTTCCGGCTGACGGCGGCGGAGGTGTCGCAGTTCGACTATCGGCACGAAGAGGCGATTGGCCGGGGCAACGACTATCGCCGCCGGGGGCCGGTGTATGATATTCCCTACGGCTGCCTCGTGCCGAAGAGTCTCGATGGTCTTCTGGCCTGCGGGCGCTGTGTCTCCACCGATGACGAGGCGTTGGAGGCGATGCGCGAAATCCACGTCTGCTGGGTGACGGGCGAGGCCGCCGGTGTGGCCGCCGCGCTCGCCGCGAAGCGAGGCTGCCAACCGCGCGAGGTGCCGATTGGCGTCTTGCAGCAGGTGTTGCGCGAGAGCAACGTGGCGTTCGCCGACTAGCACTCAAAGGCGTTTGTGAAACCACTTCACCGGCCGCCCGACTGGGCGGCCGGCCGCGTGTACGTGCCCGAATCGGACCGCCCGGCCGTGCCCCACCGGTTTCGGGGCGGGTCGGTCCGGATAGGATCGCCAGGGAAGGGAGAATCCCATGGCGACCCGGGTGACGAAGAAGGAGCAGGCGGTCGAGCTGCACGACCAGGGGCTCTCCGTCGAGGAGATCGCGTCGCGCCTGAAGACGTCCCCGACGTACGTGGCTAACACGCTGATCGAGAGCGGTCGAACGCCCGAGTATTTTGACCTCTACACGCACACCGGCCCGCAGAACCCGTATGCGCGCCGGCTCGCGGGCGTGCTTCGCTTCCGCACTCCCGAGGCGGCACGCGCGAGCATCTTGCATCTGGATGAGATCTTCCACGAGTATGAGGCCCAGGGCGATCTCCGCGGGCAGCACCAGGTGCAACTTCTCGCGCTTGTCGGACGCAACCGCGCCGAGGGGATCGGCAAATTGGAGGCGGCGGATCTTTTCACCGACTGGCTACTCGCTCACCTGATGCCGCGCCGGCGAATGCGCCGTCGGCGTGAAGAGCGCGAGAGCCGCACATCACCCGCTCCCGGCCATTAGCGGCGCGTGCTGCGCCGCTGGCTTGCCACGCTTTTCGAAACCGCTCCTGCCCCGCGCGTGGGTGTCGGGGATGCCCATCCCCTCGATCCCGGCCAGTCAGGCGGTTCGCCCGGCCGATCAGAATCCTCCGGTGAGGCCTGGGATCTCCAGTGTGACGCCGATCCCCCAATCCTCACCGCGCCGATGGAGCGTCAAGCCAGGTTGGAGGCAGTCCACGCGGCGCGAGTAGCCCACGCTCCAGTTGTAGAGACTCCTGTTGTCGAGGTCGATATCCGCCGCGAGCTCGATGGCGTCCATAGCCGAGCGGGTGCGCCAGGTCAGGTTGAGATTCCGCTCGGCGTCGATTCGGTCGAAGAGGAACGGCGTGGAGCCACGGGCGATCTGATGTCGGAACTCGGCGCGCAGCAAGTGCCGCTTCGAGGGGCTCCACTGCGCATTGATCTCGGGAGAGACGACGCCATAGTGCGAGCCCCCGCCATAGTAGGCGAGCCGGCCCCGGAGCGCCGCGCCCAGTTCGATCTTTTCGAAGGCCTGGAAGGGGCGGACTTCAAAGGCGCCCGTCAGGTTCAGGCGGTTATCGGAAACGTCCGTAGGATGCTCGGTGTACCGCCCCGCGCTTCCGGCGAATAGCAGACGATATCGCTTGTCCCCACTCCAGCCGCCCCCGGTGACATCGTTAGCGAGCGTGTCGAAGGTGGGCTGATACCGGGCCATTCCCAGTTGGAGCGCCGGCGAGGGCGAGGAGAGCTCCGGCAGGTGGAACGTGATGGCCGGGAGGACGGAGACTGTGAGGCCACTGGCGAAGCGGGTCGGCGCGGCTTCCTTGAAGCCGGCGCGAATCCCCAGGGGGATCGACTCGCCTGCGTAGATCCCGAGGCCACCGCGGAGAGTGTGCCGGGCGGAGAGGATCGCATAGGCATGGAGGCCGCCGCGGTCCGGCATGGGGAGGCGGAGATCGCCGCGCACCCCGATGCCATCGGTGGCGCCGAGGACGAGCTGCGGAAAGAGGCCAGGCTTATCCCGGTCGTCAGTGAGATCCAGGGTGTAGCTGGGCAGGGTGATGACCGGCGTGCCAAGGAAGAGAAGCGAGACCCGACGCGCGCGGACCCGGTCGCCCGGGATGTAGGTGATCTCTCGGGCGCGCAGCCCGAAGTGCGGGGGGTGCTGTTCGCACGTGGTGAAGAGGCCGCCATGGAGATGGTATTCCTCGGGAGAGCCAGAGAGCGATTCGCCCTGGAAGTGGTACTCTACCCGAGGCGCCTTGGATGCAAGCGCGGCACGAATATCGATGCCCAGGATCTCGCCGGTCCGGGCACCATAGCGCAGGCGCTCGCTCGTAAGCCGGCGGCCCGGCTGGAAGAGGCGGACATCGCCAACCGCCTCGATCTCATCCGTGGCGGGATCGTAGGTGGCTTCGCTGGCATGCAGGGTGTCATCACCGCGCGAGATCACCACGCCACCGGTAGCGTGGATCTTTCCGGAAGGGGCCCGGGTGATCCGACTCGCCTCCACGGCCACGGGCACCAGCCCGGGAATGTGCGCATGGACGCGGTCGCCATCCGCGCCGTGTGCGCCGACATAGGGCGCGAGGAGCAGGCAGACGGTGAGCATGATCCGCCCGGTGATGCCAAGCCAAAGAGAGCGCAGCTTCCTGTGCAAACGAGTCATGCCTTGTTATTGACCTCGGAGGCAAACAGCGCGCGGGTCGCCGCCGGAACGGGATCGCCGGGCGAGCCGCACTTCGCGGACGGGCAAAACAGCCTGTATCAATTTAGGGACGCGCCCTGGCGAGATAAGTTCAGGAGAGACACAAAAGAGCGGCCCCCGGGGGCCGAAGAGGCCTGCCCGGGGGCCGCTTTGCGTGGAAGGTGCTCGCTTAGAAGCGGACACCCACCTGAGCGCTGGCGACATAACCGCGGTAGTTCGCCGGCTGGTTGGAGACGTCGACATCATACTTGCCGAAGTCCACCAGCTGGTAAACCAGAGCGAGGTTGATATCCTCCGTGAAGTTGTGGCCGATGCCGAAGTTGATGTAGGTCTCCGTATTCTTGATGCGGGTACCTACCAACGGGCTGCCACCCACGCCCATGGTGGGCAGGGCGAGCGGCGCGTCGTTCACGTTCGCGGCCACGTAGTTGCGGAAGACCTGCTCGAAGCCCACCGTGACCGGGTTGCGGTCGGTGAGGTTGAACGCGATTCCCGCCTGATAGCGGTCGATGCGCAGGTTCTCCTCCGAGGGGTCGAGTCCGGCAGGAGCGCCGGCCGTCGGCACGTTCTGGGTGCCCTCGTACCACTCTGCGCTACCGCGCAGGGTGATGTTGCGCAGGAAGGAGGCCACGTTGCGGCGGAGCGGCAGCTCAGCCTGAGCCATCCAGCCCTCGATACCGCGCGGGTTCTTCCAGCTGCCCAGGTAGCCCCAGTAGCCGGGCACGTTGTAGCCGAGCTCGATGCGGCGCCAGCCACCACCGATGCCCAGGTCACCGAAGCCGAGCCCGATGTTGTACTGGGCGCGCAGGTCGATGGCGGTGTCATCCAGCGAGCGGGGGCGCGGGAGGCGGCCCGTCTGCGACTCGCCGAAGGCGAACTCGCCGTTGAACAGGAGGCGGCCCAGCTTGAAGCGGGCGTCGGCGCTCACGACCTGAGCGCGCGCATCCTCGGTCACGGGCGTGCCGTCCACGACGAGCGGAGTCGCGCGGTAGTCACCACCGGCCATCAGCCAGTTGATGCCGAAGATGGCGTTGCGGATCGGGCCGTAGCTATAGCCGTAGTCCACGCCAGGGCCAGGCTCTGCCGCGGGCGCGGGGCGCTCGGTAGCAGCGGTGCGCAGCGACGCAGGCGCAACCGAGACCTCGCGAGCGAGCAGATCGGCGGGAACGCCGGTCTCAGGCTCGCCGAAGGAGAGGCGAGCACCCGCGAAGTTGCCGATGTCCACGATGGGCACCGAGCCAGCCGTGGTGAACGCGCCGAAGACGCCGGGCGTGCCGGTGCCGAAGAGGCCGGCGGGGTAGACGTTCAGCGGCTCGAGGCGGCCGTCAACAGGATTCACACCGGCGAAGGCGCGCAGCTTGGCCGAGCCCATGCGCCAGGTGGTGTTCACGCCCCAGAAGATCACGTCGCCGCTATCCTCGCGGGGGATGAACGTATAGGTGTCCGGGTCGATCGCCTTGAAGGTGTAGGACGTCAGTTGGGTCGGCTGGCGACCAACGGTGATCTCATTCGCGCCCAGGAAGTTGAAGGGCACGGTCATGTAGGCGTGGACCGGGGTGACCACATCGGTGCCCGCGCGGTCATACAGGTGGAAGACCGGGTCCCGATAGCTCGAGACGTAGTTGCCGACGTTGAGGATCGCGGCAACGCGCACGTTCGAGGTCGGCATGGCGGTAATGCCCAGGTCCAGGTCATAGTAGGGCAGCACCGGCTCGAGAACGTTGTCGGTGTCGTTCAGCGGGCGGCCGTCGTGATCGAAGACCGGGCGGAAGACGCCGGCCTGGAGGACCTGGTCGCTCTTCCAAGAGCCCTTGCCGATCAGGTTCAGATCACCCGTGATCTTCGGCATGCGCGCCAGCTGGGCCTCGATCGTCTCGACGCGCCCACGCAGGTCGGCCAGCTCCTTCTTCACGGCATCGACATCGACGCCGAGGCGAGCGAGCTGATCGCGGAACTCTTCAACCAGGCGCTGGAGCGTCTGGAGCTGCTCCGGGGTGATCCCGGCGGGCTGCTGCGGCTGCTGTGCCAGCATATCGCGAACGATCTGCTGGACCTGCTCGCGGGTGAGCACCTGCGAGCGCAGCTCCGCGAGGGCGTCATTGAGCTGCTGCTGAGTGACGCCGGCGGGAGGCACTTCACGGCTCCTCAACTCCCGCATCTGCTCCTCGAGCACGGCGAACCGCGGCTGCAGGCCCTGCAGCAGGAGCTGCACAAAGCGTGCGAACTCATAGCGAGTCATCGGCCGCTTGCCCTTGAAGGTTCTGTCGGGGTAACCCTCCGTCAGACCTGCCTGCCTCAGCTGCTCCACCGCGCTGTGCGCCCAGTGATCGGGCGGCACGTCCGCGAAGGGCTCGGGCTTCAACACGCCTTGCGGGTTGAACGCCTCAGCCTGGGCATGCGCTCTGGGCAAGGAGACCGTGGTCGCCATGACGGTCGCTGCGATTCCCAAAATCGCAAGCTTCTTCATCATCCTTCATCCTCCTTGCAGTTGCAACTGTCGCTGTCCACGCCGCAAGGGCGTGGTTCCTACAGGCTCCCCGATCGGGCTTGCCAGAAGGGGACTCCGGATGAGAGTTGCCGCGTTTCCTTGCCATCCGGGCCTTTTCTGGCCTGCCACCTCGGGAGTACTGCACCATCGTATCAGGCCGCGCGAGGAACATCGGAAGCGCAACCGCTCCCGTTCCGCACGAGGCCCGCACGCTGGCGGCACCTCCTGATTGCGGCGCTTTACAGCGGTCCCGGTCAGCGTTCAAGTCAACGTATGCGGGTGCGCCGACCGCCTGGAGGCCTGCCCCCAGGCCCTACCCTGCAACCGGGCAGGGAACGAACGCCAGGTAGTGCTTCTGAGTATAGCACACAGGCAGGTGCGTGTCAAGCAGGCATGCTCCGGTCACGGTTGCCCCCAGGGCGCCTGCTTTCCACTATACTTTGACACCATTGCCGTCGGAAAGTTGCGGCGCGCGAAACGGGCGCGCCCCTACCCCACGCGCAGGTGCCACAGGTAGCTCGAGAGAAGAACGGCGGCCACGCCGAAGATCAGCGCCAGCCGAGCCCAATCGAGGCGTCGCGCCAGCCGCTCCGGGGCATCCGAAGCCGGGCGAATGGCAACGAGCGCCGTGCCAAGAAACGCGAGACTGAGGAGCAGCTTGATCCCCAGCACGAGGTGGTAGGTCGGAGTCATCGAAGGCCGCACGAGCGCGGCGGCGTAGAACCCGGAGAGGAGTAGCGCCGCCCCCAAGATCCAGAGGGCAGGCCAAAGCCGGCGGAGCGCACCCCGTAGCAGGAGCGTGGCCTGCTCCGGATCCGCTGCGCGTAGTGATGGGAGAATCACGCTCACCAGAAGAAAGAGTCCGCCCACGCTGGTGATCGCCGCACCGATATGGAGCCAGCGCATGATCAAGGGCATCGCGGTCCCCTCTCGCCTGTTGTGTGCGCCATTGTAGCATACGCGGTGGAGGGCGTCAAGCACGGTCGAGGAGGAAATCGCGTCAGGATTCTCTTTTAATGTAAAGATTCTAGGACCAGGCATTCACTTTCTTCCGTGGCACCGATGGTATCGATGCCGGGAAGGGGACAAGCCCGCGTGTCGCGAAGAGGCATCCTGAGGGAGAGAAGCGATGGAGAAGCTGAAGGTCGGTATCCTGGGGCTACGCCGCGGCATGGCCCACCTGCGCAACTTCCTGGCAATCGAAGAGGCTGTCGTCATCGGCGCGGCGGACCGTCTCCCCCTGTACCGCGAGCCGGCCGAGGCGCTGCTAAAGCCCGCGGGCGGCAAAGTGGTCGCCGAGTTCGAGGAGCTGTTGGCGATGCGCCCGGATGCCGTCGTCATCGCCAGTAACGGCAAGCGCCAGGTGGAGCACGCCTGTCAGGCGCTAGAGGCCGGCTGCCACGTCCTCTCGGAGGTCCCCGGAGCCGACACCTTCGAGGAGCTCATCCGCCTGCGCGATACCGTCGAGCGCACTGGCCGGGTTTACATGCTGGGCGAGAACTCCTGCTTCCTCGATTTCCTCCGCTACTGGCGCAAGTGGGTGGTGGATGACCGGCTGGGCCCCATCTCGCTCGCCGAGGCGGAATACCTGCACTACCTCCCGGAGACGCTCTCCGCGCCAGACGGTACCCGCATTTCCCCCTCACGGGCGCGCGCTCTGGGCCGCACCGACTGCCGTCCGATCTGGCGCGCGGATCAGCCCCCGATCCAATACCTCACGCATGATCTTGGCCCCTTGCTGGAGGTCCTGGATGACCGTTGCGTCTCCGTCACCTGCCGGAGCGCGCCCTGGCGCTCGCAGGATTGCCCCTTGCGCTCCGACGGGCAGATCGCCCTCTTCGAGACGGCGAAAGGCACGCTGATCAAGATCCTCATCACCTTGAACACGCGGCGCCCGTCAGAGCACCGCTACCGCCTCTTTGGCACCGAGGGAAGCGCCGAGTGGTTCAGCTACGAGGGCTATTGCCGGCGCTTCGACCGCGACCGGCAGGAGTCCCAGGGATGGGAGCGCGTGCCGATCGGCGCCGCGGCGCGCGGCACCGATGCGAGCACCGGCCACGGCGGCACCGATTTCCAACTCGCTCGCCACTTTACTCGCGCTCTCCTGGAGGGCCGCCCCGCGCCCATCGATGTCTATCGCGCCATTGAGTTCTGCCTGCCGGGCATCATCGCCAACCGCTCGGCGGAGATGGGAGGCGTGCCCCTCCCCATTCCGGACCTGCGCCGCGTACCCTACTCTGGTACGCGCTTTTGGGAGGCCGTCTCCTTGCCCGAGGAAGAGCCACCGTCCGAAGAGTCCTGATTCTTGGGAGGAGCGTCCACAAAGCGCGGCTACTGGATGATCGCTCTCCCATCCAGGCGCGGGTATTCCAGGAAGAGCTCGTTGATATCCTTCACCCCTTCGGGGAGGGTGACGAGGAACGCCTGCTGCCCGGCCGCGACGAAACGCTGGCGCAGGTCGCGCGCAGCGCGCTGGCCCGGCTCGTCGTTGTCGAGGCAGATGAGCACGCGCCGGTCTTTGAATTCGGCGATCCACTCCGCCTTGAAGCAGCCCACGCCCAGGATTCCGACGGCCGGAACGCCATACTCCAGCCAAGTGAGGGTATCGATCACGCCCTCGCTCAGCACGACGGCGTCGCTGGGCGAGAGGGTTGCGAGGATATCGTGATTGTAGAGGCAACAGATGGGCCGGCGCACGCTCAGATACTTTGGCTCGCGCCCATCGACCCGCCGACCCTGGAGAAAGCACGCCTTCCCCTGATGGTAGAAGGGGAAAACGATGGAATGGCGGCGGAAGATGAGCCCCCTCTCGTTGAAAAGCCCGCTCGCCCGCAACTCCTCCTCCGCGTAATCATCGCGCAGGCGCTTCTCGATGCTCACGGCGTCGTGGACCCAGACGATGCCCATGCGGTCGGCCGTCTCCCGTGAGATGCCGCGCCGCCGGGTGAGGTAGTTGTTTTCGCCGATCCGGTCGCACCAGAAGAGGAAGCGGGAGTAGATGCGGGCGATTTGCTCCGGCTCAAGCTGTGGCTCGGGCGCGGGAGGCGGCCGGTCGGGAGGCACCAACGTGTACTCAACCGGGTCTTCGCGGATCAGCCGGACCCCGGCGTCCCGCCTCCCGGCCACGCCTTCCGGGACGGTTCTCGGCCGCGGAGCCGGCGTGGGGAAGCGGCGCGGGGCAGCGCCAGGCACGCGGCGCCCCCCCTCCCTCGGCCCCGGTGGGGGCATGCCCACGCGCGCGGCCAGATAGGCCACAGCCTCCTCGCGCGAGACTCCGCGGGCCAGCATCACCAGGTCGATGACGCTGCCGCCGACGTCGGGGCAAACCCAGCAGTGGAAGGTGTTGCGGCGGCGGTTGAAGGAGAGCGACGGGCTCCGGTCGCCGTGGGCATGCGCCTCGGGCCGGAGACAGCGGCATTTGGTACCGCGCACGGCGAGGCCTAGCTCCTGCGCGACGGCCAGGATGTCGTTGCGCCGGATCAGCTCGTCGTAGTAGTCGCTCCTCACCGCGTACCTCTACGCCAGGCCGAGAGACGCGCGCAGCTCCTCCATGCCGCCGTCCAGGCCGTTAGGGTGCGTGAAGACGGCCGAGCCGGCCACCAGAACGCGCGCGCCGGCGCGGACCACCACCGGAGCGGTGCGGGCGTTGATCCCGCCATCGACCTCCAGCTCCACATGGGGCGCATACTCATCCAGCATGCGGCGCGCCTCGGCAATTTTGGCGGTCATCGCCTCGATGTAGGACTGCCCCCCGAAGCCGGGCTCCACAGTCATCACCAGCAGCAGGTCGATCTCCGAGAGGACGTGGCGCACCATCTCCAGGGGTGTCGCCGGGTTCAGAGAGATGCCCACGCGGCATCCCGCCTCGCGGATCTGGCAGAGGAGACGGTGGAGATGGAGCGATGCCTCGGCGTGGACCGTCAGGATGCTCGCTCCAGCCTTCGCGAAGGCATCCACGTAGCGCTCGGGCTCCTCGATCATCAGGTGGGTATCGAGAGGGATGGAGCAAGAGCGACGGATCGCGGCCACCACATCCGGCCCGAAGGTGATGTTGGGCACGAAGCGCCCGTCCATGATATCCAGATGAAGGTAATCCGCGCCGGCCGCCTCGGCAGCGCGTGCCTCTTCGCCAAGACGCGCGAAATCCGATGACAGCATCGATGGGGCGATCTTCACCATCAACGCACTCTCCCTCGTCCTGCCACCTTCCAGGAGCCAACCACCTCGCCCCCGCGATGGAGCACCAACTCGTCGTGCAGGTTGACCAGCGGGCAGACGTGGTTGGGCACGATCGTCACGCGGTCGCCGATGCGCCACTTGCGGGTTGCCCCCGAAAGATCGGCCATGCCGTGCTCCTCGCTCATCCAGGAGATGACGACGCCCGGGTCCTCCAGCAGTATTCCGTGTCCTTTGCCATCGCCGGCGCCGTAGCGATCGCTGGTGAGCGTCTTCGAGCCGGCATCGACGATCATCTGGCCGGGCACGGCGGTGCTCACCACCGTGGCCAGAACATGGAGCGCGGTATCCTCCAGCGTGCATGCCTCCACGCCCACGGTGTTCCGGTCATTGAAGACGTAGGTTCCTGGGCGCGCCTCGGTAATCCCCTTCAACAGGTGCGTTTGGTAGAGCGTTGGGGTCGAGCCACCGGTCACCTGGCGCCAGGTGATCCCCGCCGCGGTGAGTGTCTCGTAGAGGTGCTCCAGGCGGGCGTTCTCGTCCGGGATCCTCCGCACGCGCTCCTCCGCCGTGCCCTTCAGATGGCCCTGGTAGACCATCGGACCGATGAAGTCGAGGCCCGGCAGATCGATCACCAGGCGGCAGAGGTTCACCAGCTCGGGGCCGATGGGAAGCCCGCAACGCCGCATCCCGGTATCGGCCTCCACGACAACACCCACGGTGTGCCCCGCGGCGCTCGCAGCACGCGAGATCCCCCGAGCAACCTCTTCAGAATCGAGGGCAACGCGAATATGGGCACGCTCGCACAGCGCCATCAGCCGGCGCAGCTTCACCTCGCCCACGAGGGGATAGGCGATAAAGATCTCCTCAATGCCGGCATCGGCCATCACCTCGGCCTCACCCAGCTTCGCGACGCAGATCCCCCCGGCGCCCAGCTCAATCTGCCGCCGAGCGATCTCCGGGCACTTGTGCGTCTTCGTGTGTGGCCAGAGCGTCACTCCGTGGGCGCGCATGTACTCCGCCGCCCGGCGGAGGTTGCGCTCCATCACATCCAGGTCGACCACCGCGACAGGCGTATCCAGTTCACTGATATGCATCTCATTCCCTCACGCCACAGACCCTGGGCCTGAGCACTCCGCCCCATCGCGCAGGCCGAGGCGTCTCTATTGGAGTCATAATGCGACCTCCAGCAGGCGATTCCCTGCCGGAGGCTGGCGCTCGGGGGGGCGTGATGCTGGGGATCTCGAGATAGGGGTAGGTCAGGCGTAGAAGTCGAGTGGGGCAGCCGATGGCCGCCTTGCCCGCGTGACGGTGGTCGTCTTGCCGCCCGAGACATAAACGCGGCCGCACTCCGGGCAGACCGACGTGAAGATCCGGACAGATTGGGCGATCACCTCGCGGCCCTGGGCATCTGCACGGGACTGCTCGCGGCGCACGTGCTCCTGCTCGTGGGCGCGCACCATAGCGCCGGAGAGCTGAGCCGGGATGTGGCCCGGCGCCTTGAAGGAAACGCCCGGGTCGTTGGAGCCATCCTGGTAGCGACGCGCGCGACAGGTCTCGCACTCCATCAAGCCCCGGCGCTTCAACGCCCGCTCATCCAGCCGTTCCTTCTCGGTGGCGGGGGTGTCTGGAACGGCGGTCGGAGGTGGTGTATCCGCGTTCTCCAGGTGGGCCTGTCCTGCCAGCCCGTCCCGTGCGCGCGTCTCCGGGCTGGCCCGCCGCTCGCTCTGCAACGCTTGCCACCATTCCAGCGCCGCGGATCGTCTTGGCTCAATCGGCTCGACCATCGCTCCCTCCAGGGATGTCGTTCAGGCTGCGGGGCGTGCCAACACCCGGGCGGCCTACGCGCCCGGCCGATAGAACACCCCCTTTTAGCGAACCTTTCGGCCGCACGCCGCCAGGTCTTAAGCGGCCCAACTGTCCGGTGCCGGCAGGCGCCCTCATGAAGGGAGTCAACCCGACGCGATCCGCTCCGACGGGAGAGGGCGGCCCCCCGGGCCTTCGGGCCGGGGGGCCGCAGAGCGGGCATCGCGGTGCCTACTGCAACCGGCCGAAAAGGCCCTTCAGCGGGTAGCGCGTACCTCGTTTACCTTTTCGGCCTTCACCCACTTGACATGCCCATCGTAGAAGGCCAGGTTCATGCCCTCCGAGTGCCGGTTCGCAAGGCGGTGAGGTGAGGCGCTATAGCCAACGCCTCGCCCCCCATCGGGCAAAACCGCCCCATCCTGGTAGAAGTAAGGGCGCTCGATCCCCTCCGCGAAGACGGCCGTCTCCGAGACGTAGTTGAATGTCGCCTGCGAGTAGCCCCCATTGGCGTAGTTGTAGGAGTAGCTCAGCTTGAAGTTGGCCCACTCGGCGCCCCAGTAGCTGCTGTCTCCCGCCACGAGGCTGACGCAGTTCTTCTGCGCGTCGCTGGGGCAGCCAAAGACTTGCGTGTTCTTTATGTACGGCTGGATGCCGTCCCACACGTTCCCATGGTCTCGGATGTTCGCCGAGGCCCCATAGGGGTACACCTCATCGTAGTCCTGAATGTACTGCAACAGAGCGGTGCCAATCTGCTTGAGGTTCGACTGGCAGTTTGACTTGCGCGCGTTCTCTCTAGCACGCGCGAAGACGGGGAAGAGGATCGCCGCCAAGATTGCGATGATCGCGATCACAACGAGCAGCTCAATAAGCGTGAAACCGTGCCGGACCCTGGATCCCATCGATGCTCTCCTTTCCACTAACGCAGAAGGACAGACGGGGGGATGCGCGGCCACAAAGGAGCGACGGGTTGGAGCGTGGCCGCACTCCCTGTGAATGCCACTATCATAGCACGCGCCTGCCCAAATGGCAAGCGCAAAATGAGGGGGCCAGAGATTCCGAACCCCGGGAGCGGAATCCGGCGCAGACTCCTGCTCGATACCAGCACATCTGAGGAGCAGGCGCATCCCAGGGGAAGCGCTCTTGGTGAGCAGCGCGTGAGGAGGCGCCCCTCTAGTTTCCACCTCGTCTGCCGATAATCTGATTAGGAGACGGCAGGGGTAGGCCCCCCTCCGTCGGGTGTTCCGAAGGCTGGAAGCGGGCCTCGATGCAGCATTGCCGCGGGGGGAGCATGGGCCCCTCGCAGCGCCGTCCCGCGTCTGCTTATCATGCCGCTCCCTGTCGCGGTTTTCAGAGAGGGCAGCGACCACCTTTTCCTGATAGCCCTGCCTTCGCAACACCCCCCGGCAACCGACGCGGCCATGTGGCCGTTTCTCTCGTCCTTTGGCGCGGGTTGCTATTCGCCTACACCAAGAGCTGTTGTGCCGGGCCCCGTGATCCGGCGAGGGTTGAGACTAGATTAAGAGGAGGATGGATCATGCGAAAGGCAATCGTGATCCTCACCGCGGCGCTGGCGCTTACCGCCATCGGGGGCCTGCGCCCGGCACGCGCGGAGAAATGGGCCCTCCTGGTCGGGATAAACGATTATGAGGCGTCACAGATCCCCGACCTGCGAGGATGCGAGAACGATGTCAAGTTGATGCAGATGGTGCTCACCCAGAAGTTCGGCTTCCCCCAGAAGAATATCCGGACGGTTCTGAGCCGTGATGCCACCAAGAAGCGAATCCTTGAGGAGTTCGACAACTGGCTCGTCAAGCAGGCGAAGCCGGGCGACGTCGTCCTCTTCCACTTCAGCGGCCATGGCAGTCAAGCGCCGGACGACAACGGCGATGAGCCCGATGACCGCATGGATGAGACCCTCTGCCCCACCAACATCCGTACCAGCGCCGCCTTCGATGATATTCGCGACGAGGAGTTCGGCGCGGTGATCAACAAGCTGAAGGCGAGCAGCATCACCATCATCCTCGATTGCTGCCACTCCGGTACCGGCACGCGCGATCTCGATGATCTGCTCTCCCCGGTTCGGGTGCCCACGGATGCGCAGGGCAGGCCGATGACGACCCGCACGCGCATGGTGATCCGCCCCGAGTTGCTCAATCTCGCGGATAACGAGCTTCCGGCCTCCGAGCTAACCACCGCCGGGATGTTCCTGGGCGACTTCACGCGCCCTGGCGCCGGCACCCGCGCGCTGCAAGAGCAAGCTGGCACTCGCGACGCCGAGATGAACTACACCCTGATCACCGGGTGTCGCGCCGAGCAGACCTCGGCCGATGCGCCCTTCCCGATGGAGGGCAACAAGTACTACTATTTCGGCGCGCTCACCTACAACCTGGTTGGCGCCCTCATGCAGGTGGATCCCAGCGATCCCTCCTGGACCTACGAGAGGGTGATCGCCGAGGCGGTCAAGAACCTCAAGCGCAAGAACTTCAAGCAGGATCCGCAGCTGGAGGGCCTCGCGAAAGCGCGCGTCTTCTGGGCACCTCCCATCACGCAGACGCCCGCTCCCACAGCGACGCAGACCGCCCAGCAGACGCCGCCTCCGCCGCCGCAGCCCAGCAAGCCGTTCATCCTGGTCACCAATGTGGGAGGCGACCGGGTGGAACTCGGCGCGGGCGTGGCCGCGGGGATCACCGCCAAGTCGGTCTACACCATCTATGAGCCGGACGACTACAAGCTGGAAGGTCCTGGCATCGCCCTGGCCGAGGTGAGCGCCGTCTACAACGGCACCAGCATCGCCGTGCTGAAGCGCGCGGATGCCAAGAAACTGCGCAAGGGCTGCCGCGCAGTCGAAACGCTCCATTACTACCCGCCGACTAAGCTCTACCTCACCTCGGTGGGTCCGAAAAAGGAGCAGGTCGAGGCTGCTATCAAGGCGAAGTGCCCCTTCGTCAGCATCGCCCCGTCGCTCCAGGAGTTCACCGACCGCGTGCTCCGCATCGAGGAGAAGGACGGCAAGCTCTCAGGCTGGCTTGTCAATATGGAGGGGCGGCGCTTCCAGCAGCACACCGCCAACACCCCGGCACAGCTGGCCGACGCGCTCTATCGCGACCTGAGCAACGCCTTCATCATCAAGCAGCTCACCCAGCTCGATAACCCCGCTGCGGCCTTCAAGGTCAAGGTGTGGGTCGAGGGCCCGGCCACCAAGTGGGAAGGCGAAAACATCGTCTTCAAGTTCAAGGCGGATCGCGATTGCTATCTGAACCTGATCGACTGCGGCACGAGCGGGCAGGTGACGGTGCTCTTCCCGAACGCCTACCACAAGGACAACCGGATCCAGGGCGGCAAGGAGTACTCGATCCCGTCGGCAGAGATGGGCTTCGACATTCAGACCCAGGGTCCGTCCGGCCGCGAGATGGTCAAGGCGATTGCCACTCTGCGCCCGCTGAACCTGCTCAACTTCGACTTCAACCAGTTGACGAAGGAGAACAACGCGGGCTTCCTCACGCGTACGCTGGACGAGAGCGCCGGCGATGCTGTCAAGATGGGGCAGACGATGTCGCGCAGCCTTGGCGGAGACCTGGCAACGGGTACCCGCTCGAAGGACTTCAAGATCGTGAAGCGCCCCGATCCGCCCGCGCCCCCGGCGCCGGCAGTGGTGCAGGTCTCTCAGCCCCTGCCGCCTAAGCCGCCTGCGGCAACGGTTCCTGCGCAGCCGGTGAAGCCGCCCGCGCAGCCCGTGCCGGTTGAGGTCACCCCGCAGCAGATCCCGACCACGGGTTGGGCGACCGATTCCGTCCTGGTGGACGTAAAGACCAAGGGCGTCTGATCGCGGCGGTGCGCGACTGAACGCAACCAACTGGCCCGGGGTGGGACTCCCCCGCCCCGGGCCAGCGTTTTGAGAGCCGGGCAAGGTGTGCGCGAGAGCCTCTCTCCTGCCCGGCTCTTCCTCTTTCTAGGACTGGCGGAAGCATCCTGACGCGCCGCGCCAGCCCAAGCGGACCGGCCTCTATCATTCCCAGTACCCACCGCTTGGCCAGGGGGAAGGAACCCGAGCCCCAGAGCGATAATGAGTCTCTGACACGCCAGGGATGCGAGCAGGTGCCGCGCGAGGGGCGATTCCAGTACGCACCTGCAACTCGGAAGCGCGCAACACCGCCGCGTGATAGCCACCGCTCAGTTGATCCTGGAAGGCGCGAGCCATCGCGCGTCTCGGGTCCAAGGGCCGGCCTTGCCGCGGCACACTTGCCACAGTCACCAGACGCCAATGGTGGCCACCCAGCCGCCCGCGCTGCCGGAGAGCCTCGCGGGCCCCTCTGCGACGGGCGGATCGGTTGGATCCAGGCTCCCGAGCTCGCGCGGTGCCCGAGCCACGGTGACGACAGCCTGCGAGAGGAGTACACTCACGATGAAGCATCTTGGCACGATAGCAGCGGTCGCGGGCCTGCTGTTGCAGGCGGGAGCGGCCCATGCCATCTCCTTTGCGCCTCCCCGCCCGATTGTCCCGACGGCGGTCGAAGCCCCGAGCGGCGAGAGGACGGCGAGCCTGACGCTAGGCCTGGCCGCCGCGTCCTGGGATCAGCCGGACCAGGCAATTCGCGATAGCGCCGGTGCTCTGCTCGGCACCATTGAGTTTGGCACGCAGGTGAGACCGTTGATCACGGCGGAATACCGCATCAACGATACCTGGTCCCTGGGTTGCTGGTATAACTTCGTCTCCTGGGACACGGTGCTCCACCCTGCGGCCGTGCCAGGCAGCGTGGTGGCCGCCGATGCCAGCGTCGATGGCGGCATCTATGAGCTGCACGTCACGCGCGACTTCCCTGTCAAGAGCCGGTGGGATCTCTCGGCGCAAGTGGGATTCCAGCACACGAAGTATGATGGAACGAGCAGGGTGACAACGGTTGGCCAAGGCACCCGAACGCAGAAGTTCGAGTATGATAGCCAGCAGGCGGTGGCGTGGGGCCTGGGAACCTATAAGATCCCGGGCGCGCGCGAAAACGCGCCCAGCTTTGGGCTGATGGGTGGGCTCGGCCTCTCTCAGGGCCTCTCCGGCGAGGGCAGCGGCACGCAAGCCCACCTCCTCCTGGGGGTCTCGGCTGCGTTCACCCCAACGATTAGCGCGACCGCATCGATGTGGCTGGTCGATCTCACGGATGACTCCCTGGCGCGCTTCACGGCCGGCGTGACGGGGCGCTTCTGACAGGCGAGCCTGAACGTGGCAGAGCAGGTTGAGGATCCCACCCTGGAATCGGAAAGGTGCCTGAGACCCGGACGGGGAATAGAAGAGTGCGCCAGGCGGCCCCTTCCCTATCAGGGGGTGCGCCCGGATCGATGCCACACGACGGTTCGGTTACCCACCGGCGGCGGCGCCGCAAGAGAGCATTGCGGCGGTGTCGCCGCCCAGCAAGTAGAGGAAACGGTCTGACCAATGAAGAGATACTGGAGCGCTATCCTCGCCGCTACGCTGCTTCCCGCCTGCGCCGGGCGCGCGGGCGCCGTTAGCTTCCTGCCGATTCCAGACAACGCGGCCAACGAGTTCTCGTGGGGCGCCGGACTGGCGCCCGGCGGCGAGGTCTCACAGCCGCCCTCCCGCTTCCGCGTGGGCCTCTTTGCCGCCCATTGGAAGGTGCCCGAGGTGAGCATCTCCCACTACACCGGGCAGGCCGGCGATGCCGTTCGCTTCGAGGCCACCACGATGCCCGTCGTCGAAGTGGATTACCGCCTCGGCAAGCGCCTGCGCCTGGGAGCCTGGTACAACCCGGCGGATACGCGCGTCTGGCTGAAGGGCCCGACGGCCGACCTCCTGAAGACCAGCCCGCAGCCGGTCATCGGCTCGACGCATCTGGATCGCACCAGCCTGAACATGTGGAACGTCAATCTGGCCTACCAGCTGCCGAACGAGACGGCGCTTGCCCTTGGGGTGACGCGTTACCAGGGCACGCTGGCGATGCGGGTGCCGAACTGGCGCGGGTCAGACGACCTGGCTTTCACCGCGGAGCTGGGGGCGACGGAGCTGAGTCTGTGGGGCTACCGCAGCCTGCGCATCTGGGAGTACACGCAGAGGCCGGCCTACCTCACGGGCGGCCTCGGGCTCTGCCACCGCATCTCGCATGATTCCGGCTCTCCTGGCTCGAAGACGACGCTGGAGGGCTCGGTGGGCCTGGCGTACTTCCCATGGGACCGGCTATCGCTGAATGCCGCTGTCTGGTTGACGGACCTGACGGATAAGGATGCCTTCACCGCCCGCGTGAGCACGGGCATCACCGGACACTTCTAGTCTATGGCGCGCGCTTATCTGAGTTTGGGCAGTAACCTGGGCGACCGTCTCGCACACCTGCGTTCCGCCATCCGCATCCTGGAGGAACGCGGGATCGTGACGGTGCGGGCTTCTCATGTCTACGAGACAGCTCCGGTGGGGCCTGTCCAGCAAGGAGCATTCCTGAACGCCGTGGTGGAGGTGGAGACCACCCTGCCTCCGGTGGGGCTGTTGGCGTTCGCGGCCGCGGTGGAGAAAGCCCTGGGCCGCGAGCGCCAGCAGCGCTGGGGCCCGCGTACTCTGGATATTGATCTCCTTCTTTATGAGGATCGCCAGGTGGATCTGCCCTTCCTCCAGATCCCCCATCCCTGCATGCACGAGCGCCGCTTCGTGCTGCTCCCACTCACGGAACTGGAGCCCGAGATCCAGATTCCGGGCGTGGGAAAGGCACGCGATTGCCTGGCGGCCCTGGACGAAGCGGAGCAGCCGGCCACTAAGTGCGAGCCGCTTCTTCATTCGGGTGCCTGACAAACGACCGTTCCCCTTTCTTTTTTGCGGTTTCCTATGCTATAATCCGGGTGGAGCTTGTTTGCCTGGGGGTAGCATAGGCCGCGTCTCTGGCCGCCGCCGGCCGGGCGCGCGGCGTGTTCCCCCGCACTCTATTGGCGGCCGGCACAGACAGCGAAAGCCCGGACTTAAGGCTCCGCACCCGTGTCCGCTTGTTCCAGGCTTTCTGTTGGCTCATATCCCTGGAGGGCCGCTTGCTAACGTGAGGGAGACCGCTGCCGGCGGGCTTGACGAAACTCGCCGCGGAAGCCTGCGAACGGCGGCGGCTCGGCAAGGAGAGTAAAGTGAACACGATCATTGAAGATGTCATCGGGCGTCAGATACTCGACTCTCGTGGCAACCCCACCGTGGAGGCGGAAGTCTTTCTGGAGAACGGCATCAGCGCGCGCGCCGCGGTGCCCTCGGGCGCATCCACCGGCGTCCATGAAGCCGTGGAGCTGCGCGATGGCGACAAGAGCCGCTACCTGGGCAAAGGCGTCCGCAAGGCCGTTCATAACATCAACGAGGTGATCGGCCCCGAGCTGATCGAAAACCAGATGGATGCCACGGACCAGATCGGTATCGATGACCTGATGGTCGGCCTGGACGGCACGCACAATAAGGGCAAGCTGGGCGCCAACGCCATCCTCGCCGTCTCGCTAGCCGTTGCCCATGCCGCGGCGAAGGCGCTGGATCTCCCTCTCTACCGCTACATCGGCGGAGTGAGCGCGCGCCAACTTCCCGTGCCGATGATGAACATCATCAATGGCGGTGCGCATGCCGACAACAAGCTGGATTTCCAGGAGTTCATGATCATGCCCGTCGGCGCGCCCACCTTCTCCGAGGCGCTGCGCATGGGCGTCGAGGTGTTCCACAGCCTCAAGGGCGTGCTCAAGGATAAGGGCTGGAACACCGCCGTGGGCGATGAGGGCGGCTTCGCGCCCCAGATCAACTCCACCGAAGAGGCTCTGGCGACGATTATCCAGGCAATCGAGAAAGCCGGCTACACCCCGGGCAGCGATGTCTATCTCGCCATGGATGCCGCTACCTCGGAGCTCTACCGGGAAGGCGTTTACCACTTCGAGGGTGAGGGCACCACGCGCACGCGCGAGCAGATGGTGGAGCTCTTCACCCGCCTGGTGGACACCTACCCGATCATCAGCATCGAGGACGGCATGGCCGAGGATGACTGGGACGGCTGGAAGATGCTGACCGATGCCATTGGCAACCGCGTCCAGCTCGTGGGCGATGACCTCTTCGTCACCAACACCGAGCGCCTGGAGCGCGGCATCCGCGAGGGGGTCGCCAACTCGATCCTGATCAAGGTGAACCAGATCGGCTCGCTCACCGAGACGCTGCAGGCAATCGAGATGGCCAAGCGCGCAGGCTACACCGCCGTCATCTCGCACCGCTCTGGCGAGACGGAAGACGCCACCATCGCCGATATCGCCGTCGCCACCAACGCCGGCCAGATCAAGACGGGCGCTCCGTCGCGCACCGACCGCGTCGCCAAGTACAACCAGCTGCTGCGCATCGAGGAGCAGCTGGACGACCTGGCCCAGTACCGGGGCATCGAGGTCTTCTACAACCTGCGCGACCGCTAATCATAACAATCGCGGGGTGGCCCGAGTCCGGGGTAGGACCCCAGGCTCCGGCCATCCCGTTCTATAAGCAGGGATCCGCACTCTATCCGGTTGGGGAGCGGCAGGGCCAGGCGGGATAACGCATCGATCGCGCCCGACCCACGTGTGGACCTTGCCAGGAGAGGGCGCGGTATTCCTACACGCCCGCGTTCCCATCCCGGCTCCGAGGGGGAGAAGCATGCGCCGTACGAAAATAGTCTGCACCATCGGCCCGGCCTCAAGCAGCCCGGAGATTCTGGAGCGCCTGATCCGGGAAGGGATGGATGTCGCCCGCCTCAACTTCTCGCACGGCACGCATGAGGAGCACGCCCAGAACATTCGGACGATCCGAGAGATCGCCAAGCGCCTCGGGAAGCCGGTCGCCATTCTCCAGGACCTCTCCGGGCCGAAGCTGCGCATCGGCGAGATGGCCGGCGAAGTCACCCTCGTGCCGGGCCAGCCGTTCACGCTCACCACACGCGATATCGTTGGCAACGAACAGTGCGCGCCGATCCCCATCGAGGACCTTCCGGCGAGCCTATCGCCCGGCAACCGCCTCTTCCTGAACGACGGCATCATCGAGCTCACCGTGGCCGAGACCACGGAGACGGAGATACGCTGCGTCGTTCGCTCGGGCGGTCGGTTGAGCAGCCACAAGGGGCTCAACGTGCCGGATGTCTCTATCAACATTGATCCCATCACGCCCAAGGATCTGGAGGACCTCGATTTTGGGATCGACCACGGCGTGGACTGGGTGGCGGCTTCGTTCATCCGCAGGGCAGAGGACCTGGCGCGGCTGCGTGAGCGAATGGCGGTGCGAGGCGTGCAGATCCCCATCCTGGCCAAGATCGAGAAGCACGAGGCGGTGAAGAATCTCGATGCGATCCTGAATGCCGCCGATGGCGCTATGGTCGCCCGTGGCGACTTGGGGATCGAAGTCTCCATCGACGAAGTGCCGATCATCCAGAAGCGGATCATTGCCCGGTGCAACGCCCTGGCCAAGCCCGTCATCACCGCGACGGAGATGCTCGACTCGATGCATGACCGCCCGCGCCCCACGCGCGCGGAGGTCACCGATGTCGCCAACGCCATCTTCGACGGCACCGATTGCGTGATGCTCTCCCGAGAGACTGCCACCGGGCGCTTTCCTGTCGAGACGGTGCAGATGATGCATCGGATCGCCGTGCGCACCGAGGAATCGGAGCGCTACCAGCGTGCCCTCCACACCCGTGAGGACACCGTGGCACAGAATGTGACCGACGCCATTGGTGAGGCGATCCGTACCATGGCGCAGGACCTGAAGGTGGCCGCCGTCGTGCCGGCGACCGCTTCCGGCTACACCGCGCGCATGGTGGCGAAATACCGGCCCATCTGCCCCATCATCGCCGTTTCGCACCTCCCCGAGACGGTGCAACGCCTCGCGCTCACGTGGGGAGTCCAGCCCGTGCTCTCCAGTCCGGTGGGCACCACCGATGAAATGCTGCGGGAAGCGGTGACCGTCTCGCTGGCGACGGGCCTGGTGAAGCGTGGAGACCTGATCCTCATCTCCGCCGGGGTACCGATCGGCACCCCAGGGCACACCAACCTGATCAAAGTGGAAAGGGTGTAGGCGCAGCTCAAGGTTGTAGGTAACGGGCCGCGGCAGCGAGAGCGGTTCATGCCGCTCGGCCTGCCCGGCAGGGGAACGCGCGCGGTCCGCGGCGCGGGCCCGCTTTCTCTAGCGAATGGGGCAAGCAGGTGAAAAAGCCTCCAGGTAAACAGCACGAGCCACTGCTAATCCGGCGAAGAGCGCGCCGCGCCGGGAACCCTCGGATGAGACGGTTGTGGCGGCTGACCAAGCGCCTGTTCCAGTGCCTCGCCGCCGCGGCGGCACTGGTCTGGCTCACCTGCGCCGCGTTGCGCCCTTACCTGCTAGACCGCGAACAGGTGGCGGCGATTCGCCGACTCTCCGCTGAAGTCGCGGTGGTGGAAGCGCAAAACGAAGCACTGCGGCGGCGTATCGCCGTGCTGAAGACTCCCAAGGGGATCGAGGTGGAGGCGCGCCGGCTGGGATGGGTGCAACCCGGAGAGATCCTGATCCAGACTTCGGAGGAGCCACCCCCGCCGCCGGCACCAGACCCCGAGATGGCAGACAAGCCACCCCTCGGCGCCGTGCAAGCCGCCCCCGAGGGTGGATTCCTGCGCCACACCCTCGAGCGCCTCTCGCGCGCTCTGCGGCATCAACCGCCGGCCGAATCCCGACCGGAGAAGCCGTAAAAGAGCCGTACGCGATGGCTGCGGCCACGCGCAGATAGTCCGCGTGGCCCTGCCCACGCCGGCACCATGTCGCCGACGGCCAGATGCGGACACCGATGCCTTCTTCGCGAGCGACGCGCCCCTATGGCGTGTACAACCACTCCACGGGAAACCGGGTGATTTGCGTCCGGCTTAAGTGCGGTAGCCCGGTGGTCGTCGCGCAGTAGGCCAGAAGCACCTGGTCGCCCACAAACTCCATCGCCGTGTAGCAGAACCAGCCCTCGGGGTCTTCCTCGAGGGTTTTCGCGTTTTCCCACGACACCCCTTCATCGCGCGAGATTGCCGCGCGCAATGGGGTGCGCTTGCCCTGCAGCACCGGGTCGATGTCGCGGTGGTCGTTCCACACCAGCAGGAGGTCGCCCGTCTTAGGGATGCGCTTCACGGTGGCGGGCGATACGGGCGAGAGGAGCTCCGTGCGCTCGGGGGGCGTCCAGCTCTCCCCGCCGTCACTCGACCAGGAACGCATCTGGCACCCCTGGTCGGTGCGGCACAGCATCATCACCCGCCCGTCTCGCAGTTCAACGATGCCCGGCTCCTGCAGCCCGGACTGGCTCCCCTCCGGGGCATGCAAGATCGTCTCGCTCCGGCGCCACGTCTCGCCTCCGTCATCCGATAGATAGCACATCGCCACCCCTGGGGCGAACCCGGATACCCCCTCGCGCATATGCAGCGACGCCGGAACGACCAGCCGGCCGCTCCGAAGCTGGATCACGCGGTCGTTGTTGACGACGTAGTAGCCAGGGCCGGGGGTACAAAGGACCGGCTCGCCCCAGGAGCGCGCTTCATCCGTGGAGAGGCGCATATAGAGGTGGCAGTCGCGTTCCGAGTTCTTTCGCAGGTAGAAGAGGGCGATAGCGCCGCTCTGGAGGCGCAGGAGCGAAACGGACATCACGTTCATCTCGCCCTCGTTGGGGAGGATCAGCACATCGTCGAGGCTCCAGGTGCGCCCGCCATCCGACGAGAAGCGTCCGGCCAGGTGCGCGGCCGCGTGATCCCATCCCCCACCGGTGAAATGGGTGTAGACGAAGAGCACCCGCCCGTCGTTGAGCTGGATGAAGGCGCCCTCGGAGTTCCGGGGGTTGCCTGGGCCCGGCGGGAGGAGGCGCGTCTTGATGAGCCCCTCTTCCTCAACCACAGCGGGAGGGGCCCCCTGTCCCGGCGCTCCCAGGGCACCGACAGTGCCCGCCGACAGGCCTGAGATGTACAGATAGCTCGCCATCGCCTCGCTCCAGGCCGCGCCGCATCTGCTGGCGTGCCATGCCGGCAGGGCGCGGCCCGCTCAGACCGGCAGGTGGTTCTTCCGCCCGGATCCCAATCCGGGTCAGTCCGCCTCGACAGCCCAGGTCTCCATCCGGTTCACATACTCCTGGTTCTTGCTGTTGACCTTCACCCATTTCACGTGACCGTCGTGGAAGCAGATGTTGACGCCCTCGTTGTGGCGCACATCGCCCGCCAGGTAGACGTCGTTGCCGAAGCCGGCGGTATCGCTGGTCCATGCGGTAAACGCATTGGGGGCGACCACATGAAGGCTTGAGGACGCAGCGCTCATGCTATCCGTCCACATGGGCGTCTCGGCCGGGTTAGCGACGAGTGCCTCGCTACGCCCGGCGATGCCAAACAGCACGGTACTGGTGCTGGGGGTTTGGGGCCCGGGCTGGAGATTGAAGCCGTAAGAGACTCGCAGGTACGGTTGAACAGCATCCTGCCCGGGCGCCGATGGCCATCCCCGCGCCGAGTCGCTGGGGCAGAGCCATACCTTGTCGTTCTTGCAGTAGGGTGCCACCAATTCTGGAATGTAGTAGCGCCCTCCCACGATACGCCCGGGAGTGCCCGGGCAGATCATCAGCGCGACCATGTACGTTTCATCGTAGTCCTGAAGGTACATCCGCGTGGCTGCGCCGATTTGCTTCAGGTTAGACTGGCAGGTCGCCTTCCTCGCGTTCTCGCGCGCCCGGGCAAAGACCGGGAAGAGGATCGCAGCGAGGATCGCGATGATTGCGATTACGACGAGCAGTTCGATCAGAGTGAACCCGTGTCGTTTCATGACTGGCGCCCTCCAGGAGGCCGGCCGATCACCGGCCCTCACAGCATTGGTCCCCACCCTACCGCTCGTTCAGGGGCAGCACCCGGATAGGCTATGCTGGCACAGCTTACCACACGGCAGGGCGGCTGTCAAGCCCATTTCCGGGCCACTGTAGCCTCGGCGGCCCTGCCCAATCCCCGAAGAGCTCGCATAACCGAGCCGGCGGTGCCCGCGCCTCCCCATCCGCGTCCGTCCATCCGTGGTATCGACGCCACCAGGTGTGGCGCGGCGTCCAAGGCGCAGATCCTGCGCTGGCTGCGATCTCGCATCCAGGCGGGTTCGCGGGCAGAAGGCGCGGCGGATCGAGAAGGAGGGTGCGCCGCCGCGCCTTCGTATTACTGCTTTTCACGCGCCAGGCGACACTGACCCTCCAGCAACGCGCGCATTGCCTTGCGCGTTTCCGGCGCGTAGTTGTTGTAGTCCACGCACTCCAGGCTGATCCCCGCCGCGCCCTCTTCCCACGCCATCTCGGTGAGCTGCGCCGCGATCTGCGCATCCGTCATCTGCGGAAGCGCCTTCCGGTAGGAGGGGATGCCGTAGCCGGAGTAGTCGTACGCCCGCACGGGCCACAGCACGCGGCAGCGCCCGTTGACCGCCTGCATCACTTCCCGACCCAACGCCCGGGTGCTCCCCATCGGGTCTTTCGCATCCCAGTGCAGAGTGTTGATGACCAGAGTATCTATCAGGCCTTCCTCTACCCAGGCACGCCAGTCCGCGCCAAAGGCAAGGGTGTCGGAGGTAGCCAGCGGGGCGATGCCCGGAATGCCGACGGCCAGCTCGATCTTCCGGCCCGAGGCATTCAAGCGCCCGCGCACCTGGCGCAGGAACTCGGTAACGTAGCGAGAGACATGCCGTTTCCAGCGCGGGTCGCGATGGTCCACCGGCGGCTCGGTGCCGTATTGCTCGCGGTAGGCCTTCACCACCGGCTCGACATACTCATAGGCCGGGCTCCACCCGCCGGTGCGGAAGAAGTCGATGAAGAGAACTTCCATCCCCCGCTCTACCAGCTCATCGACGAGCGCGAGCTTATGCCGAATCACCTCCTCGTGTGCCAGGCTGCACCGCCCCCACCAGGGCCGGCCATCCGCGGTCCGGCCCCACAACTGCGGGTTCTCCAGGTTGAACCGCCCGATGGTCCAGATCTGCCAGTGCGTCTCCTCAAAGGGCCAGTGGACGCCGGGGCGCAGGCCGCGCTCCTTGCACAGCCGGAGCGCGGTGCGCATGAGGTCCGGATCGGCGTCGCCATAGCGCACCCAGTCCCACACCGGGCGATTGCCAAGCACCCGCCGCTTGTCGAGGATTCCATCGTTATGGTGCGAATCCACCCGGCTCTGGTAGCGCATCGTGCCCCCGCCGCAGTTGCGCCACAGGACGGTGGTCGCCCCCACCTCCTGCACATGGTCCAGGATGCGCGCGCACCCCTCGGCGGTCTCCGAATCAAAGAGGTAGCGATCTTCCTGCAGCACACCCGCGAAGTCGAAGTGGTCCACCCAGGCGGCCACCTCGAAGCGCTCGGCTCCATCCGCCGCCACCCCCGAGAGGAGAATCCCCACGGCGCAGGCAGCCGCTCGGGCCACTCTCCCAATGCTCGCGCTTGCTCTTGCTTCCATCACTTCGCCTCCCCGAGGAACTCCGCCAGCGTCGGCGCACCCCCCTCCCTGCCGGTCAGCGGGCGCCGGTAGACCGCCATCTCGTGCAGCCGGCCGGCAAAGGGGCTCGCCCCGTCGTACTGCGACCCGATCCGCACCTGGGTCGGCACGGGGTAGGACATCACCGCGCCCGCACCTGCGCTCGCCTGGACACGCCCGTCTAGATGCAGCTCTACCCGACCGGACGCGTGTCGAATCCCCACCAGGGTCACCTTCCGCCCAACCGGCACGGGGCGATCCGAGGCCGCGCCCACAAAAAGACCACCCGGATCGCGCGCGTTGAACCAGGCACGGTTGTCCGGGCCCAGGTAGATCTGCCAGCCCAGGTGATGCGTGGGGTAGTCACCCACCGCCACGATCCGCAGCGCGTCCGTGTGCTTCTCGACGGTCAAGACCACGCGCACCGCGAAAGTGCCCGTGCCGAAATCGAAGCCCTTCGGCTGCGGCACGGTGATCGAGCCCTGGCCGGTGAAGACCAGGGCACCCTCCTCGCGGCCCACGGTTCCGAGCACCCGACCGTGATTGCCCAGGGCGCTCGCATCCTTCACCTCGGTGCCCGTGCTCTCTTTGAGGGCGAGTTGAAATACAGGGGGATCCGTGCGGATCGCCTCTGCCGTCGCCGGCGGGAAGCTCACGCGGGGCACCTCCATCCGATACAGCTTGTAGCTGCCGGTCCGGTTGTTCTCAAAGAGAAGAGTCTTGCCATCCGGAGACCACGCGGGGCTTCGCGAGTTGCCCGGACCCGTGTCGAGACGAACGGCGCTTCCCGTGCGCAGTTCCACCAGGTAGATTCCCCAGCCGGGATCGCCCACCCGGTAGCCGGTGCAGGCGATCAGACGCCCATCGGGCGACCAGCGCGGGCTGTAGAGCGGTGCATCCGGCCCCGTGAGCGCAAACTCTGCATCCGGCGTCGCCGTCCGCAGCAAGCGCACCGACCAGTTGCCCCGGAAGCCGGCGATGTGGCCGACGGCAATCAATCGGCCATCGGGAGAGAGGTCTGGCTGCACGAGAGCGACATCGGGGCCGTCATGATGCAGGACCCGCTCCGGCTCGCCGCCCTCGAATGGCACGCGGTAGAGGCCAACGCTGCTCTGCTCCGCGCCCCGGGTCGAGGAGAAGTAGATCGACCGCCCATCCCGACTGAACGTAGG
>JAAZEM010000035.1 GCA_012512265.1 Armatimonadota bacterium | reverse complement strand
TGCGCGCGGAGGTTGGCAAGCCGGTTCCCATCGATCTCGTCGCCCCGGAGGAGGGCGTTTACGGGATCGCCGTGAGCAGCGGGCGTGCGCGAGGGCAGCTTAAGCTGCAAAACCGCTATGTTTCGCTGACCGGCAAAAAACTGTGGCTTGTGCATAGCCAGCCGGCCGCCTACCTCGCCCCCGAGGCGGACGCCGAGCGCTTCGCGTTGACCATCAGTAGCGATGCGCCCGCCGAACACGTCCAGGTGACGTTCCGGTCTCCCGATGGTGCCGTGCTCGTCGATAAGAACACGCGCGAGGAGCCCGCGATGCGGGTGCGCGGCGAGGTGAAGCCGGCGCGCGGCGCCTGGAAGCTGGACCTGGCGAACGCGGTTGAGGATATCCACATCGAGTTTGGCGAGGGCTGCCAGCCTCGCCTGGCGACGCACCCTGGGCGCCTGCTCGTCGCGGCCCCGTAGCCAGGCCGGGCACGCCAGAAACCGCCCGTGTGCAATTTGGGAGGAAACCAGTGCGCTATCACGACTACCCGAAGCAGCTCGAGGAGCAGTACATCGCGCGGATGCGCGAGACGTATGCCCGGCGCGTGCAGCGCCTCGCGGCGATCCGCTCGCCAGAAGATGCCCGCCGCTACATCGCGGAGGTACGGCAGGCGATTGCCAACGCCTTCGGCCCGCTCCCAGAGCGCACTCCGCTAAACGCGCGCGTGTGGCGGGTGTCCGAGCAGGAAGGCTTCCGAATCGAGCACCTCACCTTCGAGAGCCGGCCCGGCTTCCTGGTCTCGGCCAACCTCTACCTGCCATCCGCGGCGGCGGGACCCGCGCCTGGAGTGATTATTACGTGCGGGCATAGCCACAACGGCAAGGCATACGAGCGGTATGCCGGGGCGTGCGTCCGCCTGGCCCGCGAGGGGTATGCCGCCCTGATTTACGACCCGGTGAACCAGGGCGAGCGCGAGCTGTATAGCCTGCTCGATACGGGCGGGCGGCTCTCGCGCAACAACAACTGCGACGGGCACAACATTATCGGACGGCAGCTTCAGGCGTGTGGCGACTGGTTCGGCGCCTGGCGGCTGTGGGATGGGATCCGCGCCCTGGACTATCTGGCATCGCGCCCGGAGGTGAACCCCGACCAACTCGCGGTCACCGGGCAATCGGGTGGGGGCACGCTGAGCGCCTACCTTTGGGCGATGGAGCCGCGGTTCAAGGCCGTCGCATCCTCCTGCTGGTGCACCAGCTATCTGAGAGACCTCGAGAACGCCATGCCGGCCGACGAGGAGCAGTATCCTCCCGGCCTCCTCGCCGCCGGCTTCGACAAGATCGATTTCTTCATCGCCCGCGCGGGCGAACCCGCGCTCTTGTTGGGCCAGGAGCAGGACTTCTTCGACGACCGCGGCCTGCGCGCTGGCTACGAGGAGCTGCGCCGGATCCACGAGATCCTGGGCGGCGAACCCGACACCTGCGGGCTCTCCATGGACGTGCAGGAGCACGCCTTCAGCGAAGCCAACCAAGTCGCGATGGTGACCTTCTTCAACCGCGTCTTCGGGAAGCCGGCACCCGCGCCCCAGCGCCCGCTGCCCCGCCTCGAGGAGGAGGATCTGAAGGTTACCCCCGAGGGCGACGTCTGCCGCGCCGGAAGCCGTCCGATGTACGAGCTCGTGGCCGAACAGGCACGCCGCGTCGCTGCCGCCCGCGAGCCCGTTTCGCCCGAGGCGCTGCCCGAAAGAATCGCGTGCGCCCTGAAGGTGCGCGTGCCGGACGCGGTGCCCCACCACCGCCGCCTCTTCCAGACGCGATCGAAATCCGCTGCCACCGGCCATCAGGTGTTCCGATTCGTGGTGGAGAGTGACCCCGGCATCTGCTGCGTGTTGCGCCACGTCTGCCGCGAAGGCTCGCCTTTCCGGCTCAATCCGGCGGCAAGCGCCGTCCTCTACCTCCCGAACTTCGACAGCCAGCAGGAGCTGGAGCGTGGCGGCGCGCTGGCCAGCCTGGATGACTTCTGGATGCTCGACGTCCGGGGCCTGGGCGAGGGACTGTATGATTTGAAAGACCTCTACCGGCTGTATGGCCATGATTACATGGCTGCCGGGCATGCCGTCCTCTACGGCGAGACGTTGCTGGGCGCGCGCGTGCGCGATGTCCTGGCCGCCGTCCGCCTGCTCCGCGCCGAGGGCGCAAAGGAGGTCCACTTGATTGGGCGGAAGCAGGGCGCGGTGCTGGCGGTCCTGGCCGGCGTCCTCGATCCGGAGATCGCGACAGTGGCAAGCCGCGAGGCCCCGGAGAGCTTCCTCGCGCTGGCCACGGCGCCATTCACCTTCTGGCCGGCCGTCAACTTCCCGCGGGGAGTGCTGTCGGCGTTCGACCTGCCGGAGGCGCGCCAGGTGCTGGGCTCGCGCCTGGTGGAGAGCACCTTCTCCTCGCCGGTGGAGTTTGCCGACCCTGCGAATGACACGCCTGAAGCCCAGGGTGCCTGATGTCACCGGAGCCGCATGGGGATGGGAGAGAGGCGAACGCGATGAGTAGAGCGGATCTCGGGCAGGCGCCCGCGGCCGGCCTGCGCGCTGGCACCGCGTGGTGCGACCTGACCACCGATCGAAAGGGCGCGCGGGTTCGCGACCCGCTGCTCGCCAAAGTGCTGGTCCTGGACGACGGCCACACCCAGGTGGGGATCGTCGCGATGGACACAACCGCGATTGGCGGGCGGGCGATCAGTCGGGGGGCGCTGCCCGATGTTGGAGAAGGCTTCCTGCCCGCGTTGCGTGCCCGGGTGGAGGAGGAGCTGGGCATTCCGGGGGCCAATCTCCTGGTCAACGCCTCGCACACGCACCCGCCTGGGCCGTTGCTCTGCGATGACGCCGCGCAGGTGGAGCGCGTCTTTGACGCGCTCCGCCGGGCGCAGGAGGGGATGGTGCCCGCCCGGGCCGGCGCCGGGTCCGGGCGCGAGAGCCGGATCACGATGAACCGGACCCTGCGCCTGAAAAACGGCAGACACTGGACGCTCCGGCACGCGTACCCCTCACCCCCCGATCAAGAGGTGGCCGCAGTGGGCCCCATCGATCCCGAGATCGGCATCCTCCGGGTGGACCATGCTGATGGCCGGCCGCTCGCGGTGGTCTACAACTTCGCGTGCCATCCGCTCTTTGGTGACGCGGAGGGAAGCCTCACTGCCAACTTCCCCGGCGTCGCTTCCCGGGTGATCGAGGAGAGCCTTGGCGAGGGTGCCCTGGCGCTCTTCCTCCAAGGAGCAGGCGGCGACGTGATCGACACAGAGTTCAAGGCGTTTGACCGCCCGCGCGATATCGAGCCGATGGGGATGCGCCTGGGGCTTAGCACGCTTCGGGCCGCGCGCCAGATTCAGACGGAAGACGCCACGATAAGTGTCGCCTCGGAGACCGTCGAGCTGCCGCGGCGAACTGACTTCCCGGAGCGGATCGCCGAACTTCTCCAGGAACAGGCGGCGCTGCTCGAATCGCTTCGCTCCACGAGCCTCAACTTCCGGAGCTTCCTGTCGCTCTACCTCCAGCACGCGCTCTGTCCCGACTATCCCGGGGGCGAGGCATACCGCTACCTCCAGGACGCGAGCGCGGCGCGCGACGCCGATCCGGGCGCGGTTCCAAACCGCGCTGCCATGGACGAGCTGAACCGGCGCAACATCGCAAAATACCTGAAGAACATCGAGGCGATGGAGAAGCTCGCGCAAATCCAGGATGACCTGGCGACGCTGCGCAAGCACCAGGCGATCAATCAGGAAGCCGGCTCGCCAACGATCCCCGCGGAGGTGCTCGGGATCCGGATCGGCGAGTGCGTGCTGGTCTCTTCGCCCGCGGAGGTGCTCACCGAGGTCGGGCTGAATATCAAGCGCGCTTCTCCCTACAAGCGCACCTTTCTGGCCGCTTTCTCGAACGGCTACATGCACTATGGCCCCCCGGCGTCCGACTATGACAAGGGCGGCTATGAAGTGACGGAATGCCTGCTCGCGCCGGAGTGGCAGCGTGTCTTCGAGGATGCCGCGCGGAGGGTAATCGCGCGCCTGTGAGGTCGGCACGAAACCGTGCCGCTTGGAAAGAGAAAGAGAGAATGTCTGAAGTCATTAGGGGCGTGTGCGCCGGTTTCCTGGCGATTGCCCTCCTGGCGTGCGCCAAAGCGGCTGCTATCGCGGCCCCCGAGGGCGCGCTCATTCATTACCGGTTTGATCAGGCGGATGGACGCCGCGTGCCGAACGCGGCCGGGGCGCAGTACGCCGGGCGGATCCAGGGGAACGCGCGCGTCACCCGGCTCCCGGACGCTGGAGGTACCCCGGTGCTCTCCCTGGACGGGAAGAGTGGTTGCATCGAGATCGAAGGTTCCGAGGGGCTGCACCTGGGGGAGGATGGCTTCGCCATTGTCGCCACCTTCCGGTTCAAGGATCTTGGCGACGTGGAAGGCGCGCCCGAGACGCATGATATGATCCTGATGAAGCCGGGCGAGTATCTCTTCGGACGCAACCGGCGCTCGCTCTACTTCAACATCCACGACGGAAACGACTGGGTCGGCGGCCTCACGGGGGGCGACTGCCAGCCGAACACGTGGATCCACGCGGCGGTGCTGGTCGAGCGGATCTATGAGCCGCCCCAGGGGCGCGTCGGCTACTTCATCCGCCTCTACCAGAACGGCGAGCAGGTGGCATCGCGGGAAGTCCTTCAGTGCACGAGCGCCACAACCGACAACCTGGTGGACATCTCGAAGGGGTTTGGCGGGCCGTGGTTTCTGAACGGCGAGATAGCCCACCTCACGGTCTACAACCGCGCGCTCTCCAGCACCGAGCTGAACGCGCTGTTGCGCGCGGAGAAGCTGGCGAAGGTCCGGTTCAAGCCGGTGGCGGCAAGCGACCCGCGCTACCCCGCGTTCCTAGCCAGGGCGCGAGAGGCCGTGATGGCCCAGCCGGACGCGCGCCGGCGCCCTCTCGCGCGGCTTCTCGCCGCGGTGGAGCAGGCGAACATCCATATCGAAACCCAGGCGGCGCTGTTGCCCTACCTGGAGACGGTGCGCCGCCTGGCGTCCTCTGGTCAGGACCCGATCCGGCAGTTTGCCGCGGCGCATCGCGAGTTCACTTTCCTGGGCAGCGAGCGGCTCTCACTCGCGCTCTTTACGCCGCGCCAGGGCCGGACCGTGCTTTGCAGCCTCTATGATCTGCGCGCCGGGCGGGAGGTCCTTGGCGAGCAGCGCGCGCTCTGGACGCTCCACTACGAAACCGCCACGGGCGGCCCGTTGCACGAGATCGACAGCACCGCTGATTCGCTCGCGGTGAAACTCACCGTGGACCCGTCCGGCAAGGCCGCGCGTCTGGAGTGGACGCACCCGGGCAGCGCGGAGCATCCGATCCAGTTCACCGTGCGATCCGAGCTCTCGCTTCAGGGCCCGCGGCTCGCGCTCAACTTTTCGCTGGACAATCGGAGCCCCCGGATCGCCGTGCGCCAGGCTCGTTTCCCAATCATCCGCCTCCGGCGCCTGGAGGATGGCACCGACCGCCTGCTGGTGCCGCGCATGTCAGGCGTGGTCCACGAGAACCCAGTGCGCACCTACTTCAAGTATGAGGGCCCGTACCCCTCCGGGGCCGCGCACATGCAGTTCTTCGCCTACTACGATGACCGTAGCGGAGTGTACGTCGCGTGCGAGGATGGCAAAGCGCGGAGCAAGGACTTGCGCGCGTTCGCCGATGACAACGACTGCGACCTCTCCTACCTGTGGCACGTCGGCTGCCAGGGCGCCGGCGGCAACGACTTTACCGCAAACGGCGTGGCGGCGATCGAGGTGTTCGAGGGCGACTGGTTCGACGCAGCGCAGATCTACAAGCGCTTCGCGCGCACAGCGGGGTGGTGGCCGGCCTCCCGGACGCGCGAGGACATTCCCGCCTGGTACCGCGAGATGACCGTCTGGTTCCTCGGGAATGCCAACACCCAGGCGGCAATCGACTCGCTGCTCGCGATGCGCGAGGAACTCGGCCTGCCGATTGGCCTGCACTGGTACAACTGGAATAAGGAGGCGTTTGACGACGACTACCCCCACTTCACGCCGCGTGAGGGCTTTGCCGAAACCGTGGCCCGGCTCCAGGCAAAAGGGGTTTATGTCAAGCCCTACATCAACGCCCGGCTCTGGGAGACGCGCGACCGAGGCGATGAGGACTTCGAATACACCTCTGTGGCGCTGCCGGCGACGGTGAAGGATCGCCAGGGGAAGCCTGCGACCGAGACCTATGCCAAGCGCACTTTCTCGCCGATGTGCCCGGCGACAAAGGTGTGGCAAGAGCGGATGCATGCCGGCTGCACGCAGCTGGCGCGCGATGGCGTAGCCGGGATCTACCTGGATCAGATCGCCGCAGCCCGGCCGCGGATCTGCTTCGATCCGTCGCATCCGCACGCGCCCGGATCCGGCGAGGCGTGGATCGAGCAGGGCTACTGGCCGATGCTCGAGGTGATCCGGCGCGATCTGAGGCAGAAGTATCCCAACGTGATCTTCAACAGCGAGGATGCCGCCGAGCCCTACATGCACGTGCTCGATGGCTACCTGCCGTGGCGCTTCCTCGATATCGGCCATGTGCCGGCCTACCAGGCGATCTACGCCGGGCGCATCCAGATGACCAGCCGGAGCTACAGCGACACGGCGTACGACGCGCTCTTCCCGAAGGCTGCCGAGCAAATGCTGTATGGCGAGCAGATCGGGTGGTTCCCGGTGAGCCTGGTGAACTCCAACCCGGCGTTCAAGCTGTTCGTGAAGAAGCTGGCGCATACGCGGCGCACCTTCCTGCCGTTCTTTAACGAGGGCGACATGCTGAAGCCGCCGCCGTTTGCGTCCGAAATGCCCACGATTACCGCGGATTGGGGGTTCTACGGCCCGCGGATCATCACGACGCCGGCGGTGCTCCACAGCGCCTGGCGGCTTGGCGACAGCGTCGCGGTGATCTTCGCCAATACGTCGTGCGATCCGATCACGGCCCAGGTGGCGCCGGACGCCGCGGCCTGGGGGCTGGGGGCGAAGCCGGTGCGCGTGACGCAGTTCACCGAGGGAAGAGATCCCGAAGTAGCGGAGTGGCGCACGGGCCAGCCGTTGCGCCTGACGGTGCCGGGCTACAGCATGGCGGCGTGGCTCTTCGCCGCCGGCAACGCGAATGATGCTCGCTACCAGGCGCAGGCGAATGCCGCGAGGGAACTGTTCCGCGCGCTGAAGCGGTTCGAGGACGAGGCGGGGCTGACGCCCGAGCAGAAGCGCGCCCTGCACGCTGCCCAGAACCCCTGGATCGCACCGGACGTGCCGGCGCGTTCTGCCACAGAATGGATCCCCGCGACCGAGGCACCCAAGCTGATCGGGGCGAGAAAGGCGCCCGATGGGAGCTTCGTGGGCTGGATCACCGCGTCGAGCGCGATCTGCTTTGGCCCGATTGACTTCGGCGCCGATACCGGTGGCAAGCCGGTGATCGAATGCGAGCTGGCGGTGCCGGACAACGTCACCAACGCCCGAATCCGCTTCATGGAAGCGGTGGAGGGAAGGGGTGTGCCCATCGCCCAGGCGCGGCTGCAGAAGACCGGTGGCTACGACCAGTATGCCACGGTACGGCTCCCCCTTGTCCCGGGCGTGGCCGGACGCAAGAACATCGTCATCCAGTTCGAGGGGCGGGGCGGCGGCCTCTGCAACATCCGCCGGTGGCGCCTAGTGCGCGAGCCGTAGCCGAGACCGAGTTTCGGCTAGGCGCCTTGGGGGGAAGAAGCCCGACAAGCGGATCGCTTCTAGGAGGGGACGATGATGCGCGGTTTGACCCGCGCCCTGCTGGCGACACGGGAGGAGAACAAGGCAACCCTGCCGCTGCGCATCCCGCTCGCGATGATCTTCGTCGCCCATGGCGCGCAGAAGCTCTTCGGGTGGTTTGGCGGTCACGGCCTTGACGCCACGATAGAGGGCTTCGAGTCGCTGGGCATCTCCCCGGGGCTGACCAAGCTCGCCGCGACGACCGAGTTCCTGGGGGGGCTGGGGGTGCTCACTGGCTTCCTGACACGCCCGGCGGCGCTGGGAATCGCCACGGTGATGGCGGTCGCCACGGCGAAGGTCCATTGGCAACACGGGTTCTTCGTGAACTGGGGCAACCAGCCGGGCCGGGGACATGGAATCGAGGCCACGATGGCCCTCGCGGGGATGGCGCTATCGCTGGTGATCTCCGGCGGTGGCGCCCTCTCGGTGGACGCGGCGCTGACCCACGCCAAACCCGAGGAGAAGGAGGAGAGCGGCGAGAGCACCGCCAAGCGCGGTCAGGAGACGCTCTGTGCCTGAGTGGAATACACGACTGAACGGGCGTGAGGATGCGGCGTGTGCTCCTTGCACGCCCGTTCAGTCAGGCGTTCTTCAGGATCCAGCAGGCGCCATCGGATGAGGAAGCGCCTGCTGGCCCGCCTCTACGCGGCCTTCATCTCCGGCGTCCAAAGCTGCTCGCGGGTGATCCCGACGCTCTCCAGGATCTCCATCATCTTGTGGATGCCGTCGAGCCGGTTGATATCGTGTGAGTCGGTGGCGATGCTAAGCTTCACGCCCCGACGCGCAATCTCGGCGAGGTAGTGGGTGTAGGTCTCGCGGAACGCTTCCCCATACTGCTTTTCGGTGTAGAAGGCGCTGTAGTTCGCCTCAATCGCCTTGCCGTATTTCAGCGCCGTCTCGGCCAGCTCGCGCGTGTGCCAGTCGGGGATTTGCGTCATGTCGGTGAGCCACTCCATCGGCCCGCCGGGCCGGAACTCGGACGCGCTGAACCACCACGGGTGCACCAGCACATCCACCAGCGGGTGGGCGAGAACCTGGAGCATCAGCTGGTGCTGTAGATCGATGATCCCTTCTTTATCCGGCTCCTTGAAGTAGGACGTGTGCGGCCCGCCAATCACGACCTCGAAGCCGCCCTCTGCCAGCTGCTCCTCGTCGATGGAGACCCGGCCCGTCTTATCCAGGACGTTGACCTCCACGCCGAAATAGACGCGCATCGGGGTGTCGATCTCGCTCAAGTCACGCTTGATCAGCGCGTGCTGGGGCAGGAATTGGGGGGCGTTCAGGTGGTCGGTGATCGCGATCGCCTCCAGGCCCAGACTCTCGCACCGGCGCACTACGTCCTTGACCTGCATCGTCTCGTTCGCGCACTTCAGGTAGTGGGTGTGAATGTGAAAATCATACGGTGAAGGCATGCTTCCTCCTCGATCCGCTTCGCCCGCGCCTAGCCCGAAGTATTCACCAGAATACTTCAAGAAAAGTCTCTTGCCTGGTAGCACGCCGTTGCTGCCATAGGCGTCCGGAGGCAGGGGGTTTTCGGGGGCAGTGCCCCCGAACCCGCGCCACGCCTGGCAGTGAAACTTCTTTTCATTATTCTGATGAATAATGCGGGTTAGCCCGGCTGTGACCCGGGAGCGCGCTCTGCGGGGATCACATGCCGGTTCGCCCTGGACACGAAATCCCCTTCCGCAAAATGGCGCGTGCCGGTGCCGCTTACCCGCCGCTCTCGCTCCGCCGCGAGGAGAGCGCGTTGCCAGCACAGAGGAGCGCACAGAGAAGCAGGCTCGCGGCCCAGACAGGGAAGACAGCCGGCCAGCCATGATGCTGTGCCAGCCACCCGGTGCCGGCACCGGTGACCATGGCGCCAAGATACCCGAAAGCGTCCAGGATCCCTGCGGCCCGTCCGGACATCTCGCGCGGCACCAGGTCCATTGCCACCACCCCGACCAGGAGGCCGTGCGGCCCATACGCGAACAGGCCCACGGTGCTCAGATAGGCGACCACCTGCCACGTGTGCGCAAGCGGGACCCGCGGGAAGAGGAAGACGAGGAGCGCGGCGACCGCGCTCATGATCGCGATCGCGGGCATCCGCCGCGAGTGGAAGATGACATCGGTAACCCACCCGGAGAACGCCACGCTCACCGCGCCGGCCAGGGGGAGAAAAAGGCTCTGCTTGGACGCGCCGAACGCCGTCAGGTTGCGCGATTCCGCCAGGTAGGTGGGCGCCCAGAAGAGGAAGCCGTAGCCTACGACGCTCATCGCGCTCACCGAGAGCCCGACGAGCAGGAGCCGCCAGCTGAAGAGCGCGCGGAGATCGGTAGGAGCGGGCGCTGCTGCTCTCTTCACGACTTCCTGGCTCCCCTCGGAGGATGCTTCCGCGGGGCGATTCCGGAATCCCAGGTAGAAGAGCAGGCCGACCACGAAGAGCGGGATGCTCGGGATCAGGAAGGCGTGGCGCCAGTGGATCGTGGCGCAGATCCAGCCGGAGAGGAGCAGGGCAGAGATGTTTCCGGCGTGGTACGAGGTGGCGAACAGCCCGAACAGCCGGCCACGCTTCCCCAGCGGGAACCAATCGGCCATCGCACGCACGCACGCGGGCCAGCCCATCGATTGGAAAAAGCCGTTGAGCGCCCAGAGCGCGACAAGCCACTCGATCCCCTGGCTGAAGGAGAAGAGGATGTTGACTACCGCCGAGCCGAGCAGACCCAGGGCGAGCATCCGCCGCGGCCCGAATCGATCGCTGCTAAAGCCATTGACCACCTGGCCGATGGCGTAGCACGCGAAGAAGCCGCTGCCGATCCACCCTCCTTGCGCCACGGTGAACCCTTCGGCGCGCAGCATTGCCGGCAGTGCGGCGGACAGGTTCAGACGGCACAGGTAGAGCGAGAAGTAGGCGACCCACAGATACCAGAAGGCGTGTCGCGGCGTCTGGCATAAGACAACTCCGAGCATGACCACCCCATCCGAGCTTTCCTTATGTAGTCTCTTCGTATGATCACGGCCTCCATCCCTGGCACCTGTGGGACTTCTACGTGAATCACTCGCCATGACCCTCATACGGCACTCTGGAAAGCATCGGCCTATTATACCATCCCCTGGGATCCGAGTCACCACCTGCGATACTGCGGATAAATACCTAACCCCCGACCCTTCCCTACCCTCCGGCCCCTCGCCAACCCCAGGGAAGGGGGGCTATTGCGTGGGGCTCACGGAGGACGCCGAAGGGGCCGGGGCAGGGCTCCCCGTGGGGCTGTGGGAGAGAGGCCGGAGAGAGCCGGGAATTGGAGCCGGGAGCCCCTATGCCCAGATGGGCTTCCTTATCCCGGAATGCCGGCACCGCCACCTCACGCCGGCGCCAGTCGGAGATCCAGGTCGTTCCCGTCCTGGCAGAGGCCTCTTTTTATGCGATACGCACGCGGGGTGGGGTTCATGCCCCAGCTTCATGATTTCTTCATCTCCCTTCGCTACAATGGAACCGTGGCTGATGAGCCGCAAGATGCGAAAGGAGAGAATCGATGCGAACCAACAGACCGATGGCAGCACTGATGGGGCTGGGAGTGACCGCGGCCCTTCTTCTGCCGATATCCGATGCCTCGGCCGACCCCGGGCGCGGTCGCCCCGTGGGCCCGAAGGTCCGCTACTCGGCTCGCCACGATAACGGCCACAAGGCCGGGCACCCTTGGAAGGCGGGTCATCGCCGCGACGACCGGCGCGATTCCTACCGAGACGGCTACAAGGCCGGCCGGCGCGACAACCGCAAGAACGAGAAGAAGAAGTCCAACGACACGCTCGAGGATATCGGACTGGTGATTGGCGGCGCCATCCTGGGCGCGATCATCGCCAACAACTGAACAATAGATGGTGCCGGATAGGGCTCCGGCACCCGAGGGGCCCCGGTCGGGGCGCGCCCGATGCGCCTCGACCGTCGTCACCGCAAATCATCGCAGAACGCCCCTCGGAGCAGCATTCTAAGCGAAGCCCAGATGGGGCAGTATCCTCTTCGAGCTTCAGGATTCCATCCTATTTCCTGCTGCTCGAGGTGAGCCCAATAAGGACGACATGCGCGAAAGGAGACGTTCGATGCGACATACCAGGCTTACCGCTGCGCTCATGGGGATCGGCGCCGCCGTCACCCTTCTGCTTCCAGCAACCGGCGCCTCAGCCGATCCGGGGCGGGGTCACCCGGTGAAGCCGAGGGTTCGCCAGGAGGTCCGCCACGGCCACCGGCTTGGGCACCACCGCAAGCCCCACAAGCCCCAGGTTCGTCGCGATGCCCGACGTGACGCCTACCGCAAGGGCTACAAGGATGGCCTGCGGGATGCGCGCCGCTTCGCACACCGCCGTGATGGCCGCCGCATCTACCGCGGCCCCCGCAGCTGAACAGGCGAGGGAAGCCAGCGGCTTCATCCGGGTGACCGGCGGCTTGGCCTGAGAACGGGGGCCGCCGTTCTCCCTATCGACTAAGAGAAGAACACCTTTCGGTGAGGAAATCGCACTGGCCGGGGCTCGCCCTGCGCGCGCCTCGGCCGCGCTCTGTAACGCTCCGCGACGCGCCCTTCCGATTAGCGCATCTGCCACCTAGCTCTCTCGCGATGGTATCCGTTGGGGGGCACGGAGACCATTTCGCGAGGGATGGCTCGCTTCAGTACCGCCACGCAGGGCGAGCCCGGCACCGGCAGCAAGACGCGGATTCTGTTCGGCAAGCTCGAAGCCCTGGGGCGCGTCTCGTGAAGCGCGTGCGGCCTCCCGCTAGAGCGAACCCGACTGATGAAGCGCGCGGATCAGATCGGCGCGGCTGATGATGCCGATCACCTTGCCCCCTTCCACGACGGGCACGCGGTTGATGCGCTCGCGCACCAGCAGGCCGGCCACCTCGGAGACGGGGGTGTCGGGCTCGACGGTGAAGATCTTCTCCGTCATCACTTCGCGGGCGCGGAAGGTACGCACCTTAAGCAGCGCATCCTCCACGGGCCCCTGGTGGGCTGGCACCATCCCGAAAATCGTGACGCGTGGCAACAGTTGCCTCCGCTTATCCTCCTCGAGCATATCGCTCTCGGTGACGATTCCCACCAGCCGCCCGTCCGAATCGGCGATTGGAATGCCACTGATGCGGTGGGCCAGCATCAGTTCGGAGATCTCTGCCAGGGTCGCGTCCGGGCCGGCCGTAATGACCGGAGTTGTCATGATCTCGCGTGCCGTCATCGTGTCTTTCCCTTCCCTTGAGTGA
>JAAZEM010000034.1 GCA_012512265.1 Armatimonadota bacterium | reverse complement strand
GCGCTTCACATGGTCAATCGCTATGTGGCGCTGGCACAAGCCGATCTGGATGCTCAGCACCGGCTGTATTCGCCGGTTGAAGGGCTGCTCGGGGGCAAGGCGAAGCGGTAAGGGTCGCGGGGCCGACAAAGAGAAGGGCCGGGGGGCGTCTCCCGGCCCTTCGTGCGTACTTGGCTTGCTAGGTTTCAGCGGCGGTAGCCGACCACCCCCTCTCGCAATCTCACGAAGTCATCAAGCGAACAGCCGTAAACGGTGGCTAACCGCCGGATTAGCACGACCGGCGGGCCGGATACCTCTCGGGCGGCGAGGTAACGGGGGCTTACTCGGGCACGCTTCGCGGCGGTCTCCAGCGTCATGCCGGCGGCCTTGCGCGCTGCGCGTGCGGGCGTATTCAGTTCACGCAAAGGCTCCCTCGCCGGTCGCGGCAAGTAGCTCTGCGGGCCGGGCCTGGGGTGCGAGGGTATCCCTGGCGCAGTCGAAGTCCGTCAGCCTGGGGCGCGCGGCACGATCCGGCGCTCCCCCTCGGGGCTGAAGTCCGCAAGCGGTCGCGGGCAAAGCGTGGCAGGGCGGCATCACTTCACCTCCGCAGGGGCGCAGATCGGGCGCGGGCAGCGGGCGTGCTTCTCCTGGAAAGCCTTGGCGAAGCGATGGAAGGCGGCGACGCTCTGCGGGTCCGCCGTCTCGTGGGCGCCGCATCCTCGGCAGGTAAACTCGACCGGGGGCGCGGGGTCCGGCGGCTCGGGAAGCTCCTCGTCGGTGAGTTCCACGGCAAGCCACATGCCGCGCGTCTCGTGGTGGTGTTGCCCCAGGTATCCCTTCCTCACCAGCTCGGCGATGTGCTCGCGCGCCGTCGTCGGGCTGATCCCCAGGGCTTCGGCGATCTGACGCTGTGTAGGAAGATAGCGGTTGGCGGCTGCAAAGTCGCGAACGAACCTGTAAGCGTCGGTCTGCCTGGCTGTCAGTGCCTCAAGCCTCATTCCTCTCTCCTCCCTCCACAAGGGGGCGTTCAACGGCGATTCTAGCACACATGGGTTTGCCTGGCAACCCGCGCAATTGAGAGGGCAAACACAGAGAGGGGTTCACACGCGCGGATTCTCAGGCGGCGGCAGGGCCGCTAGAATAGGTCGCGTGGGCCTGTGGTGGGTCCTCCCGCTGCCGGGCGGCTTCCCGGCCAAGGTGCTGCCGGGCGGGCCATTCGCCCGGAGGAAGAGGTCTGGAATGCCTCGGTATTGCGCGGTGTTCGCGGCGGGTTCCGACAAGGATCCGGCCAAGCAGTTCGTGTGGTTCCGGTCGCCCGATGATGCCTGCGCTCAGTCGTTCGCGGGGCGGATCGGCGCTCTCATCACCGGCGCGCTCGTCTCCCTGACGAAGCAGATCGTCAACGACGAGAACCCCGCCGTTCCGGCGCTGCCTGCCGGCGAGGGCAAGCGCATCAAGGCGCTGTTCAAGAACAGCGGTAAGGTGCTCACGCAGATCCGGTGGAAGTGGGGCCTGGAGAGCAAGACCGATGAGGACATCGAGGGCGCTCTCGAAGCGGCCATCACGGCGGGTGAACTCATGTCCGTGGCGGATACGGACATCGGCGCCGTTCTCGACATCTCGGTCGGCCAGCGCTGATCGGGCGCACCCGTGGGAGCGAACCCCTATCATGCATCCGGCGGGCTTCGCTCCCACGGAGGGGGTTCACACATGGAGCAGGTTCCCTTCTACCAGTGGATCCTTGAGCGCTTCGGCTTCCCGGCGGGCCTGGTCGCCTTCCTGCTCTGGCGGGATGTGAAGGTCTTGCAGCCGATGATCGAAGCGCTGCGCGAACTCACGGAGAGTATCAAGCGCTGCAACAAGGGCCAGTGAGAGGCAGGCGGCGCGAGGGAGTGGAGTGGTAGGGGGAGAGGATGGATCCTCTCCCTCGCGCGTTTGTGGAGGGCGGCAAGTGGAGCAGTTGGCGCTAGACCTGGAAGGGCTGCCCGAGGTCGGGAAGGTCGTGGTGTTGGTGAACGCCAAGCCCACGCCCGAGTTCGCGGATTGCACCCTCGTCAACACGGAGACGGCGGGCGGCATCCGGTCGGCGTGGGTCAAGAACGACGTGCTCGGCTGGTACGTGCGGCACCTGGAGCGGCGCGGCTTCCGTATCGAGACACGGTGAAAACGCGTTCGGGTTCCGGTGTGATCGGGGGCGGTCTGAACTGCGGAACAGGGCTGGCCTTCATTCCCGATCACACCGGAACCCGAACCCCGAACGCGCATCCGATGCGCGTTCGCTCGGGGCAAGTGAACAGTAGCGGCGGCGGCCTGGCGCCTCTCTTCGGAGCGCGGGGCCGGCGCCGCTGGCAGGTGGGTCAACGTCTGGTCATCGTGGGTCTGGTTGGCGAAGGTTGCGGGAGGTCTCTCCCGGCTGGTAGGTTGGCAAGGGTTGCCGTTGTTCGGGCGCTTCGGTTCCCGGACAGGATCCGGCGTTTCGCAAGCTACCACGCGAAGGAGGGACAGGCGGATGGAGCAGGCAACCTCAGCGCCCCCGGCTAGTAACACGGGGGCGCTAACTCAGATTTCCCGGTCGGTTGACTGGGTAGGCTTCACGTTTCCAACGGATATACCCCTGCAGGGGGTCAAGGAGATCATGGGCCTGGAGGACTGGCAGGAAATGGACCGGGGCGGCATGGGTTACAGCGCGTCCTGCCGGCGCGGGCACGTGGCGATCTACTACGAGGGCCGGGCGAACATGGGTATCCACGTGGAGATCACCGGCCAGGGGTGCCGCGAGGAGGAAGCCTCGGGTCGGGTCAAGGACTGGCGCGGGTTCTTCGGCAGGCTTCTGGAGTTCGGCTGCAAGTTCACTCGGGTTGACATCGCCCACGATGATCGCTCGGGCTGGCTGAACCTGGATACCATCGGCGAAGCGGTCAAGGCGCGGGAGTTCACCACGCGGTTCCGGCGCGGGCAGGAAGTCCACGGGTGGGCTTACGACGAGAAGAAGGACGGGGGCCGGTGCTTCTACTTCGGCTCGGCGGCTTCGCTGGCGTGCATCCGCATCTATGACAAGGCGCGCGAGCAGGGCTTGCCGGCGGCGGAACACTGGATCCGCGTGGAGCAGGTCTTCCGCGACGAACGCGCTCAGCGCATGGTACAGGAGTGCGTTGCCAACGGTTTCGACGTGTGCGCGGGCGTCCTGCGGAACTACCTGGAGTTCAAAGAGGCGCAGGAGAACGTCCGCCGCGATCTAAGGAAGCCGGCGGCCTGGTGGCTGGCGTTCTTGGGCGGCGTAGAGAAGGCGCATCTCAGCATGGCGAAGCTGGCGCGCACCCTGGAGCAGGTCAAGGAGTGGCTAGAGCGGCAGGTTACGCCTGCGGTGGCGCTGATGCTGGAATGGAAGAGAGGGCCGGAGTGGTTCGTGGGGCAGATGGAACTGGCGAAGTTCCGATGGAAGAAGGAACACCTGGCAATGCTGCGGGCGGCGAACGCGGCGGCGGGGCCGTAGGTCCCTGGCGGATCGTGTTCACCTGGCGCGGCTGGCGGCTGGTGCTCAGTCTGTTCGGGCGGTTGGTCCGCCTGGGAGGGAAGAAGGGCGATGGCGTGGCCGAATGATGCGGTCGATCTGCCGGACCTGGCAGGGCCGTTTGACGTGATGGATACGCACTGGAACGCGGAGCGCGCGGTGATCCGGGCGGTGTGCCAGGAACTGGGGCTGAACCCGAAGGCGAGTTTCGCGGACGTGGCGGCGCGGCTGGCGAACCTGGCGGG
>JAAZEM010000033.1 GCA_012512265.1 Armatimonadota bacterium | reverse complement strand
GGGCCGGGTGGAGCTGACTCCCGCCTCGGGCGAGCCGCTCACGGTGCCCATTCGTGTGCGTGTCTCGGCTCTCTCCATGCCCAACGAGCTGACCCTCGCCCTTGGGGGATGGGACTACACCGATGGCCCCGGGCGCGGGATCACCGAGGAAAACCTGGAGGCAACCGTCGAGTTTCTGCGCTCCTACCATGTGAACGCGCCGTGGGCCGTGAGCGCGGTGATGCCGTTCGGCAAGCATGATGCCACCGGCAAGATGGTCGAGCCGCCGGATACGAAGCGGCTGGATGCCTGGATCGCGCGCTGGCCGAACGCGCGCTACTACTGCGTCTACAACGCCTTCACCAAGGATGTGGAGACTCCCGAGGACCGGCGGCGCGTCGCCGAGTGGATCACCTTCTACGTGGAGCATCTGAAGAAGAAGGGGATCGCTCCCTCGCAGCTCGTGCTCCTTCTCGTGGATGAGCCTCGCAACGAGGAGCAGGATCAGCGCATCGTGAGCTACGCGCGCGTCTTGCGCGAGGTGGCCCCGGAGGTGATCGTCTTCAACGATCCGATCTGGAAGGACCCGCGAGACACCAGTCGAGAGATGCTGGAGCTTTCTGGCATGCTCTGCCCCAATCGCGTCTCCTGGCTTGGGAGTCGCGGCCCCTACGAGGAGGTCTACCTTCCCCAACGCGATGCCGGACGGCTGCTTGCCTTCTATAGCTGCTCCGGACCGGTGCGAGCGCTCGATCCCTACAGCTACCACCGCCTCCAGGCGTGGGAGGCGTTCCGCTATGGCGCGATCTACCAGGCGTTCTGGGCCTTCGGCGATACCGGCGGCGGCTCCGCGTGGAACGAGTACTCCGCGCCTGGCACCTGCTACTCGCCGCAGTTCCTGGATGCCTCGGGGAACACCACCTCGAAGCATATGGAAGCGATCCGCGAGGGCCTGTATGACTACGAGTACCTGGTTCTCCTGCGCAAGGCGGTCGAGCAGGCCGAAAAGAGCGGGCGCAATCCCGCCGCCGTGCGCCAAGCACGCCAGCTACTGACAACGCTTCCCGCCAAGGTGGTGGATGCCGAGGGAGCTCAGGCGATCGATTGGCACGCGCCGAAGCAGCGCGATGTGGCGGACAACGCCCGCAAAGAAGTGCTGAAAGCACTGGAAGCTCTCTCTCAGTAGGAAGCACGCAGGGGGGCGGGCTGAGGTCCGCCCCTCTCTCTAAGCTCGCCAGACGCGCATCTTGGGGAAAGCCGATCTCCTGATGCGCTCCGCTCAGGATTTGCCCTCGGTGCGGGCCTGCGGGCCCGCTTGCACCAGTTCGCGGATTCGTGCTTCGAGGGCATCCAGGTCCACCGGCTTTGTCAGATGCGCGGGGAATCCCGCCTCGCGTGTGCGCTGGACATCGATCGCCTTCTGATCCCCCGTGAGCATCAGGGCCGGCACGCTCTGCATCCCGGGCAGGGCGCGAGCGCGCTTCAGGAACTCATATCCATCCATGCCAGGCAGGTCGACGTCTGCCAGGATGAGGCCGGGGCGCTCTTCCCGCGCCCGTTCGAGGGCTTCCTCGCCGCTTGGGGCTGACGTGACGGAGTAGCCGACGATACCGAGTGCTGTCACCAGGATCTCGCGCGTGTCTGGATCCCCTTCGACCAACAGCACGCGCAGGTGATCCGGCGCCTGCTGCAGCCTATTGTCTGCGGACGCCGTCTCCGGTGCGGGGATGAGGGGGAGCTCTACCGTGAAGCGGCTTCCCTTTCCCGGACCTTCACTCTCGGCCGTGACGCTTCCTCCATGCCTCTCCACGAGCGCCTTCACCAGGGCCAGGCCGATCCCCATTCCGGCACCCTTGTGCTTGTCCATTTTCCCCTGCTCGAACATGCGGAAGAGGCGGGGAAGCTGCTCCGGCGCGATGCCGATCCCGGTATCCTCAACCACGATCCGCGCGTGCCCGGGATCCTGCGCCCGGCACGACACCCGGATTTCGCCCCCAGCCGGAGTGAACTTGATCGCGTTGGAGAGGAGATTCATCACCACTTGCTGCAGCCGGTCGGCGTCGCCGTTCACCCAGAGCCCGCTCTGCAGATCGACGTGCAGTGACAGCCGGGCATCCGCCAGATCGGATTGCTGGCCCTGAATTGCCGAGCGCACGATGGTGTCGAGGGCAACCGGGACGCAGCGAAGCTCGATCTTGCCACGTGCCACCCGCGAGAGATCCAGCAGGTCATTGACCAGGCGCGCCTGCAGGCGGGCGTTGCGGTCGATGATCTCGAGGGTGCGGCGCAACCGCCCATCCTCGGTCACAAGGTGGCGCAGCATATCGACGCCTGCCAGGATCGGGGCGAGGGGGTTGCGCAACTCGTGCGAAATAACCGTGATGAAGTGATCCTTGGCGCGGTTGGCATCCTGTGCCTCACGATAGAGGCGCGCGTTCTCGATGGCCAGGGCCGCACGGCGGCCCAGCTCCATGGCCTGCGTCAGGTCGCGGTGCGTATACCGTCTCGCCGACCGGGTGGAGACGATGTTGATCGCGCCGAGTACCCGTCCCCGCACCTCCATCGGCACCAGCATCGCCGAGTGCGCGCCAAGTGCCCGCATCTGCTCAAGGTGCTCGGGCGACCGGGCGATGGCTGCCAGCACATCGGGATGCACGCTCTCGAAGAGATGTGCCTCGCCAGCGCACAGGTCCGGCAGGGCCTCGCAGACAGCCTTGAGCGTAGGGGGCGGGAAGCCTACGAGCTTTTTGGCCAGCGCCTCGTCTGCCGGATCCGCAGTGGCCACTTCGGTGCGCTCCAGCCCGGAGTCGAAGATATAGACGAAGCACCAGTCCCCGAGGCCGGGCACGGCCAGGCGGGCCACTTGCGAGAGCGTTGTCTCATAGTCGAGCGAAGAGGCGAGTAATCGGCTTGCCTCCGCCAGGAAACGCTGGGCGATGGCGTCGCGCTTCCGCTCCGTAATGTCGCGCGCGATCGCCTGTATCCGGCCATCTGGCAGGAGCCTGGCGCTGACCTCAGCGATGCGAATGGAACCATCTTTGGTGCGGACCTGACGCTCAGTCACCACCGTCTTGCCGGCGCGGAGCTCGGGCAGATGCAAGGGGTGTTCGGACAGTTCCGAAGGCACGAATAAGTGGGTGACATTCATCCCCACCAACTCCTCGCGCGTATAGCCGGTGGTCTCCGCGGTGCGCGCGTTGGCCGCGAGGATCTGTCCCTCCGCATCCAACACCGCGATCGGATCCGACGCCTGCTCCATCAGCATCCGGTAGCGGCTCTCGCTCAGTCGGAGGGATTCGGTTGTGCGATGGCGCTCAATGGCATACGCGATGTGGTAGGCGATGGTCTGGGCTACCTGTACCTCCTCATCGGTGAACACGTGCGGCTCGCCGTAGTAGACCATCAGCTTCCCTACCAGCCGGTGGTGGTGGACGAGCGGAATGAACGCGATCGCACGAATACCTTCCGTCTGGAGCACCTCGGGAAGTGGAGTGGATTCGGGCGCCCTCGCCACGTCGGCGATGAGCACGGGGCGGGGGTCCTGAACATCAGGTGGCCAAGGCGTGTGACCTTCGACAGCTTTGCGGTACTCTTCCGAGAGGCCCCGCCACGCCTTGAAGCGCATCACCTGATCGGCATCCAGCAGCAGGAGCGAGGCGCGGTCAGTTCCCAAAGCGCGGGTGAGACCGTCAAGCGCCTTCTCGTAAATCTGCGCCAGATCCTCGGCCTCGCTGACGGCTGTGGCCGTATCGTAGATCACGCGCAGCTGGTCATAGCGGCGGCGTACCTTCTCCTCCTCCCTGACGCGGTGTGTGATATCTTCAAAGACGACGACGGCGCCCGTCACCTTGCCCCCGCGGCGCATAGGCGCTGCGGATGCCAGGCCCACAAGCCACCGGTCACCGGGCAGGCGGATGTGAACCTCCTCCTGATAGATCACCTCGCCGCGCTGGAGGGCACGCAGGGCGGGGATCTCTTCCAGGGCGTAGGGGCGTGTGCAGTCCGCCGGGTAGATGGCATAGAGAGTGCTCAATTCTTGGACCGGGGTGCCGGGCGCAAGGGCCATCCCCGCTGCTTCGCGCGAAGCCCGGTTTTGCAGCTCGATGGTCGCATGGGCGAGGTCGGCACCGTCGATGACGAGCGCAGGCAGAGGGATGCTATCGAGCACGACCCGCAAGCGGTCGCTCTCATCCTGCGCTCGCTGGCGCGCCTGGACCACGCGAAGGGCCCCGGCGGCGTGCGCGGCGAAGGCCATGAGCACGCTCTCGTCTTCCGGGCTTGGGCCCTGTGGCGGCATCGCAGGGTTGTACACCTCAAGCATGCCTACCGGCTCCGTGTCGAGGATGAGAGGCGCCAGAAACGCGCTCTCCAGCCCGGCTGCGCGCAGCTCATCTCGCCACTCCCAGCGGGGATCGGAGCCGATGTCGGCCACGTAGACCGGTTTGGACTGCGTCAGCACTACGCCCGCGATCCCCTCATTCAGCGCCAGCTTCCGCGTGTTGATTACCTCACGACCAACGCCGGAGTAGGCGAAGGTCTCCAGCAGGCCGCTCTCCTCGCGCCGGAGCATCACATGGGCCGCCGCCGCGGAGAAAAGCGAGCGCAGCAGATCCGCTGTGCTATCGGCAACCTCGGCGAGGGATTTGGCGACGGCGCATTGCTGCACCAACAACAGGAGCGTCTCCAGCAGTCTATGGCGATGTTCAGTCGGGATCCTCCCGTCTTCGGATTCCCGCATCTCGTCGGCCTCCCGGGGGTCCTGGATCATGGCGGTGATACCCGGTCTCGGCTTAGTTCATGCGCGCAATGGGTGGATCCCTCCTCATGGGAAGGGCCGGACGATACAAACTCTCACGGAGGCAGGATACCTGCCCACGTAGCGCGCGCTATCTGGAGCGGGACGATGCGCGATGGAGAGTATGGTGCCCCCGTGGCAGGGGCTCAGCGGAGAGGACGGACGAAGGCGTTCAGGAGCGCGCTCACGATTCCCATCACCACGGAGCCGAAAAGCGCGGCAAGGAAGGTCTGAAGCGGTTGCCCAGGAGCCCCAACGCGGAACCCCTCGATCCCGAGCTGGCCGACCAGCAGGAAGAGGAGCGCGTTGATCACAATGCCGATGAGGCCGAAGGTCATGCAGCGCAGGGGCATGGCGAAGAAGCTCACCACCGGTCGGATGACGGCGTTGACGAACGAGAGCGCGATCACAGCGAGCACCGCCCCGCCCGCGCTGCCAATCTCGAGCGGCAGGCCAAGTTGCTGCGCCAGGAGGCTGGTAATCCAGAGGGCAACGGCCCCTACGAGCAACCGAATGATAATGCCTTTGATCAAAGCAAGACTCCCTCAAGTGCCAGAAGGCGCCGCTTCCACGCCAGGCCGGCCAGATAGCCGCCCAGGCCTCCATCGGCGCGCACCACGCGATGGCATGGGATCAGCAGCGGCACCGGGTTGCGCGCCAGCGCCGAGCCGGCGGCGCGCGCCGCGCCGGGATAACCGGCTTGCGCGGCTAGTTCCGCATAGGTCACCGTCGCGCCAGCGGGCACGCGCGCGCACGCCTCCAGGATCCGGCGTTGAAAGACCGGGCAGGCCGAGAGGTCCAGCGGCACGTCGAAGCGCGTGCGCTGGCCCGCGAGATACTCCTCGAGTTGCGTCGCGAGTTGGATGGCGAGCGGGGGGAGGGGCGCTTCCGCCGGCGCCTCCGCGAACTCCAGGCGGCTCACTCCCCGAGCGGTGATCCACGCCCGAAACGCGCTCGCCCCGGCGTGGATACCGACAACCTGGGCCGGCGCGTTCCCGACCGTGTCGCCCTCTTTTCTCGCTCCGCTCATTCGCGCGCTGCTCATCTCCTTACTCACATGATTCCCCGGGAGAGGGGGGAAGATCCTGCCGGCCGAACTGTATATATGCCGGGATTGAGAGAAGAGAGCGAGAGGAGCGAGCAGGGAAGATGGCGGAGCAGGAGCGGGTGATCGTGGTTGGGGGTGGGGCTTCGGGGATGATGGCCGCGGGCACGGCGGCCGAACGCGGGCATCGGGTGCTCCTGCTGGAGAAAAACCGGTCACTCGGCCGGAAGCTGCGGATCACGGGCAAGGGCCGGTGCAACCTGACCAACCTCACCGATGTGGAGGGACTGGTGGAGCATCTCCCCGGCAACGGGCGATTCCTGCGCTCTGCTTTCTACCGCTTTGGTCCGGAGGATCTGATCGCGTTTTTCACGGCCTGGGGGCTCGAGACGAAGGTCGAGCGCGGGAACCGCGTCTTCCCTGCCAGCGACGAGGCGGCCGATGTCGTGACGGCACTGGAGCGGTTTCTCCGGGCAGGGCACGTGGAAGTCTGGAAGGAGAGCCCAGTGAGCCGGCTTCTGGTGGAGGCCGGGGCGATCCGGGGGGTACAACTGCGAAATGGGACGGAGCTTTCGGCGGCCGCGGTGATACTGGCCACCGGAGGCGCCTCTTATCCGGGCACCGGCTCGACGGGGGATGGCTATTGCATGGCGTGTGAAGTGGGCCACACCATCGAGCCGATCCGGCCCTCGCTGGTGCCGCTGGAGGTCGCCGAGGCGTGGGTGCCGCCACTCGCTGGGCTCACCCTGAAAAACGTCGATCTCTATGCCCTCTCGCCAGAAGGGAAGATTCTCTGGCACGAGCGCGGAGAGATGCTTTTCACGCACTTTGGCGTCTCAGGCCCGCTTGTCTTGAGCGCGAGTCGGCATCTGGTCGGATGCACCGGATGCCGGTTGCGCATCGATCTCAAGCCGGCGCTCACGGAGGAGGTGCTGGACGCGCGCGTGCAGCGTGACTTCCACGAAGCGATCCGCCGGCAGATCGGCAATGCCCTCGACAAGCTGCTCCCGCGGGCGCTCATCCCGGTTGTCCTCCATGTGGCGGGCCTGCCCGAGGATCTGCCCGTCCATCAAGTGACGCGCAAGCAGCGACACGCGCTCGTGCGCGTTCTCAAGGGGCTGATGCTCACCGTAACGCGCCCCCGGCCCCTGGCCGAGGCGATTGTCACCGCTGGCGGTGTCTCCACCCACGAGATCGACGCACGGACGATGGCCTCACGCGTGGTGGACGGCCTCTACCTGACCGGCGAGGTGATCGATGTGGATGGCTACACCGGGGGCTACAACCTGCAGGCCGCCTTCACGACCGGGCGGATTGCCGGCGAATCGGTGTAGGTCCGTGAAATCAGGAAGGATGCGGCGGGGGAGACGCCGAACCGCTCTGAAGTAGAGGGCCGTGCCGGCCCAGGGGCCGAAGGGTGGCGCGGGCCGTTGGAGCCCTCTCTCGCGGGCGGGCTCTGGCAAGTTGCAGTCTTTGATCTGCCATTCCGTTTCCACTTCGCGTTTGCCCTGCCCAAGAAGGAGGATCTGCCATGGTAAATTGGGGTGTTATCGGTTGTGGAGGGATAGCCGACCGTCGCACGATACCGGGTCTGCTTGAGGCGAAGAATGCGCGCTTGCTGGCAGTCATGGACCAGGTGCCGGAAGTGACCAAGCGGGTGCAAGAGAAGTATGGCTGCCCGCGCAGCTATGACTCCGTGGCCGACCTGCTTGCCGATCGCGAGATCGATGCGGTTTACATCGCCACGCCTGTTTTCGCGCATGCCGAGCAGGTGATGGCGGCGGCCGCGGCAGGCAAGCACATCCTGGTGGAGAAGCCCCTGGCGATGAACACGGGCCAGGGTCGCGAGATGATCGAGGCGTGCAAGAAGGCGGGCGTCTACGCGACTGAGGGCTACATGATGAAGTTCCACAGCCTGCACCAGCGGGCAAAGGAGATCATCGACTCGGGCGTGCTTGGGAAGGTCGTCCTGATGCGCGCGCAGCTCTCCTGCTGGTATCCGGAGATCCCGGGCGCCTGGCGGCAAGATCCCAAGCTGGGCGGCGGCGGCGCGTTGATCGATATGGCCACGCACCTCTATGACCTGATGCGCTGGTTCGCAGGCGATGTGAAGGAAGTCTCGGCGTTGGCGGATACGCTCGTCTTCAGCTACGGGGTCGATGACGCCTCGAGCACCCTGCTGCGCTTCGAGAGCGGCGCCCATGGCTTCGTCGATGCCTTCTTCTGCGTGCCGGACTCCTCGGTACAGAGCCGCCTGGAGATCTATGGCAGCCGGGGAAGCATTCTGGCCGAGGGGACCATTGGCCAGGGATCCGGCGGCAACATGGTCGCCTACATCGAAGAGAACGCCCGCGGCTACGACGCGCAGCAGGCGCGCGATTCCGCCGATGTGAAGCCGCAACAGGTCACCGCGGAGCCCGTGAACCCCTACACCGCCGAGGTGGAGTACCTCAGCCGGTGCATCGAGGAGAAGCAGGCGCCGCAGATGAACACGCTCGAAGAGGGCCTGCAGATCCTCGCGATCGCCGAAGCGGCTTACCGCGCCGCCAAGAGCGGCCGCCGCGAGCCCATCGCGTAACGGATCGAGTGACCCTATTCCGGCGTCGCCTGAGAGTGATGCCGAGAATCCGGAAGGGATTCCCTCGTGGGGCCCAGGGCGTCTTGTCCTGGGCCCTCATCATAGGTCGCGAGCGCGCGAGGTACGAATATGATCAAGCGGGTATAGTGACCTCAGGGGTGGAGAGCGAGTATCCGTGCCCATCTCTCGCGCGCGGCTGTGACGATCCCGCGTAAAGGAACCAGGAGGGCTATCGCATGAGTCTGGATGACTGGCTACAGAGCGGGAGTTGGATGACACGCCCGGCCGGGCTGGGGGAAGCAGCGGGCAAGCTGCTGGAGCATCTGGGCGGATCCTACGAGAAGGGCCGGCGAGCAGCGAGGGCGGCCAAGCAAGAGGGCAAGAGGCTCTTGGAAGATGCCTCCGAGAAGTGCGGCGTCTCCGAGCATGTCGAGGCGGCAAAGCGGCGGGCCGAGGCAGCGCGCGAGCGGGCGGCAACCGCCGCCGAAACCGCCTTGCGCTTTATCAAGGAGCGGCCAGCGGCGCGGATCGCGCGAGCAGGCGTCCAGATCAAAGCAGGGCTCACCGGATTCGGTGCCGGCTACCTCTTCCCGGACGTGGAGGTACTCTTTCTCGGTGCCAGTGGGCGAGGCCGGTGGCTCACGCAGAGTGGAATCCCCGTGTGGGGCGCCGAAAAAGTGGTGCGCTCCCTTCTCCTGGAGCGCGAGCCCGCGGGCGGCGATGACAGCCAGGCCAGGTTCAACGTCCGGCGTGAACTGTATGGCGCCGTGGCAGCTCCCCTCCTGGCCGGCATGAGCGCCGGCCTGGGCCTGCGCCTGACCCTGGATGCACTCAGCGTGCGCGGTGTCCAGGGCGTCGGCCAGTTGATCGTGGGCGGCCGGGAGATGCTTTTCGAGCGGATCTGGATGCTGGGCAACGGAGTCTGGTGCTTCCTGATGGGCAAGGATCTGCTCCTGGTCACCCTCGGGCGGTCCAAGAACCAAACCCTCTCCGACGTCCTACAGAGGCTCCGCGACGGAGACGAAGACGAGGAAGAGCCGGTGTAGGCCGGTGCTTGGGGGACGCGCGGTCTGGGCTCGCCAGTCTTTCCTTCCTTGGAAGGGGGCGCCGGCGCGCTATCGCGTCACCCCAACTCGAAACTGGCCGCGCCGTAGATTTGGGCCACGCCGTCTGAGCCCGTGGATGCGCCCAGGACCATGCGGGTCAGCTGTCGGATGACCTGGAAGCCGTACGAATCCACGAGCGCCAGGCTCGCGGCGTTGTCCGGCAGGATGTCCCAATAGACGCTCCCTGCCGGGAGAGCCGCCAGAAGCGTCTCGGCCACGGCGCGCGCATCGTCCGGGTTGCGCGAGACGAGCGGCCCCAGGTAGGAAGCGTTGAACCCAAGGCGCGCGAAGCCGTAGGCCTGAAGCTCGCCGCCGCGCTCAATCACGGCCGACGGCCCCTCGCCGTGCAGGATGCGCAGCAGCGGGAGCCGGTCCGCATCAAACGCGGCGCGATCCATCTCCGCGATTTTCGGCCAATCCCCAGGGGCAATGGGGCGCACCTCGGGGTGGGATGGGAGTCCATCTGGCCGGGCGCCTGTCATCCGATAGCAGGGGCGCTCGTCGCGGAAGCCAAGCTTTAGGTAGACGGGGCGGCCCTGGTCGGTGGCGTCCAGCTTGATGCTCTCCACGCCGTGCTGTTGCAGGTACTGGATGCAGTGCGCCATCAACGCCGATCCGATCCCCCGCCGGCGGAAATCGGGGTGGACCAACACCATCCCGATCCAGGACAAGCGCGTGCCGTAGCGGACCGCGCTAGCCGTGCCACACGGCGTTCCCTGCTCCTCGGCAATGAAGACGCCTTCGGGGTCGAGCGCGAGCAGGCGCTCCCAGTCAGCCACCAGCTGGTTCCACCCGGCGATCCGGCACAGCTCCAGGCCGAATGGGATCTCCTCGGCGCGCATCGGTCGGATCTCGGCCATCGGCATACTCCTCCTTGCGATTCGCGTGGCTTTGAACTCTGGCCGCGAGCCTGGCAGGCAACGCAGCTTACTTCTTGACCTGTTCCGGCTCCGGCTTGAAGTGGTGCCAGATCCAGAACCCGAACCCGACCAGCAGGAAAGCGCCGATGAGCAGGTCCGCGCCGTGGAAGTAGTGACGGATGTTCTGCCAGTTCTCGCCAAGTACCTTTCCCACGTAGGTCAACAGGTAGCACCAGGGCACCGAGCCGGCGAAGGAGAGGATCAAGAAGGGCATGAACGGCATCCGGCTGATCCCGGCGGGCAGCGAGATGAAGGTGCGGATCACCGGCAGCAGGCGGCTGATGAAGACCGCCCACATTCCCCAACGCTCGAAGAAGCGATCCGCCATATCCAGGTCTTTACGTCGGATCAAGACGTAGCGACCATACCGCTCCAGGAAGGGACGGCCTCCCCAGACGCCGACCCAGTAGGCAACGGCCGATCCAATGGCGCATCCCACCGCGCCAGCAATCGAAGCGGAATGGAGGTCGAAGTCGCCTGTTGAGACCAGGTAGCCAGAGAAGGGCATGATCAGCTCGCTGGGCAGAGGAATACACGCGCTCTCAATGGCCATCAGGAGCGCGATACCAGCATAGCTCATGGAGCGAATGACATCGGCCACCCAAGCGCCGATTGGTGCCAGGATTGCTTCCAAATGCGAGCCCTCCCATCGCCCGCGGCGCCTCCGCAGGCGGTACACAAAAGAACTCCCGTGGCCAGAGCAATATTAGCCGCGGGAGATACTTCTATTGCCATCAGATTCCGCACGCACGGGGCCTTCTCCTTCCCATGAAGTACGGCGAGTATCGCTTCCGCCAGGAATCCGGGCCTGCAGGGCGAACCTTCACCCAACGGCCGGATGAACACCGGAGCCGGCAGTCTCCTGAGATTCCGACATAAGGAATCCGAAGCCTCGGAGGCAAGGCGCAACCCGGCGCGCGGCGATAAATCACCGCGCTGCTTGCGAGCGAAGCCCTGCCGGGCTGGGTTGGGGATACTCCCAGATGTCTCAAAAAGGCGGTGGCTGGGAGGGGGAGCCCCGAAAGGGCTTTGCCGGAAAGCAGCGCGGAGCTTCAAGCTCCGCGCGTGCGGGCGGCCTTCTCCTTATCTCGGAATTCCAGGGCAGTCTCAGCGATTCTGGACAAGGAAGGTACTCCTATGGCCCAAGGACATGGCCACAAGCTTTGGATCATCCCTGATGGCTACATCGCCACGACCCCGCCGGACGCGGTGGGCCCCTCAGGGTACGTCACGCACGAGTCGGTTTGCATCTTGAATGACGGCGACGAGCCTGCGCAATGCACGCTGGATGTCTACTTCGAGGATCGCGACCCGATGCTCGGCATCCCGTTCACGGTCGGCGCGCAGCGCTCGCTGCACTTACGCCTGGACAGGCTGAAGACGCCTTCAGGCGAGGAGATTCCCCGAGACACCTGCTACTCGTTGCGCGTGACGAGCGACCGCAACATCGTGGTCCAGCACTCTCGGCTCGATGTGACTCAGTCTAACGCCACCCTCTTCACGACGATGGCTTTTCCGGTGGAGTAGCCGGCGCCGCGCCGTCGCGGCTACACGCTGTTGACCAGCCCGGCGAGGAAGTGGCCTACTCCGTAGGCGGCCCCCGCCGCGATGGCCCCGACGACGAGCATCTCCAGGCCGCTCAGCCACCAGCAGCGCGGGTAGACAAACGTGCGCGCCGCTCCGACGCCGAAGAGGGCGACGATCGTGAGGAGAACGGCATCGATGAAGGGTGGCGTGCGGAAGAGGTGGGGCACCAGATAGGCGAGGAGGGGGATGGTGCCTGCGACCACAAAGGCCAGGAAGGTAGCAAAGCCGTGCTTCACGGGGTCGAGGGCGCCATCGGCGTTTTCCTCGTTCGGATTGGCCGCGTGCTCCGAGCGGATGCTGAGGAAGTTACTGGCACCCATCGAGACGCCATCCGCCAGGAGGTTGGCGAAGCCGAGGATCAGCACCACGCGGTTCGGCATCTGAGCACCGGCAACGCCGGCGGCCACGGCGAAAGTGGTGATGATCCCGTCGTTGGCGCCAAAGACGAGGTCGCGCATGTAATGCGCGCCCAGCCTGCGCAGGTGGTTGGCCCACCCCCCGGGGTTGTTGTGCGGTTCGGCCACCATTGCCGGGCTTTTTCCCGCGAGCGGTGTTTACCAAACCACGGGCCAGGCAGAGCTCAGCGCCGCTTAGGGCCGGGCGCGCGAGGCTTGGCATGCGACAAACGCCTCGATCGCCTCGCGACAGGCGTGGGGATCGGTTTGCTCCAGGCAGAGGCGCTCCATCGGGCACATGCCGTCGCCGGCACGGTTCAGGATGTGCGGCACCTGGCGCTCTGCGGAGTAGGGGATGCCCGCATCGCGGAGCGCCTGGATGGCCGGCTCGCTCATGATCCCGCCCTGGACCGCGACGATCCCGGCGCAGCGCGCGAGCATCGCCGCCGCCCGGCCAACCACGCGGTCGGAGAGCGACGCGCCTGCCAGCTCCAGATCGGTGCGCCGGAGCATCTCCAGCAGATCCGCAACGCCGCCGCGGTTCCCCGTCGCGATCACCTCGCCGTCACGGGCGATGGCGAGTGCCAATCCCAGCCGCTCTCGTTCTGCGCGGGCCAACTCCAAATCTGTCATGCTTCCTCCTGTTACCAATCCCAACACCACCCGCCGGATGTCATGGGCTGCCTGCTAGCGGGATAACGGCGCCCCCTCGCCGGCTCACATCCCATTTGATGCCACTACTTCGCTGGATCCATTGGGCAGCTCGCGCAGCTCGATGGCGTGTTCGACCATCTCCTTCACATCATCAAGGTGGGTGATCATTAAGATCTGGCGGAACTGCCTGCTCAGCGCGCCGAGTGCCTGGAGAATGAGGCCACGGCGCTCGCCATCCTGACTTCCGAGAACTTCGTCCAGGACGAGGAAGCCATGCTCGGCGCCGCCGGCGCTCTCGGCGATCATCTGCGAAATGGCCAGGCGCACGCACAGGTGGACGAGGTCGTTCTCGCCACCGCTGAAGGAGCGTAGCTCTCGGCGCTCGCCGTCATCGTGCATCCAGAGGTTATAGTCCTCATCTAGCTCAATCTGATCATACTTGCCGTCAGTAAGGTCTCGCACGAGGCGCGACGCTTTGGTGGCAAGCGTCGGGCGGATCCGGCCGATGAGATCCACCCGGAACGCGGAGATCAGCGCCAGAAGTTCGTCACGGTTCTCCTTCTCCAGGCGCCTCTCGTGGATGATCTCGACCTGGCACTGATAGTCATCGTATCGTGCATCCGCCTGCTGTTGCTCGGCCAGGGCGCGCTCGCGCTCGCGGTCAGCGCGGTGGAACTCCTGCAGGCGTGTTTCGCGCCGCATTTCCAGCGCGCGGCAGAGCTGGCGGTGTTGGGCATACACCGCGGGGTCGAATCCAAGGGCGCGCAGCTCCTCATCGGCACGATCCAGCGCGGCCTGGCGCTCCGGGATCGCCTGGCGGGCACGGGCAAGCGCCTGCTCCTCCGCGGGCAGCCGCTCCACCTCCTGGCGTAGTCCAATCACCCGGTGCTCCACCTTCTCCAGCGTCGCGAGCTGGTCCACGACGCGCTGATGCGCCGCCGGATCGTACTCCTGCTCGCCCATCTCCTCGAGCTCCGCCTGCGCTCGGGCCAGTTCCGCCGTGTTGCGCGCGATGGCCGATTGCACCTCGGATAGACGTGCCTCTGCCTGGGCCACCCGGCGCAGGGCGAGGTTGAGCCGCTGTCGCTCCGCCTCGGTATCCGCCACCTGGCGCTGCAGCTGCGTGGCGCGCGCGCTATCCTCCGCGAGGAAGCGCGCGTAGTCATCGCGCTCGCCATCCAACGCCTTCAGCTCGCCCTCTAGATGGCTGACCACCTCGGTGTAGGATGCATCGAGCACACGCTGGCAGGTGGGGCATCTTCCCGCGGCGCCCAGCTCCTTCACCGATTTCAGGTCGTGGTCGAGCTGCTGCCGCTCCCTCTTGATCTGCATCAAGCGCGCTTCGTTGCTGCGGATCTGCCCCTGGATATCGGTGAGCTCCGCGCGCGTCTGTGCCAGGAGCGCCTCGGCTTGGTTGTGGGCCAACTGCAAGCCGTCGCGCGTCGAGAGTTCCTTGCTGAGCGAGGCGGCTTGTTTCAGGAGGTCCTGTCCGGTTTTCTCGTGGTGTGCGATGGTACGCACCAGGGCATTCCGTCGGCGCTGCAGGCCCGCTGCGAGCTCCAGCGCCTGGCGGCGCGCGCGGAGCTCCGGGAGCGGTTGCAGCGAGGGCTCGAGGCGGCGCAGCTCTTCCTGCTTGGCGTGCAGGTCGCGTACGCGTCCGGCGTAGATCGCCTCCTCCCGACGGGCGGCCTCCAGCGCCTGGCGGGCCAGGTCGCGCGCGCGTTCGGCCGCGGTGTATCGCCTTTGCTGCGCCTCCATCTCCTCGGCGCGCTGGCGCGCCTCCGATAGCTCGCGGTCTGTCGCTTCGAGGGCGGCCTGGGCCTCCTCGCGCTGACGGGTGAGCGCCGCCACGCGCTCCCGAGCCGCCTTACGCGCCGCCTGGATCGCATCCAGAGAGGGAAGCGCCGCTTCGCGCGCCCGCAGATCGCGCTCCGCGTCGGTGATGTCGCGACGCAGCGCCTCGATGGCGCGATCCACGCGTTCCAGGCCCAGCATGCGCAGGATGTAGCGCTTCCGATCCCGCGGCTCCCACGCGATGAGGGCGTCTAGCTCCTTCTGACGGGCAAAGAAGGAGACCATGAAGGCGCGGTGATCCATGCGGAGGCGGGATGCAATGAGCCGGTTGGTTCGCTCGGTGCCCACCTCGGCGGGCACCCCGTTGATCGAAACCTCGGCGTGAGCGGTGAGGCTGGCGCCGCGCAGCTCTCGCACCACGCGATACTCATCCCCCTCGATCTCCAGGGTGAGGGCGACCCGGCAGGGTACGTTGCGCCGGAAAGGGAGCCCCTCGTTCCGGGTGCGGCTGACCGGCGAGCCATAAAGCGCCCACGCGATTGCCTCGACGAGGGACGACTTCCCCACGCCGTTGGGCCCGAGGATGCCGGTGAGGCCATCGGGGAACTCCAGAGCCAGGCGCTCGAACTTCAGGAAGTTCTCAAGATCCAAAGAGATCAACCGCATCCGGCTCATCCTCCCCGACCACGCTCGTCAGATACTCCAGACCGGCGCGCGTCAGCGCGCTCCGATCGCGGCCATGCACATCGGCCGTCTCCATGAAAGAGCGCCACTCGTCTTCCAGAGGACGGAACGTGCCGCTCGAGACCTCCTTCTCCTCCGGTCCATCGCCTTCACGCTCCCATCGGATCGCGAAATGGAGCGCGTCGGCAACCAGGTCGCGCAGCTGCCGCAGGTCTAGGTTGGCGCGCGTGGCAGGTGGAACATGGCGCAGCCCCAGCCGGACGATGGCGCCTGAAAGCGGTTGTGCCTGCAGGCGCCCGGCCATTGCCTCGAGGAGGTCATCGGCATCCATTTCCGTGGCATCGATTGGATCCAGATCCAGCATGGGGCGCACCGGGATCTCGCGGAATTGGGGCTGGGGATCCTCCGGGTCGAAGAGGCAATAGCCCTTGGTCTGGCCAACCTCGCCAAAGCTGAAACGCTCGATGGAGCCGGCATACCACACGCCGGGCTGGAGCGATACGTGCTTGTGATAGTGGCCGAGGAGCACGCAATCCATCGCCTTCGGAAGCTGGTCCTCGCCTAGGATCTGCTCGTTGGCCTCCGCCATGCGAAACTCTCGGAACCCCCGAATGCCAACATGCAGGAGCGCGATGTTGTACCTCGCCGTGGGATCCGGGGAGATCTGGGCGACCTGCGCCTCCAGCTCTTCTTGCGAGAAACAGTGGGGCATGGCATGGAACGCGACCCCCCTGGTGACCAGCTTCTCGTACTGCGCGGAGTAGACCGCGTGGACCCCGCCGAAGAACTCGCCGAGCAGGGCAAAGAGGCTTCCCGTGGCGCGCAGCCGCGGCGTCGAGTGGTTCCCGGAGATCAGCACGAGCGGAATATCGCGCTCGACGATACGCCGGATCTGCCGGGCGGCGTGGTAGACCGCGCGGTTGGCAGGGCGGGGGGAGTCGAAGAGATCGCCGGTATGGACGACGATATCTGGCTCATCGGCCAGGATGCCATCCACGACGCGCTCGAAGGCGTCGTAGACATCCTGCTCGCGCTGGTTGATGCCCGTCTCCGGAACAACCTTGCCGTAGCGCATGTGGCCGAGGTGGGTGTCGCTCAGGTGCGCAATGCGCATGCTTCCTCCAGGATGCCTTCCCAAGAAGGGGAACGTCCGTGTGGATTATACCATGACGGGCTGTTTGCGGACAACCACTCGTGACCGCGGAGGCCACCGCTGCCCGGCTTGACCGAATGTTGACAGGGAAACCGTGATAAGGTATACTGACTTCGTAAGGAAGCGCTGAACAGCGCGGCAGCGGGCGGGGGGATCCTCCGCCCGGATATTGCCCGTTGCACCCAGCAATATTCCGGCACCAGAGCGACCCTTCTCTCGTGTCCGATGCCACGACGCGTTTCCCGTCGAACACCTGTAGCGAGTACTGCGACCGCCGCGGGCGGATGACGCAAGGCCCCTCTCGCGAAGCTGCGTGGAGGCGACCGGGGTGGCACCATCGCCATGGTGCCGCGTTTGTGCCAAGATGGCCCGGGGAAAACTGGCTCATGCGAGGATGGTGCCCCCGCTGCGGATCTCAGAGGAGGCTCGTAAGTTGAAGAAGATCTTTGTTACCGGTGGTCAGCCGCTGCAGGGATCAGTCCGCACCAGTGGCAGCAAGAACGCGTCCCTGGCCCTCCTTCCGGCTGCGCTCCTTGGATACGGCGAGACTGTTCTCGAGAATGTTCCCCATATTGGCGACATCCACACCATGGAGTTGTTGCTGAACGCGATAGGTGTTCGGGCCCGTCTGCTCCCGGATGGACGCATGTTTGTTGATGCTTCCCGGATTGAGACGCACATGGCGCCCTACGAGCTGGTGAAGCGCATGCGAGCCTCGTTCTGCATCGCCGGGCCTTTGCTGGCGCGGCTTGGGCGGGCCAGAGTCCCTCTTCCCGGCGGGTGCGATATTGGCACTCGCGCCGTCGATTACCACATCAAGGGGATGGAGGCACTTGGCGCCGAGGTGCGCATCGAGCACGGCTATGTCGAAGCGCATGCCAAGGGCCTCAAGGGCGCCGACATCCTTCTCGATAGCCCGAGCGTAGGCGCCACCTGCCACATCTTGACCATGGCCTGCCTCGCCGAGGGTAAGACGGTGATCCAGAATGCCGCCGAGGAGCCCGAGGTGATCGACCTGGCCAACTATGTCAACGCCATGGGCGGCGTGGTCCGTGGCGCCGGCACTAGCGTGATCGAGATAGAGGGCGTGAAATCCCTTCGCGGCACCTCGCACCGCGTGATCCCGGACCGCATGGAGGCCGGCTCCTTCATGATCGCGGCCGCGGCCACAGGAGGCGATGTTTGCGTTACCGACTGCATCCCGGATCACGTGACCGCCGTGATCCTGAAGCTGCGCGACGCGGGCGTCGATGTAGAGATCGGGCCCGATTGGATCCATGTCGCCAGCGCGGGACGCCCCCGTCCCATCACCGCCAAGACGCTTCCCTACCCGGGCTTTCCCACCGATATGCAGCAGCCCCTCACCTCGTTCCTCACCATTGCGAGCGGAACTTCGGTTGTCACCGAGACGATCTATGAACGCCGCTTCAAGCATATCGACGAGCTGTGCCAGATGGGCGCGGATATCAAGCTGGAGGGGCAGAGCGCCATCATCACGGGCGTGGACCGCCTCACCGCTGCGAGGGTAACCGCGTCGGATTTGCGCGCTGGCGCGGCACTGATCATCGCGGGATTGATGGCCCGGGGCACCACCGAGATCGGAGGCGTCGAGCATATCGAGCGGGGTTACGAAAATATCACCGCCAAGCTCTCGGCGCTTGGCGCTACCATCGGTTGCTTTGAAGAAGGAGAGGACACCGCCTATGCGCGGGCTTGTGGCTGACCTCGGAATTGATCTTGGCACCGCGAATATTCTGGTCTACGTCAAGGGGAAGGGCGTTGCACTGCGAGAGCCATCGGTGATCGCGGTCAACAAGACCTCCAACCGGATCCTTGCCGTCGGCGAAGAGGCGCGGCAGATGATCGGCAAGACCCCCGGCAACATCGTGGCGATCCGCCCGATGAGCGAGGGGGTCATCGCCGACTATACCTATACTTACCGCATGCTTGAGTACCTCATCAACAAGGTGTGTGGCGCGCGCCGACTCTTCCGGCCTCGCGTCCTCATCTCCATTCCCTCCAGCGCCACCTCCGTGGAGCGTCGCGCTGTCCTGGAAGCGACTAAGCAGGCTGGAGGCGGCGAGGCCTACCCCATCGAGGAGCCGATGGCCGCCGCGATTGGCGCAGGGCTGCCGATCGGTAGCCCCAGCGGCAATATGGTGGTCGATATCGGGGGCGGCACGACGGATATCGCGGTCATCTCCCTCGGCGGCATCGTGACGAGCGAGTCACTGCGCGTCGGGGGCACCAAGATGGATGATGTCATTACTCGCCACATCAAGCGCGTCTATAACTTGATGATTGGTGAGCGCACCGCGGAGGAGATCAAGATTAAGATCGGCTCCGCCTATCCATTGCAGAGCGAGATGCGCCTCGAGGTAAAGGGGCGCGACCTGGTCGCCGGTCTGCCGAAGACGATCGAGGTCACCTCGGAGGAAGTGCGCGAGGCGCTGGCCGAGCCGATCGGTCAGATAGTGGAGCGCGTGAAAAGCGTCCTCGAACGCACCCCTCCCGAGCTGGGCGCCGATATCATCGAGCGTGGGGTGATGCTCACCGGTGGTGGAGCCCTCTTGCGCGGCTTCGACGAACTGCTCTCACGCGAGCTGAATATCCCCGTGCATATCGCAGAGGACCCACTCTCATGCGTGGCCGTTGGAACCGGGCGCGCGCTGGATTGGATCCGGACGCAGCAATACGGCATGATCGGCAATAGCTACGACTGAAAGAGGACCCCGCGGCCACAGGGCGCCGCCCGGCTTGGCGGCGTCCGGGAAGGAGACCGGGATGAGTCTTCCGATCAGATGGGGCTGGCTCCTCTGCGCCTCGCTGCTGGGATTGGTTCTCGGGAGCGGGATCGTCGGGGCAGCCGAGGCGGAGCACCCCGCCGTTCGCGAGCTGTCGCAGCGCGGCGTGTTGAAGGGCTATCCACACGGCCAGTTCGAGCCGGACAAGCCGGTCACTCGGCTGGAGCTGGCGGTGATCCTGGCGCGGCTCGTGCGCGCGATCGAGGCGAATCCGGCTGCCGCGCAACCGGCGAGTCCCCCGAAGCCCGCCGCAAAGCCGGCGCGTCTTCCCAAGGGCGTCCCCGCCTGGGCTCGCAGCGATTTCCAGTTCCTGGCAGATCGCGGCTTCGTGGTGGAGCAGCCGGATCTGTGCCGCGACTTGCGCCAGCCCGCGTTGCAGAAGGATGTCAAGACGGGCCTGGTGTGGGCGCTAGCATCTCTTGCCAAGCGGGGTTTCATCCCGCCTGGGGATCTGGCGCCGCCCCCGGCGGAGCCGGTCCCACAGCCCTGATTCAGCAGGACGCCCCTGGGGAGCATGCTGCGCCTCCCCGGGGGGGATTTGTGTACCGGCTAGAGAGGTAGGTACGCCATGGGAAAGGCTTCGGGGATGCAACGGGTTTTCGTGCGTCGCGGTCGTGAGATCCGCGGGCGCCGGAGCCGCTGGCATACACTGCTCGGTCTTCTCCTGCCGGCGCTCCTGCTCGTGATCGGCGTGTTGCAGCTGCACGCCGCGTCGCGACCCGCCGTGTTTGTGATGACTATCGAGGGCGCGATTGGCCCCACCACGGCGACCTACCTCGACCGCGTGATCAGCACGGCGGAGCGAGAGAAAGCCGCCGCCGTCGTGATCGAGATAGACACGCCGGGCGGCCTCCTCAACTCCACCCACGACATGGTCCGCCGGATGATGGCATCCAAGGTGCCCCTTGTGGTCTACATCTCGCCTTCAGGAGCCCGCGCTGGCTCCGCGGGGACGTTCATCACCGCGGCAGCGCACGTGGCCGCGATGGCTCCCGGCACCAACATCGGCGCGGCGCACCCCATCGATGGCGCCTCGGGCAAGACCGCGGGCGAGAAGGTGACCAACGATGCCGCGGCCTCCATTCGCACCGTGGCCGAGAAGCGCGGGCGCAACGCCGAGTGGTACGTCCTCTCGGTCCGCGAGAGCGCGTCGATCACCGAGGAGCAGGCGCGGGAGAAGAACGTCGTCGATCTCATCGCGCGCGACCGAAACGAGCTGCTGCGCCTGCTCCATGGGCGCACGGTTGAGGGGCGCAAGCTGATCACCGAGGGCGCGCCGGTGCGGGAGATGCCGATGGACGCCCGCGAGCGCGTCCTCAACCGGATCACCGATCCGAACATCGCCTACATCCTGATGATGATCGCCATCTATGGGATCATCGCCGAGCTCCAGAACCCGGGCCTCATCTTTCCCGGGACCGCCGGCGTCACGGCGCTGCTCCTCGCGCTCTACTCCTTCGCGGTGCTTCCCATCAACACCGTCGGCGTGCTTCTCATCCTCCTGGGTGTCGGTTTGATGATTGCGGATATCAAGGTGCCGAGCCATGGCATCCTCACGGCCGCGGGAGCGGTCGCCTTCGGCTTTGGCTCCTTCATGCTCGTGCGATCCCCAGACCCCTTCCTCCGGGTCTCTCTCCGTCTCATTCTGGCGACCACCGTTTTCACCACGCTCTTCTTCGCGTTTATCGTGGGTGCCGGCCTCCGCGCCCAGCGCCTTCGGGTGGCGACGGGCATCGAGGGCCTGCTGGGTGAGCCGGTGCTTGCGAAGACGGACCTCGCGCCAGACGGGCAGGTTCTGGCGGAAGGCGAACTGTGGAGCGCCGAAAACGTGGGGGAAGAGCCAATCCGAGAGGGCGACCAGGCGGTCGTGGTCGCTGTGGATGGCTTCGTCCTGAAAGTCAGAAAGGAGACGTGATATGGGCGGTCTGATCGAGGCTCTCGGTCCCTTTGCGTTTTTCCTCCTCATCGCCGCGGTGTTTGTCATCACTTCTGCGGTGAAGGTGGTGCGCGAGTATGAGCGCGGTGTCATCTTTCGCCTGGGCCGGTTAGTTGGCGCTAAGGGTCCCGGGCTTTTCTTCATCATCCCGGGCATCGACACCATGACGAAGATGGACCTGCGCGTGATCACCATGAACGTGCCCAAGCAGGAGGGCATGACGCGCGACAACGTGCCCGTGACGGTGGATGCCGTGGTCTACTTCCGCGTGGTAAACCCGAGCGACGCCGTGGTGAAGGTGGAGAACTACGCCGCTGCCACCTCGATGTACGCGCAGACGACCCTGCGCTCTGTCATCGGCCAGGTGGAGATGGACCAGCTTCTCTCAGAGCGAGATGAGATCAATCGGCGGATCCAGGGGATTCTCGACCAGCACACCGAGCCCTGGGGCGTGAAGGTCACCGCAACCGAGATTCGCGACGTGGTGATTCCCGATGGGATGAAGCGCGCCATGGCCCGCCAGGCGGAGACCGAACGCGAGCGACGCTCCAAGATCATCGCTGCTGAGGGCGAGTATCAGGCTGCGGAGAAGATCGCCCAGGCCGCTGCGGTGATCGGTCGCGAGCCTGTGGGCCTGCAGCTCCGCTATCTCCAATCGCTGTCCGAGATCGCGACGGAGCACAACTCGACGACGATTTTCCCCATCCCGATCGATCTCTTCAAGCCGTTCCTGGAGGCGGCGCAGTCGCGCGCGGGCGCGCCCGTGCCGCAGGCAGCAAGCACGGAGACCGCCGCCAGCGCGCCCGAGAAGCCGGCCCCGCCGCAGGTCGAGCCTGGCGCGTAGCCGCGCTCTCGGCCCGCGCAACAACAAAGATGGGCGGGAACCGGGGTTTCCCCCGCGTTCCCGCCCATTCGCGTTATCAGGAGCCGCCGCCAGGTCTAGCCGGCGTCGGAGTCGATGTTCTTCATGCCCTTGCCTGCCAGGATGGCGTCGCTCTTGAACCACTTCACGTGGCCATCCATGAAGGCGATGTTGGAGCCGTCGCTGTGGCGGTTCCTCATCGTAGACGAATTCGCGTAGCTGTACTTCGAGGCAGGGCCAACCTCTCCCCACGGGTACCTCGCCTCGACCAGCATCATCACCGAGGAGACATCCTGGATCTGAGTTAGCGCCTTGTTCTGCTGCTGCAGGTTGAAACCGTAGCTCAGCTGATGCGCGACCGCGCTCGCCGGAACTCCTTTGTAGCTGCCGCCGCAGGGGTTCGCGCCGGGTTGGATGAGGAGCGGCGCCGCGTCGGAAGGGCAGCGGAAGACACCCGTGTTTTTGATGTAGGGGTAGGCCACCAGGTTCCAGCATGTCCCGGTTCTTCTCCTTCTCCCGTACTTCTCCCTTCCTGACGGCTGCCCGCCAGGTTGCGCTCGCTCGAGGGGATGGCCATCCCCCCGGCCATAGTTGTTTTCGACAGGCGGATGCCAGAATCATTCTTCCAAATTAAGGAGTGGAAGGCCCGGGCGAGGTTCCTGTGGAACTTAAAAAGAGAGTCGGGTTGCCTGCGCGCCCACCCTCCGCGACCGCCCGGTAGGGTGGGGGATGGCAGCATGGCACCCGCCTCGCCGGATGGAGCGCCGGGCGAGGCTTGAGAAGACGGCCTGGGAGGTAGAGATGATAGAGGATTTGATCAAAGCCAATCGCAGTTTTCGCCGCTTCTACCAGGAGAGGCCGGTTGAGGAGAGCGTCCTGCGCGAGCTGGTGGGCCTTGCTCGTTTCTCGCCCTCGGGAGCGAATCTGCAGCCGCTCAAGTTCATCCTCTCCGCGGACCCGGAGCAAAACGCGCGCATCTACCCAACGCTCGCCTGGGCCGGCTATCTCCGCGACTGGCCCGGCCCCGAAGAAGGGGAGCGCCCCAGCGCCTACATCATCCTGCTCGGCGATACCCAGATCAGCAAGCAGTTCGGGTGTGACCACGGGATCGCCGCGCAGAGCATCCTGCTGGGCGCTGTCGAGAAGGGCCTGGGCGGGTGCATGATCGGGTCAATCGAGCGCAAGCGTCTTCGCGAGATTCTGGCGATTCCCGAGCGCTACGAGATCCTCCTGGTGATCGCTCTAGGTTACCCGAAGGAGAAGGTTGTCCTGGAAGATGTGGGGCCTGATGGCGACATCAAGTACTACCGCGACTCGGAGGGCGTTCATCATGTGCCCAAGCGCACCCTGGACGAGCTGATCATCAAGCCCGGTGGTGCCTAAGCGCGGGGATGCGCACCGGATAGAGAGCCACGGGATGCCTGACGAGAGACCGCAGCGCCGGATGCCCACGCGCCGCGCGAACAACCTGGATGGCCGCACCTGGACCCGCTATTCCATCTCCGTGTGGAGCGACATTGCCCGTAGCCTCGAAGAGAAGCGCCTGCGTCATCCGGCGCTCTTCCCAGAGGCGCTTCCCGCCCGGCTGATTGAGTGCTTTACTGCCTCGGAGGATGCCGTTGTCCTCGATCCCTTTGCCGGCGCCGGCTCGACCCTGCTCGCCGCGGCCCGGTTGGGCCGGCGATCGGTGGGGATCGAGATCTGTCAGGAATACGTTGACATGGCGCAGGCGCGCATCGCAGCGCTGCCTCCGGAGGCGCCCAAGCCGCTCCTGCACCACGCCGATGTGCGCGCGTTGCCGGATCTGGTGCCCGCCGACAGCATCGATCTGGCGATCACGTCTCCTCCCTATTGGAACGTGCTCTCGGCGGCGCGGAGCGCCGACCGCCGGGCGACCCGTGATTATGCCGGCGCTACGGGCGACCTGGCGCGCATCGAAGAGTATGCCGAGTTTGTTCAGGCCCTTGGTGGCGCGTTCGCCGGCGTCCTGACGGTCCTCCATCCGGGTGGGTATTGTTGCGTGGTCGTGATGGACCTGCGCAAGGGGAAGCAGTTCTACCCCTTTCATAGCGACCTGGCGACCGAGCTGGCGCGCCGGGGCTTCGTCCTCGATGACATCATCATCTGGGACCGCCATGCCGACTACAACTCGCTGCGCCCCCTCGGCTATCCCAGCGTTTTCCGGGTCAACAAGGTGCATGAATTCATTCTCATCTTCCAAAAGCCGCGCGCCCAGGCCGGGCGGGCGCGCTCTTGAGCACGGAGTTCACAGAAACAAACGCCGCCCGTAGATAGGGTGCGGATCTCAGAGGAGAGTGGGTTGGCAACACGGGTCTTCTTGGTACGGCATGGCGAGACGGAGTGGAACGCGCAGAGGCGCATCCAGGGGCACACCGATACCGCCCTGAGCGCGCGCGGCGTGGCGCAGGCGGAGTGCGTGGCCGGACGCTTGGCGGATGAGCCGGTGGCTGCCGTCTATTCCAGCGACCTGCGCCGGGCGTTCCAGACGGCGGAGGCGATTGCCTCGCGGCATGGCCTGCGCGTCGTGCCCGAGGTGGGGTTGCGCGAGGTGAGCTTCGGCGAGTGGGAAGGGAAGACCGAGGAGGATCTGGGCGCTGCCGCGTACGCGCAGGCGCTCCAGCTGTGGCGCGCGGACCCGCTCCGCAACCGCCCCCCAGGTGGCGAGTCGATTCCCGCCCTATTGCAGCGCGTTGGGAAGGTGTTTGACCGGGTGGTCGCGGCCCATACCGGGCAAACCGTCGTGATCGTCGGTCACGGCGGCTCGATGCGGGCGGTGCTCGCCCATGCCCTGGGGGGAGGGCTGGAGACGTACGCGGCGCTGCGCCCGCACAACGCCTCGCTCTCGCTGATCGAGGTGGGCGACTCCGGCGTGGTGTTGCAGCTCTACAACGACACCTGTTTTCTTAACGAATGAGGGCCGGGACCCGCGGGGGCCCCAGCCCATGTCACTCCTCGCCTACGCGAGGCCCATCGCTTCAACCACTGCTTTGGTATCCGCCGGGAGGGCGAGCGGCGGCTTCGACTCCTTGATGGCCCGGTCCGGATCCTTCAAGCCATGGCCGGTGAGGACGCAGACGATGGTGCTGCCTGCCGGGAAGTAGTTCTGCTTCGCCAGCTGGATCACGCCCGCGACAGAGGCGGCCGAGGCCGGCTCGCAGAAGACGCCGGTCTGCGCTGCGAGAAGGTTGTATGCCTCCAGAATCTGCGCGTCGGTCACCTTCTGAATGACGCCACCACTTTCGTCGCGTGCCGCCTCGGCGCTCTTCCAAGAGGCCGGGTTGCCGATGCGGATCGCGGTCGCGATCGTCTCCGGCGCCTCGATGGGGTGGCCATCGACGATGGGCGCCGAGCCGGCTGCCTGGAAGCCGAGCATCTTGGGCAGCCGGTCGATGCGTCCGGCCTCGCGATACTCTTTGTAGCCTTTCCAGTAGGCGGTGATGTTCCCCGCGTTGCCGACGGGAATGGCGTGGAAGTCGGGCGCGCGCCCGAGCACGTCACAGATCTCAAACGCGCCGGACTTCTGCCCCTCGATACGATAGGGGTTCACTGAGTTCACCAGGGTGACTGGGTAGCGCTCGGTGATCTCGCGGACGATCCGCAACGCCGCGTCAAAGTTCCCATCCACGGTGATGACGCGGGCGCCATGGATCACCGATTGCGCCATCTTGCCCATGGCGATCATGCCAGCGGGCACGAGCACGGTGCAGACCAGACCGGCGCGCGCCGAGTAGGCAGCCGCCGAGGCGGAGGTGTTGCCCGTCGAGCCGCAGATCACCGCCTTCGAGCCTTCCTCAAGCGCCTTGGTGATTGCCATCGTCATGCCGCGGTCCTTGAAGGAGCCGGTCGGGTTCAAGCCTTCATACTTGACGTAGATCTCAACATCCAGCCCCAGGAGCTTCGCGATCTGCGGCACGGGAATCAGGGGGGTGCCGCCCTCAAGCAGCGTCACCACCGGGGTGCGCTCGGAGACCGGCATGAAGGAACGATACTCTTCGATAACACCTCGCCACATGGAAAGTACCACCTATCTGATGAGATATACGGAACCGCCGGCTGCCTGGCGGTTGCGCGCGAACCAGCAGCGCGGACCAACACACACTGGCGGTGGAGCCATTGAGCGCGGAGCTGAGGCTCCGCGCGACCGGATCGCCCGTTCACCGTTCGACGCGGATGACGTTGCAGATCTCGTGGACCACGGGGAGCTGGGCAATGCGAGTGAGCGCGCCGCGGAAACTCGACTCCGGCGCCGGGTGGGTGATCCAGACAATCTCCGCCAAATCGCCCTGCGTGCCCTTCTGTACCACCGCGTCGATGCTCACCCGGCTCTCGCCCAGGATGCCAGCGATGCCAGCGATTACCCCCGGCTGGTCCTTGACAAGCATGCGCATGTAGTTCTCGGTTGAGAGCTCGGCGATGTCGCGCATCGGCTTGTTGCGGTTGCACACGCAAGGCACGCGCCCGGTAGCGCCGAAGCGGATATTCCGAGCCACATCGATCAGGTCGCCGACGACGGCGCTCCCCGTCGGCAGCGAACCGGCGCCGCGGCCGTAGAACATGACGTCGCCCACGGCGTCGCCGTTAAGGAGCACGGCGTTGAAGGCATCGTTCACCGAGGCGAGTGGATGGTTTTGAGGAACCAGTGCCGGATGAACGCGAACATCGATGGCGCTTCCCTCATCTCGGGCGGTTGCCAGGAGCTTGATGACGTAGCCGAGCTCGCGCGCGTGCGCGATATCCCGGGGCGAGATCCGCGTGATCCCCTCGTGGTAGACCCGGGTCACATCCACCGGCGTCTGGAACGCGATGGCGGCGAGGATGGCGATCTTGTAAGCGGCATCCAGGCCTTCGACATCGTAGGTGGGGTCCGCCTCGGCGTAGCCCAATTCCTGCGCTTCGCGGAGTGCCACCGAGAACTCCTTGCCCTCGGCGGCCATGCGCGTCAGGATATAGTTCGTGGTGCCGTTGAGGATGCCGGAGATGCGGGCGATGCGATTGCCCGCCAGGTCTACCTTCAGCGGGCGAATCAGGGGGATTCCGCCGGCAACCGCGGCCTCGAAATAGACGTCACGCCGATGGCGCGCCGCCTCGGCGAGGATGGCGTGCCCGTGCCGGGCCATCAGCTCCTTATTGGCGGTGACGACCTGCTTCCCTCGCTCGAGAGCCTCGACGACGTAGTGATGCGCTGGTTCCACGCCCCCGATCAGCTCGCATACGATATCGATCTCGGGATCGGCCAGGATCTCCTGCGCATCCGTCGTCAGCAGGGAGGGCGGGATCTCCACAGGGCGTGCCTTCGCCAGATCGCGCACCAGGATGCGCTTGACCTGGATCGGGCCCCCCGCTTTGTGCGCGATGGCCTCCGCGTTGCTCTCCAACACGCGAACGACGCCGCTGCCTACATTGCCAAGACCAAGAATCCCAATCTGGATCGGCCGATGTTCTGCCATCCGCTACTCCTCAACCGCTACAACCACCAACACCTGGTCCTGTTGAACCAGCTCCCCATTCTTCGCAGGAATATCGACCACCCGGCCGGCCACCTCGGAAGGGACCTCACTGAAGACCTTCATCGCCTCGATCAAGCCGATCGGCTGGCCGATCTCAATGTGGTCGCCCACTTCCACGAAGGGCGGCTCCTTGGGCGCTGGCGCCCGATAGAAGACGCCGGTCATCGGAGCGCGCACGAACGCGTGCCCCTCTTCAACGGTTTCGCCTTCTTCCTGTCGAGGCTGTGCCGCCGGGAGCAGTACGCTCTGGAGAATGCCCTCCGCTTTCAGGGTGATCGCGAAGTCGACGTCCTCCACCGTGAGTTCCGCCAGGGCGTTCTCCTCGACGAGGCGCACGAGCGTTCGCACGGTCTCCGCGTCCAGCACTGGTCGATTCTCCTCCACGAAGACCTCTCATCTCATCATCGCGGTTCCCGGCCCAACTGATCGAGGAACCGAAGCATCGGGTGACGCTCGATCACCCGTGAAAACGAGACCCTCTCGCTGGCAAGATGCAAGCCGAGAAGGAGCGTGAGGATCGCCAAACGCGCGCCCCACTCCAGGTGCAGCACCGCCGTCACTCCCAGGGCGGCGCCCAGGGCATTCGAGCCGGTATCTCCCATCATCATGCGCGCGCGAAGGTCCGCCGGCGCGTAACCCGCAGCCGGAAGCATCACCGCGATCAGCGGGAGCATGCCGGGAAAGCCGGCGGCAGGCACAAGCGCGAGCGCGCCCAGGGCAAACCCCTTCAACGCCCTTCCCGGGCGCAGGTCCAGCAGGTTGATCAGGTTTGCCGCGAGGGCAACCAGGGCGCCATCCAGCAACGCCTCTGGGAAGCGCGGTCGCGCCAGCCAGGCAATGGCTACTCCAGTGGCAGCGCCACCAACGAGCTTGAGCAGTCCGGTTGTCACCTTACGCTCGCGCACCAGCGCCGTCACGTGCCCGCGGAGGCCGGTGTGGGCGCGGCTGCCGCGCAGGTCATCCAAAAGACCCAGGGCCGCGAAGGCGGCGATAGCGAAGGCGTGCAACAGCGCCGGCCGGCGCAGCTCCGTGAGGACCGCCAGGCCCACCAGGAGAGCGAGTGCCGGCACCACGAAGAACACGCCGGCGCCCACAGGGATAGACTCCCCGCGGTAGTTTGGTCGCTGGGGGAGAAAAGGGGTCATCAGCGTTCTTGCCGGCGCCAGGCGCGCTTGCGCCACACCACCCGGGCCACGGATAGCAGCTGCTTCCCGCGGTGGAGAAAGCCAGCCGGGGTTCGGCCCAGCGCACGGTGCCGCATCGTCGTCGGAACCACGCGCACTCGAAAGCCGCGGCGGAGGGCCTCAATCGTCAGGGCCGTCTCCACGCCAAAGCCCTCCTCGAAGCCTCCAACCGCGTCGATGAGCGCGCGAGTCATAGCGCGCTGGCCGGAGAGAGGCGCCGATACGTCCTGGCCCGTTGCCCGGTGAACCGCCCACCGCGCCAGGCCAACCACGCATCCCAGCCCGCCGCTGCGTCCCGCTGCCGGAAACGCCGCGATCGTCATCTCTGCCTCCCCCGCGAAGACAGGGGCGAGCAAGCAGCCCATCTCGGCCGCACTGGCGCCCAGATCGGCATCGAGGGTGACGATGATCTTGCCGCGTGCTTGGCGCAGGCCGACGTTGAGCGCGCCCCCTTTCCCACGGTTTCCCTCCAGGCGAAACACCTCAACGCCCGGTCGGGATGCAGCCGCGGCGGCCGTGTCGTCCGAAGAACCATCATCAATGACAAGGACCTGGGCCCCTTCCACCCCCGCGCCCTCAAGCGCTGCCATCACGCCATCGAGCGTCTCAGCGATGCGGTCTGCCTCGTTATAGGCCGGAATCAGCACCGTGAGCATCGTTGAGTCGCTCTGCCTGTTCGCTTGCATGAGTCTTTCCGCGAGGGCGCGCTGCCCCTCCAAGAGAAGCCGGGCGGAAGTGTGCGTCCCACGCCCCCATTATAGGTTCGGGCATAGGGTTTGTCAAGGAAACCCGCGCCATTGGTCCCGGGCAGGCCCGGCACGGAACGCGGCGCCATGTCCCAGGGGGCTCGTGGGGAGGCGAGCAGGCTTCAGAGGCCGAGCCGGACGAGGGCCACCGTCTCCATGCCGAAGACATCCACGGCCTTGACGGCGACGGTTCTCTGGCCTGGACCGACATACGTGTAACCACGATCGCTCTCCAGCACCAGGCGCCGGTTGTTTCGCGTGCGATAGGACTGCCAGCGGTGCCGGAAAAGAGCAATGTCCGGGTCGTGCTCAAAGTCGATGGCCCAGAAGTCGAGCAGGTCGAACGGCGCCTCCGCGGCTCGGGCGCGCAGCTCGGGGTCGCCCCTCTCTGGCAGGCAGGGCCGAAAGCCGGTGAGGCGCACGTCGGCGCAGAAGGGCGCGCGCCAGCAGATCTCCACGTCCAGCCAGCCCGGCTCGAAGAAGACCACCTCACGCCGGTTGGGCTCCATCGCCTCGGGAGGGATCACGAGGAGGCGGGCATTGCCATGCCACTCTGCCCGGCGCGCCAAGTCGGGCTCGAACTCCCAGGCCAGGCAGACGAGGCGATTGCCGCCTCGTCCACGCGCGGCGGCGAGCGCCTGTTCCAGATCGGCGCGGCTGAAGCGGGCCCCCGGGGGTGCAATGTGCACCAGCTCGTCCCCGCGCTGCCCATGCAAGACACCTGACCCGGGCAGGGGTTTCTCTTCGCCGGATTCACTCTGCACCGGGGAAGAGGCCAGGGGAGTGGCTCCCAGGTGCTCCAGCAGGGTGCGGCGGTAGTTCTCCTCACTCGCGGAAAGCCGGTGAGAGAACCACCAGCATCGCTCGGCGTCCTCCAGATCGAAGGTGTCGAAGGGTTGGCAGGGCGATCCTTTGGCCGTCAGGCTGCGCTGCCGGTCAATCAGGCGCTTGCGCGCGATGTGGAGCGCGTGCCGCCCGATGTCGCACCCGATCCAGCGCCGGCCCAGCTCCTCGGCAACGGCAAGCGTGGTGCCCGATCCGCAGAAGAAGTCGGCTACCAGGTCTCCCTCGTTTGAGGAGGCGCGGATGATGCGGCGCAGGAGCGCCTCGTTCTTCTGCGTTTCGTAGCCTACCTTCTCGCGCGAGAAGCTCTTAATCTGGATGGAGTCGAGCCGGTCCATCTCGCTGCAGTTCCAGGTGTCCTCCAGGGGATACCCCGGCCCGCGCGGGGGCGAGCCATCCCGCCGACGATAGCCGGGCGGGTAGGGGAGATACTCCTTGTTGAAGGTGAACCGGGTTGGGTCGCGCGTGTAGAAGAGGATGGTGTCGTGGTTTCGGATCCAGTTGGCCGCGGCCGCCTTGTAGCCGGAGACCCAGCCGATCCGCCAGATGATCTCGCGCTGGAAGCACTCGACGCCGAAGATCTCGTCACAGATGAGGCGCAACATGGCGTTGGCACGCCAGTCACAGTGAATATAGAGGCTGCCATCCGGCGAGAGCAGCTCTCGAATCAGCACGAGACGCTCGTACATCATCTGGGGATAGGAGTCGGCGCCGGTTCCCCAGGCATCCCGGTAGGCGATAGCTTCGGGGGCGGACCGCGCCTTTCGGATGATTGCCGGATCCTCGCCAAGGGCGACGTCTGCTCGGAAGTCGGCGCCGGCGGCGAAGGGCGGGTCGATGTAAACCAGATTCACGCGCCCGCGAAACTCTGGGAGGAGAGCGGCCATCGCCAGCTTGTTGTCACCCCGGATGAGGCGGTTTCGGAACACCCCGCTCATCGGGCGAGCGGGAGCGTCGGGGGGCGGGTCGACCACTTCGCGGCGGCGGAGGGTCACCGGGAAGGGCGGGAGGGATGGCCCGCGGCGCCTCCCGCAGGCGTCATACTTGCCCTCCCAGATCAGTTCCAGTCCGGAGCGGCGAGGCGGGAGCGGGTTATCGGCTCCCCAGGGGGCGTTCGGATCGTGCTGCATCGAGTGGCATCCTCTTCCCCGCGAGTGTAACACCGCCGCGGCCGCAAGTCAAGCAATTCGCGCGGCCCTATGCTATAATGGGAGTTGCCATGAAACAGATCATCATCGGGACCGCCGGACATGTGGATCACGGTAAGACGGCCCTGATCAAGGCGCTGACAGGCATCGATACCGATCGCCTGAAGGAGGAGAAGGAGCGGGGCCTCTCCATCGAGCTGGGTTTCGCCCACCTGGAGCTTCCCTCCGGAGTGCTTGCCGGGATCGTGGATGTGCCCGGGCACGAGCGCTTTCTGAAGAATATGCTCATGGGCGCCGGGGGCACCGACGTGGTGATCCTGGTGGTAGCCGCCGATGAAGGCGTGATGCCCCAGACCACCGAGCACCTCGACATCCTGCGCCTCCTGCATGTGCCGGCCGGCGTGATCGCCGTGACCAAGGTGGACCTCGTTGACGAGGAGTGGCTGGATGTGGTGGAGGAGGACCTCCGCCAGGCGATCGCGGGCACCTTCCTGGCAGACGCCCCGGTGATCCGGGTATCCTCGGTGACGGGCGAAGGAATCGATCGCCTGCGCGCGGAGTTGGATCGCCTGGCCCGCGCGGTGCGCGAGCGGAGCGCCGTGGGCCCATTCCGCCTGCCGGTGGACCGGGTCTTCACCATGCCTGGGTTTGGCACGGTGGTGACGGGAACGGTGGCCTCCGGAAGGGTGCGCGTCGGCGATACCGTGGAGCTGCTTCCTGCGGGCCGGCAGACGCGCGTCCGTCAGGTGCAGATGCACGGGCGGAAGGTCGAAGAGGCCGTGGCGGGGTCGCGCGCGGCCCTGAATCTGGTCGGCGTGGAGGTCGAAGAGGTGGAGCGTGGCGATACGTGCGCCACGCCCGGAAGCCTGCGCGCGACGCATCTCATCGATGCCCGGCTCCAGCTTCTCCCTCGCCTCGAGCGTCCCCTGGCGGATCGCACGCGGATCCGGTTGCACGCGGGCACCGCGGAGGTGATCGGCCGGGTATCGCTCCTCGACCGGCACGAGCTGGCCCCGGGTGAGACGGGCTTGGTGCAGTTTCGTCTGGAGAGTCCCACCGCTGTGATGCGCGGGGATCCCTTCGTGATCCGGCTTTACTCACCGATGGTCACCCTGGGTGGTGGCGTTGTGCTGGATGCCACGCCCCGGAAGCATCGGCGTTTTCAGGAGGACGTTCTCGCCGGGCTTCGCGTGCGTGAGAGCGGCGGTCCGCTCGATCTGCTGGCGCGTGCCGTCTATGATGCCGGTGACACGGGGACAACGGTGCCGGCGCTCGCCGCGGCGCAGCACCGCCCCGTCGAGGAAGTGCGTGCGGAGGTAGGAACGCTCGTTGAGGAGGGGGTGTTGGTCGCGCTTTCAGCGCAGGCGGTGGTGCATCGCGAGCGGTGGAGCGCGCTGGCGGAACGCCTGGTCGCGGTGATGGATGCGTTTCATCAGGCCAATCCCCTCCGCGAGTGGATGCCCCGTGAGGAGCTGCACACGCGGGGCGCGCGCGCCGTTCCGGGGGGCACTTTCGGGCTGATGCTGCAGCGGCTCGCGTCCGAGGGGCGGGTCGAGGTGCAGGGGAATGGGGTGCGCCGGCCGGGGCATGCCGTCTCCCTCACTCCGGAGCAGGAGGCGCTTGCCGCTCGCATCGAGGCGCGCCTGGGGGTGACGCCTTTCTCGCCGCCGAGCGCGGCGGAGCTCGTTGCCACCGAGGGCCCGCGCGCGCGGGAGATTCTCAACGCGCTTGCGGAGATGGGCCGGGTTGCGCGGGTCACGCCCGATCTCTACCTGCTCGCCGATGCCATCGAGCGGATCAAGGCGCTGGTCTCGGAGCACATTGCTGCCCATGGGCAGATCACCGCCGCGGCGTTTCGCGACCTGACTGGCTCCAGCCGGAAGTACGCCGTGCCGATCCTGGAGTATCTGGACTCGATCCGCTTCACCCGTCGCATTGGAGACGAGCGCATCCTCTGGTAGCCAATCGGCTGCCTCTTGCATGATCGGGAACAGATGCAGGTCGGCGGGCGTCGAACAGATAGGACGCGCGTCGTTGAGGCTTTCAGTCCTGCAGCGCCAAACTGAGGGCCAGGAGAGGAGGCGCGCCGTGAAACGAAGCCAGTGGAGGCTCAGTGCGCCGCCGGGTATCACGCTCATGGAGATGCTGGTCATCATAGCCATCATCGCCATCCTGGCCGGAGTGCTCCTACCTGTGCTCACCCGCGCGCGCTCGCGCGGGCATCAGACAGCCTGCACCCACAACCTGCGCCAGCTCTACGTCGCTTATACGCTCTACGAGCGCGACTGGAACGGCCGGTTTCCACCCTGGCACAACCTCTGGACATCGGCCGGCGCTGCCGTTCCGGAGTACCGTGCCGATCTCCTGCACCACGCGCTGAATACCTACGTGGGCAACCGCGACATCTGGTTTTGCAAGAGCGCCGTGTATAAGCAGAAGTCCGTCGTCTGGTGCGGCATCGACCAGCGTTACACTGGCTATGTGATCCCGCACGTGCGCTGGCATCACCGGCTGCAGCGGATTCCGGGTAGCCCCTATCAGACGCCCGACCAGGTGCCGCTCGCCGGCGATCCGTCCGGACAACCTGGCGACCGGGATACGCCTGGTCTGGAGTATACCGGCGCGCCGCACTTCGAGGGGTCGGTCATCCTCTGGGCGGATGGCCACGTCAAATGGCGCCCCGGCTCCTTCCAGTGGCAGCCCCTTTATCCGTGAAGTGGCCTAAACGACCTGGCCTGCCAGCGTGGCGGGCGCTCCCTCCTCGCGCGTTGGGGTAAGACTTACCAGCCCCAGGATGGCCGGCAACCGGTAGGAACTCCATCTCCGTCCGGCGTATCTGCTGATCACGGGCGCGCCCTGTCGGGGCGCCGTGTGCAGCAGGGGGAGGGCCAGGGCGATGCAGTCCAGACCCATCGCGAGCCTTCGCCCTCGTGTCGCGTTCGCTTTCAGGACGAATGAAGGAGTGAGCGCCTATGTACCGCATCGACCCACCCGCCGTGTATGCCCACGAAAGCACGATGGCCGAGCCACGCCTCCGCGAGCGCGTCGAGCGCGTGTGTGCCGCGCTGGAGCGCCCTCAGCAGCCGGTCGTCTATACCGATGAGGAGCTGCCCGAGCTGATCCAGGCCGGACGCTGGACCGATGGCCTGGGCGCGATGGGCGCCAAGCCCGAGGTGCGCGATCCCATCCTCGTCTTCAACACTTTCCGCTTTGATGACCGCCTGGAGGAGCGCGCTAAGCGCTTTGATGAGGCGAAGACAGGCATCGGCGGCCATCTCCGCGAGATGCTCCTGGGCGACGGCGCCTTCATCTGGTTCCCCGCGGGGCTCAAGGAGGACCCACGCCGGCGCCAGAAGGTGTGCCGGGCATGCTGGCGGATTCATTTCCAGGCGGGATGCCTGCATCGCTGCGCCTATTGCGGTCTGGGCGGCATTCTCGCCACAATGGTGAACGTCGAGGAGTACCTGCTCCACCTCGGCAAGCTGATCGAGCGCCACCCCTGGCAGCTCACCTACCTGCTGGAGGACGATGCCGATGTGCCGTGCCTGGAGCCGGAGCTCGGTTGCCTTGGTCCTATCATCGAGTATTTCGGAACGCTCCAGGACCGCTATCTGGTGATCCACACCAAGAGCTGGAACGTGGACTGGATGCTCCCCCTGAAGCATCAGGGGAACACCATCATCGTTTGGAGCCTGGCGGGGCCGACGCAAAGCGAGGTGCTCGAGCCGAAGACGGGAACCACCGAGGAACGCATCGAGGCGGCGCGCAAGTGCCAGGAAGCGGGCTACACCGTCCGCTACAAGTTCAAGCCGATCATCCCGGTGCGCGGCTGGCGTGAGGATGCCGCACGGACCGTGGAGATGGCGCTGACGCGCACCAATCCGGATGTGATCTCCCTCTGTTGCTTTATGTGGATGGATTGTGATGAGATGATCCGCCGCCTGGGCCGCGACCGCATCGATCCAGAGTTCCTCGCTGCCGCAGAGGCCAGCGTGGAGGAGATGGGAACGACGGTGACACGCCCCTTCCCGGAGGCGATGCGCGCGAAGATCTACGACTTCTACCTGAAGGAGATTCGCAAGTGGAACCGCGAGGTGCCGGTGTCGCTCTCCACCGAATCCTGGGAGATGTGGGAGCGCTTTCGCAAGCGCCTGGGTGCCAGCGGCTCGAATTACGTCTGCGGCTGCGGCCCGCAATCGACGCCCAGGTTGCGGAAGCTGCCTCATGGAGCCTGGCGCGACGTTGTCCGTAACGACGAGGGTCTGAGGGGCACTGGCGCGCGCATCTGAGGCCATCGGCGGCTGGCCGATGCCCGCACTCGACTGGGGGAGGATGGATGGAGAAGACCAGACTGGGCCGTACGGGCCTGATGGTAACGCGAGTGGGATTCGGCGCGCTGCCGCTGCAGCGCGTGGAGCACGCGGAGGCGGTGCGAATCTTGCGCCGCGCCTATGATGCCGGCATCAACTTCTACGACACCGCCCGGGGCTACACCGATAGCGAAGAGAAGATTGGCGATGCGCTGAGCGGGGTGCGCGACCGCGTTGTGATCGCCACCAAGAGCAGCGCGAAGAGCCGCGAGGGAGTCCTCCAGGACCTGCAAAAGAGCCTGCGCAACCTGAAGACCGATTACGTGGACCTGCTGCAGCTCCACAATCCTCGCGCCATGCCCGACCCCGAGGACCCAGGATCATCCTACGCGGGACTGCTGGAAGCACGCGAGAAGGGGATGGTCCGTTTCATCGGCTTTACGAATCATAGCCGCGAGCGTGCCCTCCAGGCCGTAGAGAGCGGGCTTTTTGATACGTTGCAGTTCCCGTTCTCCGCCATCTCGTCGATGGAGGAGCTGGCACTCATTGGGCACTGCCAGCAGGCGGATGTGGGGGTGATCGCCATGAAACCCCTCTGTGGCGGCCTGCTGACGGAAGCGCGCCCCGCCTTCGCTTTCCTCTGGCAGTTCGAGAACGTCGTGCCGATCTGGGGGATCCAGCGTATGGAGGAGCTGGAGGAGTTCTTGGCGCTGGCCTCGGATCCGCCCATGCTGGATGCCGCGCTGCGCGCCGAGATCGAGCGCGACCGCCAGGAGCTCGCGGGCAACTTCTGCCGCGGCTGCGGCTATTGCCAGCCGTGCCCGGAAGAGATCCCGATCCCGATGGCTGCGCGCATGAGCCTCCTCCTGCGGCGCTCGCCCTACCAGCCGCTCCTCACGGAGGAATGGGCCGAGCGGATGATGCGGATCGAGAAGTGCCGGGAGTGCGGCGAGTGCATGTCACGCTGCCCTTACGGCCTGGAGATCCCGCGCCTGCTTCAAGAGATGCTCGCCGACTACAAGGCGTTCCGAGAGCGCCACATGCCTCTCCCCGCCGAATAGCGCGAGGCGAGCGGCATCACTACATATCGCGCGGGCCCGAAGGCCCGCGCCCATCCCCTTCATCCGCGGTAACACCGCCGTTTTCGTTGACGGGAGCGATCCGCGCATGCTATAGTCGGCTATCAGAGTAATGCCGCGGAGCACTGCCGTTCGCCGGCCAGCCTGGGTGCTCTCGCCGGGCCTCTCTTCCCGGGCCCTATCGCAGATCAGCGCGGCCTAGGGCCGGCGCCTTGCCGCCCAGGGGCGCCATCCTGGATCTGTCTGCCTGCCACTCGGCAGGTGGCTGCCACCTGCCAGAGCAGCTACCCGCCTGTTGCGTGGACGAAAGGAGAGGACCATGGCTGTACTATCCAGACGGAGCCACGGGTTTACCCTGATCGAGCTGTTGGTGGTGATCGCGATTATCGCCATCCTCGCTGCCATCCTCTTCCCTGTCTTTGCCAAGGCACGGGAGAACGCACGGAAGTCGAGCTGCCAATCTAACCTCAAGCAGATCGCGATGGCGCTGCTTCAATACGCCCAGGACTACGACGAGACGTTTATCAACAACCTGGTTTACAACCCGGTCACGGAAAAGCACGATCTGCGCTGGCATGCCGTCGGCGTCCAGCCCTACGTCAAGAACAGCGGCGTCCTCCTGTGCCCATCCACCCGGCGCGAGTACGGATACAGCCAGTACATCGGCCATGGCTGGTCCGCGGCGAATCGAGTGCCCGCGTCGATGGCCACCATCGCCAAGCCGGCGCAGACGGTTATCTGCGCCGATTCCTTCCACCAGTGCATGTTGCCCAGCTCGTGGAGGCGTCCCGCTGGCTCATCCTGCGGCGCGGCGTACGGAAACGTGACGGACGCCTGCGGGTGGAAGACGCCCGATGCGCCTCACATGGATGGGGCGAACTTTGCCTTCGCGGACGGGCATGTCAAGTGGCTGAAAGCCGAATTCAGCGTTTACCAACCGGGCTCCGCCGCGCCCCCGGTGACGCCGACTCCCGACTTCCGGAAGTATGAAGGGGGTGCCAACGACATCTGGCTGACCTCGGAGAAATGAGAGGCACGCGGGGCGCACGCGTCGAAAAGAATGCGGTACGCCTCGCGTGCCTGGCGAGCACCCCTTTGCCGCAGGCCGGGAGGGAGACAAGCGGAAGGGAGAGCAGAGGTTGGACGAATCGCGGTCCCGTCTGGAGCGGGAGGACCTGCGCGAGGAAGTGCGCCAGATTTGGGATGCCCAGGCTGAGTGGTGGGACGACAAGATTGGCGACGGGAATGACTTCCAGCGGGAGTTGGTGGAGCCAGCAACGGAACGCCTGATCGGCGACGTGGCCGGCGCCACTGTGCTAGACGTGGCGTGCGGGGGAGGGCGGTTCGGCCGGCGCATGGCAGAGCTGGGCGCGCACGTCGTCGGCATCGATATTAGCGAGAGTTTCATCCGGAGGGCCAGGCAGCGCGTTCCCGCCCACCTCGCGGAGCGCCTGGAGTATCACGTGGTCGATGCGGCCGACCGCGAGGCGCTGCTGCTGCTTGGAACGGCCCGGTTTGATGGCGCCGTTGCCACGATGGCGCTCATGGATATGGCTGTCATCGAGCCCCTCTTTGAGGCGTTGCCGGCCATCCTCAAGCCGGGTGGCTGGTTTGTTTTCACCCTGTTTCACCCTTGTTTCGAGGCCCCTGGCGTGGCCCGCTTCGCCGAGTCAGTCGAGGATGAAACGGGCATCAAGACGAGCACGGGCGTGAAGATGAGCCGCTATCTCACTCCGGAGGCGTACCGAGGCATCGGCATCCTTGGCCAGGCGCGAACGCATTACTATTTCCATCGCCCGTTGCAGGTGCTGCTGGGCGCCGGTTTTCGGAATGGTCTGGTTGTGGATGCCCTCGAGGAGCCCGCGTATGCGCCAACCGACGAGCCCGCCACGCTGAACTCGGTCTGGTATCGCCCGACAGAGATCCCCCGGGTGCTGGCGGTGCGGATGCGCGTGCCCAGAGGGTGATCGTCAATACCGCGGATGAAGGGACGGACATGGATGGGCCGGTGAGGGCACCCTCGGATTACATTCCCCCCGGCGGCCTGTTCGAGACCCGCGCGGTCGCTCCCCTTCTCTGGGGCGGGTGCCAGATTACCCGAACGAACGCTTATTAGGGCGAGCTTTTTGTGTTCGCCCTGTTTCGTCCTATCCGTTGCCCTGCGTGACACGCGAAGCCCCTGCAGGAAACACCTCGCTCTGCGGGCAACTTTTCTAGGTAACTATTGTAGGCAGAACGAGCCGCGGGAAGCCGCGCTCGCATCCATAGCGGCGACTCCGGTTCGAGGAGGTACCAGCGATGAAGCGATTGCTTGCTCCGCTCCTGATGCTCTTATTTGCCACGACGGGTGCGCAACCCCAGCTGGAGGACCGTGATGCCACGGTGACGGTCCATCCGCCAAAGACGCGCCAGATACAAAAGGGCCGCAACGTCACCCAGGATGTCACCCTGGCGACGGCTTCAGCGAGTTACACGCTCCGCTACGACATCGTGGAGCGCAGCGACGACCCGCAGAAGATCCACTTCGCCAAGTGGGCGCCGACGCTCGGCTTCACCCCCCTGGGGCTCATCGGGCCGTCGGAGTGCCTCTGGTATAATCAGGGGTTCTTTGCCTGGACCTTCGACGGGCACAACATCAACGACACACGCGCGCGTTTCCGGGTGGTGCGCCAGCATGGCCAAGACGCCATGGTGGAGTACGTGTGGGATACCCCGAAGGTGACGGCGACCATCCGATTCGCGGTGACTGCCGGCAGCGACAAGCTCCTCTTCGTGGGCAGCTATCAACCGAAGACGGAGATCAAGGAAGCGCGCCTGCGCCTGCTGTCCTACCCGGCTACCTTCGCCAAGCCTTGGCAGCGGAGCGTCACGACCGCCACGCGGACGCTGACTACAGGGAAGAGCGTCCCGCTCGACCTTTCGAAGGAGCGGTGGGTACTTCTCGAGGACACTCTCCAGGGCCGGATGGGTGATGGATCGGCCGGGCTTATTCTGGGCGACACCACGGCGTTCTCGCGCGTGACTTTGGACGATATCGGTGGGTATGCCGAGTACGTGAATCTGACGCTCGCCCCGGGCCGACGCGACTTCGCCCTGGCGCTCTACGCCTTCCCGAGCATTCCCGACCCGGAGGAGACGCGCGCTTACTTCCGCCGGTCAGCCGATCAAGAGTGCGAGGCGCTCGCCCGGATCGCGAAGGCGGATCCGGAGAAGCCCCTCCCGATGATGCCGACGGATCGGGAGCGGATGAAGCTCATTGCGCGCAAGGACGAGGAGATGCTCCGCCGCCCGCAGGAGATCTGGCGTCCGGATCCGACGCCGCTCGGCTTCCCTTGGGCATCGCAGCTGCCGGGCGAGCCGGTTCGCGTGGCACTCCTGACGCCGCGCTGGCGTGCCTATGATACGATGGAGCTGGCGCGCCGGCTCGAAATGGATGTGAAGCACGTCTACTTTGACTCGGCGAACGCTCTCGTGGACACGGAGCGCTATCCCTACCGCGCGCAGACGGGGGTTGGTCCGCTCGGCGCGGGCGTCGTGGAACGCCTGGCGACGCGCGCGTGCACCGATCCTACGCGCGAGGTGATCTTCGTGGCCGGGCTCAACGCCGATGCAATCCCGGCGCGGGTTCGCGATACGATCGTCGAGCAGGTGCGCGCAGGGAAGGGGCTCTTCCTCACCGGAGATGCCAGAGCGATCGCGGCGTGGCCCAAGGAGCTTGTGGCTACGCCGGACGAGGCGCTGACGGCGCAGCTGCTCGAGGGATTCCCCTGGGAGCAGTTCCACGGCCTGGGTAAGGGCGAGCGCGGCCGGCTGAGCGACAAGCCTCCCTTCCAGGCATACCGCTTCGGGAACGGGCGTGTGATCGTCTTCACCGCCCGCTTCGGCTCCTACTCCTGCCTCGTGCCTTTGAACAGCGCCATTGAGGGTCTCGACGGCGCGACCGACCGGATCCTCGCCTGGCACGCACGCGCCATGCTCCTGGCGGCTAGCCGGCCGGCCCGCGCGCAGGTCGCTCTTCAGGCGCCGCAGTCTAAGCCCGCCGCGGGCGCGCCGTTCGCGCTTCCCGCGCAGGTGAAGGGCGAGGGCGTTGCTGACCTGCTCGTGCGCGTTCAGGACGACCACGACGTGGTTGTCTACCAGGGAACGCAGAAGCCTGCTGACGGCAAGGCGCAGCTCTCGCTCCCCGCGCTCCCTGCCGGTCGGCGCTACTTTGTGGACGTGGCCGCACGCAATGCTCAGCGCGAGTGCCTCGGCTTCGGGTGTGCGCTTGTCGAGGTCACTGGTGGCCCGGAGATCCGTGAGATCGCGCTCAACCCCTCGGTTCGGGTTCATCCGGAAGCGGTGCCGATGGTCTCGCTGACTTCCGGCGGCGTGTTGGCGTGCGAGGCGACGGTGGGCTCGCTGCCCGCGGGCCAGGCGGCATCGATGCGCTGGGAGGTTCGCGATGCGTTCGACCGGCTGGTTGCCAGGGCTGTCTCGCCCGTGGGTGCCAACGGGAAGGCACAGGCGCAGCTGAGGCTCCCGCCGGCGGTAACGGTATATCACCAGCTCGATAGCACGCTTCTCGTGGGCGAACGCGTGCTGGCCATCCGGAGCGAGCGGTTCACCGTGCCCGTGCCCTACCCGTATGACGACTTCACGGTCCTCCTCTGGTCCTATCCGGGTGGCGACCCGGTCATCCGGAAGACGAATCGCGCGAGCTTCGACCTGGGCACGGAGATGATGGATCTCTGCCACATGCGCGGCTACACCGACGCCGGGGCGGCGCGCGAATACGCGCTTGCCGCGCGCTCTGGACTGCGCCTTGTGCCCTACGTCACGCGGATCGCCGGGGAAGGGGGCGAGGGGAATGTTCTGAAGCCAGGGCTGTTCGATACGAAGTTCCTGGAGCGCGAGAGCGCATCGATCCAGATCGCCACCCGGCAGGCGGTGCCCTACCGGCCTGCGGCCTACACCCTGGGCGATGAGAACTACCTCTGCCGGTCCACCGTGGAGGTGTGCGCGGCGCCCGAGACGATGGCGGAGTTCCGAAAGTGGCTGCAGGCGCGCTACGGCACCATCGAGGCGCTGAATGCGGCCTGGAAGACACGCTACACCGGGTTCGATGCGATCCGCGCGCCGATGTGGTTCGCCGAGGCCGCCAAACAAAAGGAGAGCTTCGCCGCGTGGTTCGACCACCGCGCCTTCATGGACGAGGCGTTTGCCCTGGCGCATGAACGCTTCGCCGAGGTCGTGCGCAAGGAAGACCCGGGCGCGAAGGTGGGTTGGGATGGTTTCCTCGGCTACCACTGGCAGTCGGGATACGACTTCCACCGCCTCTCTCAGAACCTGGATCTCAACCAGGTGTACACGACGTACTTCCCTCAGGGCGAGCTGGTCCGCTCCTTCGCGCGGCCAGGCGCGCTGACGGGTGAATGGAGCAACATCGTCGCCGATAAGGAAGACGGCTTCTCGGCGGTCGCCTGGCACCACCTCTTCAAGGGACACAACTCCTCATGGTGGTGGACCCTGTGGGGGTGCGACTACACTCCGTTCAACCCGGATACCTCTGTCGCAGCGATGGGCGAGTGGTTCTTCCGATCGGTGGATGAGATCCGCGCTGGGCCTGGCAGGCTGCTTGTCGGCGCGAAGCGCGACGATAGCCGCATCGGCGTGTGGTACTCGCACACCGATTACTACGCGGCCCGGCTTGCCGAAGAGCTAGTGCCCAACGCTCCGTTCGCGGGCGCTGGCTGGCTGGATGACCACCGCGGCCTCCTGCAGGCGATCGAGGATCTTGGCTGCCAGTACCGCTATGTCGCCGCAGCTGAGGTCGAGGCCGATCCGAAGGTGCTCTCTCAGTTCAAGGTGCTCTTCCTGCCGCTGGCGACCTGCCTCTCGGATAAGCAGGTGGCGGCGATCCGCGACTGGGTGGCGGCAGGAGGCACGCTCGTCGCGGATGGCCGCGCAGGCATCCTCACCAGCAACGGCGTGATCCGGCAGTCCCGACCGTTCGACGACCTCTTCGGCGTGCGCAGCCCGGCCGGGCTTGCGGCGTTCACTCGCAAGCCGGTGGAGAGCTCGATTCCGATGCTCGCGGACGAGACGCTGAAGGTTTCGATCATGGAACCGGACGTGCGCCTCGCCGGAGGTCATGCCGAGTTCAGCAGCGGCGAGACCCCCATCATCGTCTCCCACACCTTCGGCAAGGGCCGGACCCTCCTGGTGAACGTGCCGTTCCAGACCTATCGCGCCGTACGCTCGACCAGCCACGCCGACCAGGCTCTCGAGGTGCTTGGCAACGCGATCGCTACCGCGGGCGTGCAGCCCTACGCGCGGGTATGGACGGCGTCTGGCCGGGCGCAGTGCATCGAGCAGTCGCTCTTTGTTGACGGCGGGCTGAAGTACCTCGCGCTCGAGCAGGATATCCTCGAGCCTGGCCAGCCAGCCCAGGAAGCGACGCTCACGCTGCCGCAGCCGGCGTTTGTCTACGACGTGCGCGAGGGCAAGCCCATGGGGCAGGGGCGAACCTCCTCCTGGCGGGTGAAGATCTCTCGCGGGCGTCCGCTCCTCTATGCGCTGTTGCCTTACCAGGTGCGCGAGGTTCGTGCGCAGGCACCAGCGACGGCCACCGCGGGCGAAACCGTGACGGTGCGCGCGAGTGTGGCGGCCTCCGAGGGCACGCCGGGCCGGCACGTGGTCCATGTCAGCGTCTTCGCGCCCGGGGCGCAGAAGCCGCATCGCCTCTACTCCACGAACATCGAGTGCCCGAATGGGCAGGGCACGGCGGTGATCCCGTTCGCGCTGAATGACACTCCGGGAGAATGGCGCCTGGAGTTCAAAGACACTGCCTCGGGAGTGAAGGCGACGCGCACCGTCCGGGTGAGCGCCGCGCGGGGTCGGTAAGCCGGCTGGCGCACGGGTGAGTCCCGGCGTACCAGCAGCGGAATAGGCCGCAGTACTGCCGGTAGCGCCCCCGTCTGAGGACGGGGGCGCTACCGGCACGCTTTTTGGGAAGCCGCCCGCCAGAGCAGGGGAAGTGCTTCCTACCCTACGGGAATGCAGGCCGCCTGATTAATACTTGATTCACGCTCCGCACTGGCCGCGCTGGCGGAGGAAGTGGTCGGCTAGGACGAGGGCGGCCATCGCCTCCACGATGGGGACGGCACGGGGGAGCACGCACGGGTCGTGCCGGCCCCGGGCCACCAGGCGCACAGGGTTGCCCGCTTCATCCACGCTCTCCTGCTCGCGCGAGATGGTGGCCGTCGGCTTGAAGGCGACGCGGAAAAGGATCGGCTGGCCGTTGGAGATCCCTCCCTGGATGCCGCCGGAGCGGTTGGTCCGTGTGCGAATCTGACCTCCCTCGCTGGTGAAGGGATCGTTGTGCTCCGAGCCCTTGAGCCGCGTGCCGGCAAATCCAGATCCGACCTCGAAGCCCTTGGCCGCCGGAAGCGAGAGCATCGCCTTCGCCAGATCAGCATCCAGCTTGTCGAAAACCGGCTCGCCCCAGCCGGCGGGCGCGCCGTGAATTACGCACTCGACCACCCCGCCGAGCGAGTCGCCCTCCTCTCGGGCGGCCTCGATGCGGGCGATCATTTCGCGCGCTGCGTCGGGATCCGGGCAGCGGACTGGGGTGGCCTCCACGCTCTCCTCAGTCACCGACTCCGGATCAATGTTGGCCGTCACGGTGTGGACCTGGCGCACGTAGGCGACGATGTGCGTATCCGAGAAGGTGCGGAGCAGCTTGCGGGCAACGGCGCCGGCGGCAACGCGGCCAATCGTCTCTCGCGCGCTGGCGCGGCCTCCGCCTTGCCAGTTGCGGATGCCATACTTCGCCTGATAGGTGAAATCGGCGTGGGATGGCCGGTAAATCGTTCGGAAGTCGGCGTAGGCCTCCGGGCGAGCATCCTTGTTCCAGACAAGGATGCAGATGGGGGTTCCCAGCGTCTTCCCATCAAACAGCCCGGAGACGATTTGCGCGCGGTCCTCCTCCTGGCGCGGTGTCGTGATGTGGCTCTGACCCGGCCGGCGTCGATCGAGCTCGCGCTGGATCTCCTCGAGGGAGAGCTCCATCCCAGGGGGGCAACCGTCAATGGCGACGCCGACAGCGCCGCCGTGCGACTCGCCCCACGTCGTGATACGGAATGCATGGCCGAAGGTGTTTCCCATGGGCGTATCTTATCACAGCCGGGGATGGGCGTCAACGCCCGCCTGGAATGGGCGCGCCGCGTGCCGCGTTTGACGGAGCGGGCAGGCAGTGCTATAATTCCCACTGGGCCGCCGGTGTGCGTCCGCGGCCCAGGGAGTATGGAGCGTGCGTCTCATCACAGTGATCAAGAGTAAGATTCACCGGGCGACTGTGACCGATGCCGGCCTCGATTACGTGGGCAGCATCACCATCGACCGTGACCTGATCGAGCGGGCCGGTCTGGTGCCTGGCGAGAAGGTCCACGTCTGGAACGTGACCAACGGCCAGCGTTTCGAAACTTACGTGATGCCCGGCGAGCGCGGCAGCGGGATCATCTGCGTCAACGGCGCGGCGGCGCACCGCGTGCGCGTGGGCGATAAGGTGATCATCGCGGCGTTCGTGCTCACCGATGAGCCGGTGGAGCCCCGGATGATCCTGGTCGATGAGCAAAACCGCTTCGCCGGCACGCTACATCTCACCCCGTGACCCCTACCGCTCTCCTCTCAACGGCCGGCCGACACTCCGCTCTGAAGCCGGGCACGCGCCGCGCGGCTCCGCGAAGCAGAACCGCGCGAGCGTCACAACGTGCCTTCGGTAGCGAGCGATGCCCTGTCACTCATCCTCGCCGGGCGGAGTATCGATATCGCTGAGGCAGAGGCGGTCGATGCGGGGCGCGAGCGCGAGCTGGCCAGCGCCCTCGCGCGCGTAAATCCGGAAGGTGAACGGCCCCTTCTTCAGGTTGAAGGCGACCGGTACGCCGGGGGGAGGCGTGGTCGAACCCCCCCCACGCCCGGTCCAGTGCCATTTCTTGTCGTGCTGGCCGCAGTTCCCTAGCACCTTCGACATCGCGAGCGTGGGCTCCTCGTCGAGCAGAACGACGGCAAAGGAGTCGTCCGCTCCGCTCGGGTAGCGGACGCGTGCCCAGAGGGTCCATCGTCCGTCGTGCGGGATCTGCACGGTATACTCGCAGTACCAGGGCTGGGGTTGGGCGCGGTCGGCCGCCTTCGTCGGCACGATCACATCGCCACTGGCTTCTGGCTCCCGGATTCCCACGGTCGATCCCTTCGCCATCGCGCCCTCGATCCTAGAATAGGCCTCGGCTTCAATGAAGATGCGAGTCGGGGGGCGGGTCCGCACCGCGGCACGCTCCAGGAGGGCGCTCACCTGTGCCGCGCTTCGCCCGGGGAAATAAAGCGTGGTGCGCACCGGCCCTACTGGGACGATGGCCTTGCCGGCCTCGGTCGTGACCTGGATCTGACGGCCTTCCAGATTCGTGGCGCGAACCTCGCGCGGCTGGAGATCGAGGAGCAGCTGGCCATCACGGAAAGCGTGCCAGATCGTGGCCACGCCCTGGTTCTCGATCTCACCGACGCAGGCGCGCACATCCCGGCTGCCGCCCACCTTCTCCAGAGGCTCCACCGGAATGAATCGCGGGGCCTTCCCGGGAGCGAGCAAGAGGGCGAAATCTTTGCCCTGCTCGGCGAGCTGCTTCCGCGTCGCCTCGTCCACGGCGCGGCGCATGCGCAGGTCATCATACACCCGGAAAAGATCCAGCAATCCGGGGGTGAGCGGGTGCGCCTCCATCTGCTCGAAGCTCGTCTCCAGGGAGACGGGCGCGTCATAAGTGAGTGACTTGCACAGCAGATACTCGAACTCGTCAAACTGGAGGCCGTCGGTATCGCGGTCTTTGGGCCAAATGCCGAACCAGCCTAGCTCGCCCGGCATCAGATCCTGGCGCATCGAGAGCATGTAGCGCACCGACTTATCGATGTGCCCGCGCACGGTGGGCCAGTTCTCCACGGACGCGCCGGCGACGATGGCTCCGCGCAGGGTGTTGATGTAGGTATCTACTGTGGCGCTTCGAGAGAACGAGTGCCAGAGGAGGTGCGTCATCACCGTGCCCATGTGAATGACGGGACGGCGCTGGAAGCGACGCATCGCCTGCTCCTGGAAGTTCGAGGCATAGTAGAAGTACCGCCTGCGGTCCACATCCTCGCCGCCGTCGAAGTAGATCATATCGAAGCCGCAACGGTTGAAGATACCTGCCAGGCGCTCGGCGACCTCATCCATCAGGTCCGTCTCTTGATCGATGATGTAGCCGTTGATACAGCCATCGACGCCATAATGGAGCGCCTCCGTGCCGGCGGGGTGCGCCGCGGGCTTCGTGCCCCAGGCGCCACGCTTGCAGCCCAGGAAGGTGTCCCAACGGCCCTCGGGACCAATCGAATCGTATTGTATGATCTCGTCTCCCAGGATCACCTCCTGGTGCTTCTTCACTCCGCCTTCCCACGTCTTTTGCTGTGCGACCGGGCTGCCGGGCCAGTCGCGCAGATCGGTTGCGCAGCGGATCTCCGTCTGGTCGGCGGTGATCGCTCCTGCGAGGGTGCTCTTCCGGTCGACCCAGAAGCGCCGGTCGGGCTTTGGCGTGACGTAGGGATCGCGTTTCGCGACCTTGGAGACGAAGGCATGCATGCCCACCTTGATGCCGGCGGCGTGCAGCTTATCCACAAGGCGCTTCAGACCTGCCTCGCCATCGGGAAAGCGCTGTTGGTTGAAGAGATAGTGCCCAGGCGAGGCGCACCACGAGCCACTGGAGATTAGCACCTGGCGGATGCCGGAGCGCCGGCAGTATTCGATCATGCGGTCGGCATCCTCCTGGCCGAGGGTGAAGAACCAGTAGGCGCCTCGCACATCTTCGGTCTCTTTGGAGGACGTGCCGTCGGGGGCCTCATTCGTCAGCAGCCCGAAAGCGTGCGCTGCCCGGCGCAGGAGCGGGCGGATCTCGGTGGTCGGCGAAACGAGAAGCGCAGCCGACGCGCCCTCCAGTCGCGGGCCAGGGGAATCCTGGCTGGAGGCACGGAGGCGCGCCCCTTCCTTCGCCGTGGATGCGCCGCAGTCCACCTGGCGGTTCGCGGCCATCAGGCAGACGGCCGTCCTATCGTCCCAGGCGATGTTGAGCCGGCGGCCGACGTTATCGGTGATGGCGATGGGCACCTGGAGCAACGTCACGCGCTCCGGGCGCGTGCCCTCGATCTTGCTCAGTCGAAAGCGAATCCAGGCCGGTTCTACGCTCACATCGTAGGTGAGGAGCGTATCCACGCCGGCAAAGCGCAGCTGGAGCTGCTCCCCGGCGCGGGTCGCAGAGACGGCCCGGTGTTCCTCGCCACTTACGAGAACGGTGGCCACGGGCAGTTTGGCCTGAGACGCACACAACTCACGCCCCGTCGCCCGCTCGACGAGCGAGCGGGCGGTCGCGTTGTCGCCGAGCGTGAAGCGCATCGCCGCGTTCTCCCAGATCACATCGGCGCACACAGTCTCGACCGGAAGCAGGAGCATCAGGGCGATGGCCCAGAGGTAGCGGCTTCCCATCGGGTTCCTCCATTCTTGCCCGTGATCCCACCACGCGCGACTATCGGGTCCGGCGGGGAAATCAGCTTCTCAGCTCATCGGCATGAGCACGCACTTTGCGGATAGCATCCAGGATGAGATCCATCTCCTCGGTCGTCTCGCCAAGGAAGAGCGCGTGCGGGAGAGAGAGAGCCTGCGTCGCGTGGACGCGCTCCGCGGTCGGGCAGACCGTCTTCGTGTAATCCACCGGCTTGCCATAGAGCGGGCAGCGCACGGGACAACCGGTGCGCCCGAAGTTCATGCTCTGGAATAGTGGGTTCCTGTAGATCGGCTGGCCATGCGCGCCCACGGCCATTGGCACGCCCTCCGCCTGGATCGCCTGAAGGAACCGGTCGCGCGGCACGCCGTCGAACTCCTCCTGACGATAGCAGAGGTTCAGATAGTAGAAACCCCAGCGCGTCACTCGGGGATCGCGCTCGATCGGGTCGACGCCGGGGATCTCCTTGAGACCCTTGGCGAGATAGGTGGCGTTGCGCTCGCGCCGTGCCGTCTGCTCCTCCAGGCGGGAGAGCTGCGACAGGAGAATCGCGCCCTGGAACTCCGTCATCCGCAGGTTGGATGCCACCCGGTGGAACTCATAGAAGGGCCGGCCCGAGATCCGGCCGATGTGATGGAAGGAGTAGGCCTTTTCTGCCAGCTCTGGGTCGTTGGTCAGAACGGCGCCGCCCTCGCCGCAAGTGAGCGTCTTCCCCATCTGGAAGCTGAAGGTGCCCAGCGATCCGAGGGCACCCACGCCGACGCCCTTCCACTGAGAGGCGTGAGCGTGCGCGCAGTCCTCAATAATGGCGATTCCACGGCGCTTCGCGATCTCCAGGATGCGGTCCATGTCGCACGGGTATCCGCCGTTATGCACAACCACTGCGGCGCGCGTCCTCTCGGTGATCGCGGCCTCCATGGCGTCCGGGTCGATGTTATAGGTGTTCGCGTCCACGTCCACGAAGACAGGCACCGCGTTCACGAGAGCGATCGCCGTGGCGCTTGCCACGAAGGTGAGCGCCGGCACGAGGACCTCGTCGCCGGCTTCAATGCCCGCTGCTTTGAGCGCGCACTCGATTGCCTGGGTACCGTTGGTGACGGCGATGCAATATTTCGCGTCGTGGAACCGTGCGAAAGCATCCTCGAAGCGGCCCACCTGCGAATCCGCCGCGTTGGCATAGCCCCCGCGCCACCAGATGCCGCTCCGCACCACCTCGGCGAGCGCCTGCTCCTCACGCTCGTCGCGCTCCGGCCATGGCCTGGCCAAAGGACGCGTGATCGCCTTCTCTCCACCATGGATCGCCAGCTTGCCCATCGCTCTCTCCTTCTTCGGTAGGAAACGCGCGTGCCGGGTGCGCCGGATCGCCACGGGGCAACCCGGTCGCCGTCGCGCGCGGTGTGTAGGAGTTCGCCAACACGCGGGCGTTCGCCTTCTTGGCACATGCGCGTGAGGTACCCCCCGCCGCCACCTACGTGGGCCAGGGCGGGGGCTCGGGAATCCCGCAAGTCTGCAATAACTCGCGCATGTTGAGGCCGAGGACGCGGCGCTTGATCTCATCGCTCACGCGCGCGAGGAGAATAGGGCCCAACCCGCAGCCGAAGTTCAGGTCGCTCATATCGGAGCCCCACAGCACGCGGTCGGGTCGCAGGTCGCGCATCCCGCGCTCGAACGCCTCGTGGGCAATCGGCAGGCAGGTGCAGATCCAGAGGTTGTTGTACTCCCGAACCAGCGAGGCCCGCCCTGGGTCCCAGTGCCCCGTGATGAACTGCGCGTTCGGGTAGCGCCGCAACCGCTCCTCCAGCGGGGCCCCCCACGAGTGGTTCAGAATCGGCATCCGGTGCTCGTGCGCGAAGCCGCAGATGAGATCGAGGAGCGGGCCGTCGTCGGGATAGCCCTGGTAGCGGTTGATCAGTTTGATCCCGACAAAGCCAAGGTCACGGCAGCGTTCCAGCTCGGGCAGGACGTCGCGCTCGAAGAGGGGGTTGACCATCGCCAGGCCGAGGAAGCGCCCGGGCACGCGCCGGCAGGCGTCCGCGACCAGGTTGTTGCCGTAAGCCACCTCGCCGGTCTGCACCCCGGCGAACTGGAAGAGGAACGCGCCGCGGATGTTCAGCCGGCGCATCTCTGCCGCCAGGGCTTCCGGCTCGCCATCCGGGATGACGTAATCGGCGTGCCGGCCGATGTGTGCGTGGCAATCCAGAAGCACCTCGCCGGTGAGGCGCTCGCCCAGAAGGCACTTTCGGTGTAGGGGAGTCATCGCGCTCCCTCCATCAGCCGGCGGATGTTGCCCGCCAGGATCAGGGCGCGCTCGCGCGCGGTGAGCGCGGCCATCGTCACCATGCCAAGCGCCAGGCCGGTGCTCCGCCAGGGCGTCCGGCTGCCATAGATGAGCCGCTCCGCGCCCCAGTGGTGCGCCACGAACTCCAGCGATCGGTAGTTCCACAGCCCGGACGTCTCCAGATGGAGATTGGGGTGGTCATCCATCACGCCGGGGAAGACGCGGTTGCCCGCACGGAGCCGGTATTCGCACAGGATCACCGGCAGCCGCGGGTGCGCGCCAAGAAGGAAGCGGAGCGCCTCGTAGTCGGTGCAGTCGACGCCGGCGCCCGGGTCTCCGGAAAAATCGATGAAGAGCGGCAGGCCCCGCTCCTCCAGGGGCGCGAAGGTGCCCGCGCGCACCACCTCGCGGAGCGACGTGTCGTAGGCCGCCGGCAGGGCGCCAAACCGCGGGAAGAACGAGAAGGCGCGTACGCCTTGGGCGACCGCCTCCTCGATGTACGCTTCATACGACCCATACTCGCGTGAAGCCTTCGAGAGGAGCGCCCAGCAGGGGCGGAGACGGGGCTTTCCCGCGATGAGGCGCATCGTCTCGGCGTTGCCATCGAAGGGGTGCGAGAGCCACGACAGGTTGTGGTGGACGACCGCCTCGCGAACGCCCTTGTGGTCCATCTCTTCGAGGAGCGTCTCCGCGTCGTGGCCGTAGAGATCCGCGGTGGCTGGGCGCCGGCCCTTCCCAAGGAAGGCGAGCGCGTCGATCACTTCCGGGATCTCGGTGAACGCTTCGCTTTCAACGATCTGGGGATGCAGGGTGGCCTCCCTTCATCGCTTACAGACGCCCGGCCCGGACTATCGGGAGCCCGCGCTTCGACTGCGGGCGCGGGCTCCCCGGCCGGTCAGCTGTCCGGAGTCTCGCGTGCCTACCAGCCGATCTCGCCGTCGAGAGGCTCGTAATAGGCCTCCAGCACCTTGTTGATCGCGCCGGCAATCTGGTCGCAGTCTCTCTCGGTCCACCACTGGTTGATCCCGATGAAGACGGCGCGGCTGAGGATGTCGAGCGTGCGCGGGCACATGTCGGGCGAGTAGTCCTGGCCCAGGCCGGCGTTTTTCTCGCAGCTCCAGGGGCAGCCGGCCGGCGTGGCGGATTTCCGTTCGAGAATGTGCTCCCAGAAGGCGTAGAGGTGCCAGTCACGCGCGGACTTGCACCCGCGAGTGCTGGCGCCAACGCCTTCGGCGGCGAGCGCGGCCGCTGTCTTCTCGGCTGCCTGTGCGTCGGGCGCGAAGAAGACGAGGTGGTTGCCGACCTCGCCGTCAGGATCGCGCACCTGCTGCGGGGTGATCCCCGCAAAATGGCGGAGCTGGCGCGTGATCTGGCGTTTGGTTTTCTGCCAGCGGCGCACCTGGTCCGGCATCTTCCGCAGCTGCACGAGATTGACGGAGCCCTCTAGCTCCGAGAGCTTGTAGTTGTAGCCGCAGAACAGCTCGCCTGCCTCTCGCTCCTTCGCATACCGGTCTGGGCGCCAGCACGCGCCGGTGTCGTGGTTATTCTGGGCGCGGGTGTAGAGGTAGGGATCGTGGGTCATCACCAGGCCGGCCTCGCCGCCTCCGGTGATCTTGTAGCTGCTGATGGAGAAGCACCCGAAATCGCCAATCGTCCCGACGCGCCTTCCCTTGTAGCTGGCCCCACACGCCTGCGCGGCGTCTTCGATCACCAGGAGGCCGTGCTTTCGGGCAATCGCCATGATCGCGTCCATATCAGCGCAGGTGCCGATCATATGCACAGGCACGATTGCCTTCGTGTGCGGCGTGATCTTGCGTTCTACGTCGGCCGGGTCGATGGTGAGCGACTCGTCGATCTCGGCGATCACCGGGATCGCCCCCGCGGTGACAACTTCGGCGACGGTGGCGAAGAAGGTGTAGCCAGGCACGATCACCTCGCACCCGGGGCCGATGCCCGCGGCGACGTAGGCGGTGTTCAGCGCGGACGTGCCCGAGTTCACCGCGAGGACGTAGGGCACATCAAAGAGCTGCATCGCCAGCTCTTCCAGCATCTTCACCTTGGATGGGCGCGGGTTGTAGTAGCGAGAGAGCATTGGCGAGGGCACGTTTTCCTTCTCGATCACCGCGCGAATCGCCGCCTTCGCCTCTTCGCTAAACCCGAAGGTGTCTGCCAGCTCGATGAACTCCTCGATGCCGATCTTCGGCACATCCTTGCACTCCAGCGACGTCACCGCCTTCGCCCCGCCGTTGATGGCGAGCGCCTCCGCAGACCTGCGTGCCATGGCTCCTCCTTTGCGCCAGCGCTTCTGAGGCATCGGGGGGGCTCTCCCCGTGGATGTCTGGGGTCCGCACCCATGCCTTGGCGTATCTATGCACCAGCCAGGGCAGAGAATCCTGCCGGTGTCGATACCACGGATGGAGGGGGCGTGGCGCCTGGTTGCCTAAACCCCGGCCCCTTCCCTGGCCTCCGGCCCCACGCCATCTCCAGGGAAGGGGAGCGACCACGTTGCACTCGCTGAGGACCGCGAAGCGGTCCCTTAGCTTAGCCCAGGGTCTCCTGACCCTGGGGCTGGCGGACAGAAAAGACCTGGAACCCTGAAAGGGTTCGATAATACGTGATAGCGGTTTGTGCGACCCCGTTCGGGGTCGTGGTTGTTTTCCCGCGGTCGGTTACCCAGGGTGCGGACACCCTGGGCTAAGCTGAGCGGCCCTTCGGGGCTGAGGCGGGGCGGCCTGCGGGGCGATGGGAGAAGGGACAGAAGAAATCCGGGCATTGGAGCCGGAAGCCTCTGCCCAGGGCCGATGCCTTATGTCGGAATCTCAGGATTCTCTATTTGACATTTCAGCCCTAAGCTGACATAATTACCGTGAAAATGTCAGCGACCGGGTGCTGGCGGGGCTGGATGAGACAGATTTCAGCCCTAAGCTGACACGATTACTGTGGGGATAAAGTACTCCCCATGGCACGTGCCAAAACCGCGCAAAAGCTGATGACTTCTGCAATTGGGGGAATCATTGGCTTTTTTTGTGTCTTGGGAGGGTTTATGCAATCAGTTTTTTATGTTGGGCTTGGAGGTTTCGTGGGGTCAATTCTCAGGTACGGGCTTGGTAAGGTTCCCGTTGCAATAACCTTCCCGATTATGACAATAGTCATAAACCTCACTGGATCGTTTGTGATTGGGTTTGTTTCGGAATTTGCCAAAGATAGAACGGATATTAGTCCTGGTGTAGTTGTTTCCTTGCAAGCAGGTTTTTGCGGAGGGTTTACCACGTTCTCAACCTTCTCGCTCGAAACAGTGGCCATGATCCAAGATAGCAAATATCTAGCTGCTTCAACGTATGTGTTCCTGAGTGTCCTGCTTTGCCTCGTCGGAACCATCTTTGGAATGCTCGTCGCTCGCACAGTAAAGTCTAAGTGTGCGATATGATCAGAGAGCCCTCGTGGGTCTCTCCTCGAAGGCTCTCGTCATAACTTCGATGGTACTATCATACGGGAAAGCAAACACTCCCTCGCAATTCCTTGTCTGGAAGCCCTTTATCTGTAAGCATTTCCAACCTTCTATTCATCAACCCTTGACATCAAGACGACACACTCAACGTGCCGCGTGTGCGGGAAGAGGTCGACCGGCTGGACGGCGACCACCTCGTAGCCGGCCGGGGTGAGCGCTGCCAGGTCGCGCGCGAGTGCCGCCGGGTTGCACGAGACGTAAAGGATCTGCGCAGGGGCGAGCGCTGCCAGGTCGCGGCAGACGTCGGGAGCAAGGCCGGCGCGCGGCGGATCGACAATGACCACGTCTGGCTGGCCAACGGCGCGGATCGCCTCGGGAAGGCGCTTCCCCACATCACCCGCCAGGAACTCCACGCCTTCAATCCCGTTGCGTCGGGCGTTCTCCCGGGCGGCCTCCACCGACTCCTCGACCAGCTCCACTCCGAAGACACGCGCTCCGGGAGAGCGGCGCGCGGTCGAGAGCGCGAACGTGCCCACGCCGCAGTAGAGATCGAGGACGACGGGGCGGGGACCATGCCCGGCCTCCTCGCGCAGGCCGGCGACCACCTCGCAGAGGCGCTCCGCCTGGATCGTGTTGGTCTGGAAGAACGTCTTGGTGCCGATCAGGAACTCGATCCCGTCGAGGATCTCACGGATCTGCGGCTTGCCCGCAAGGAGCGTCTCGCGGTGCGCCTTGATGGCATCTCCCTTCTCGGGGCTGATCGTCCAGTAGAACGAGGCAACCGCCGGATAGCGCGCGCGGATCTCCTGCGCCAGCTCGGGCACGCCTGGGAGGGCGTCCGAGCG
>JAAZEM010000032.1 GCA_012512265.1 Armatimonadota bacterium | reverse complement strand
TGGAGCCGATGGCGCTGTCCATGACGGCAGCTCCAAGGAGGGAGAGAGATTGCTATGCGGAACAATAGGCGCGCCTTTACGTTGATTGAGCTACTAGTGGTCATTGCCATCATAGCCATCCTCGCCGCGATCCTCTTCCCGGTCTTCGCGAGAGCACGGGAGAACGCTCGCAAGGCGAAATGCCAATCCAACTTGAAGCAACTCGCGATGGCGGGACTGCAGTACGCCCAGGATTACGACGAGTGCCTCTTCAAGTGCTACCAGCCAAGCCACCTGGGCGCGTCCACGCTGCGCTGGTACTACACCAGTGACACCAACGTCGGCCTGCTCTACCCCTACATCAAGAATGCCGAAGTGTTTTCCTGCCCAACCCAGAACTACTACGGCGCCAACAGAGCCCTGGCGCTTGGAGGCGGCACCGGCATCATCACGATGGCCTCTATCGAACAACCGGCCGCGACGGTCTGGCTGGGCGACGCGCTCCCCAAGGGCGGGGATCCGAACACGGGCATGGGCCCCGCCACCACCCAAAAGGGCAGCGAGCTGCGCCCTCTCACGGCCGCCAACCTCGCATCGTATGGCCCTGGCACCGCGTGTGACGCCCGCTCGCTGCTGGCCCACCGGCACAGCGGCATGGCGAATATCGCGTTTGTGGATGGGCACGTCAAGGCAATGAAATCCGAGGCAACCACCTCGCCGGAAGATATGTGGGATCTCAAATAGTCGGATGCACTCGGGCCCGCGCCCGTGGCACATCCGCATCGCTTCGGGCACGTCGGCCCGTAAAGTAGATGAGCCGCGCGTCCGGCGGGAAAACCCGCCGGACGCGCGTGTGAATCAGGCCAGGCGAGCTGGCGTACCTTCCGGTCACGCTCGGGTGACGCTGAGGTAGGCGTCCTGCCAGTCGTTGATCAGGGCATGATACTTCTCGTGGACCCCGGCGCCGACGCGCTCCTTCTCGATGCGCTCAAACTCGATCGCCAGGTGGCTGTGCTCCGCGGCAGTCAGCCTTCGCTCGGCCATCGGGAAGAGGACCTGATTCTCCTTGATGATGTGTGCGCGCAGCAAGGAGATGTAGCCGAGCGCGTTCGCCACGAAGTCGCGAGTGCCATTCTCGCCGGCACGCTCGCGTTTCAACGCCTCGCCCATTGCCCGGATGTAGGCTCGCCCTTGCGCATGCTCCGAGAGCATCACGCCAATCGGTCCATTCTTGACGGGCACGCCCCGGGCCGCCAGGGTGGGAAAGAGGAGGTCCTCCTCCTTGCCATGGTGGCACCGGTCTGCAAAGGTGCGCAGGAAGTCGAGGATACCCGCGGCATGTTCGAAGTTGACGGGGCGCTTGTTCTGGAGATCCTCGCACAGTCGTTCGAGAACCGAGAGCACGACCTGGATGCTCTCGTGCTCATCCCGCAGTTGGTCCGTCGCATACATGGCAGCTCATCCCTTCCCCAACGTTGGTCCCATCCTAGCACACCGCGCCAGTAGGCGCTATGACATTTGTCAACGGATGCGGGGGGAGGCCGCGCGACCTTACAGCCCGGGCTCGACGTGCAGCGTCTTCTCGTGGGTATACTGCACCGTGCCCGGCGCGGAACCGCGGCGCTTGACGACGTATTTGCGGAGAGTGTAGTCAACCGGCACGAGAGCCGAGTGCTTCGAGGCGCTATGGAGGGCGCACAGCTTCGCGGCCTCGCGGATCACCTCGGGCGGCACGCGCTCCGGATGCTTGCCGGTGCGAATGACGACATGGGCGGAGGTCACTCCTCGGGCATGCAACCACAGATCGTCTGGCTCGGCAATGTGGCGAGTGAGATGGTCATTCTCGGTGGCGTTGCGGCCCAGGAGCACTTCATACCCGCCAATCGTGCGCTGCTGGACGCCACTCGGGGTCGGGGCATGCCCCCGCGCGGCAGTGGCCGGGGTCTCGCGCAAGGCTCCCAGGGCACGCAGCTCGGGCTCTAGGGCGTCCAGCTCCTCTCGCGAGCGCGCCGCCTCCAGGAGCGGGCGGATTGCCTGCAGGGCCGACAGGCGCTCCTGCTCCTCTTCCCACTGCCGCTCCAGGTGCGGCACCGCGTCAACCAGCTTGCGCGCGCGTTTGAACCGTTTCTCCACCTGCTCGCGCACCGGGAGGGTTGGGTCCAACGCGAGCGTGACCTCTTTTTGCTCCGGATCGTAGAAATCGACCACGGTCACCTGCTGTGCCCCACGGGGAATGCGGCCCAGGTTCGAGAGGAGAAGCGTGGCCTCGCGCTCCAGCTCCGGGGCTTTCCGCGCGGCTTCGACCCCCTCCTCTGCCTCACGGATCCGGCGCTCGGCATAACGGGTCGTATCGGCCACCGCGCGCAGGAACGCGCGCCGGCGGGCCTCGACGGCTTCATGGGCGATGTGGTAGGTGTAGTAACGCTCCAGCGCCTCGCTCGCGCTCTCCGTCGGCCGGCGCTCGCCCCCGGGCGGCGGCTCGGTCTCCGGAAGAAACGCGGCACCCGCGGGCACACCACGGGCATCGAAGAGGAGTGCGGGTGCGTAGGCCGTCGAGTCGGCCACGGCGCGCAGCGCGCTGGCCACCACGCCAGGCACAATGTCACCGGCAGGGGTCTCCGCGTCCGCATGGCACCGGGCCAGCACCGCGGCAAGCGCCGCTGGCCCAAGCGGGAACTCGTTGCGCAGGAGGTCTTCCAACACCGCCTCGGGATGATCGCGGGCCAATGCGGCAATCATCTCGCCGGTCGCCTCCGCCGGATCGCGCTTCCCGCCCGTGGGAGGCGGCGTGTAGGGAATCCCCGGGTAGACCGGGCGCACGCGGCTCTCTCGGGCGCTCACGCGCTTGATTGCATCGAGGACGGTGCCGCCGGCGTTCACGAGCATCAGGTTGCTGTGCTTTCCCATCACCTCCAGCACGAGGAGCATCTCCGTCTCGCCGAAGCGGAAGGTGAGGTGTAGCACGCGGTCGAAGCCGATTTGCCGGGCGCTGGCGAGGAACGAGCCCTTCAGGTGCTTGCGCAGGAGCATCGTGAAGTGAGGAGGCGCGGTGACCGGGCGTCGGGCTGGCGAAGCGCCCCCCCTGCCGGGGGCTCCGAGGGTTCATCGCCTGCTGATTGGGAGAGGGGCTTCTCGCCAAGGAGATGGGCGCGGCCATAACGGGCGTGCGCCGAGAGGAGCAGACGGCGGTTTCTCCCCCGAAGGCGGAGGGTCAGAACCACCGTCTCCTCTTCCGGCTGGTGCACCTGCTGCACCTGCGCCCCGGCCAGGGAGTCGATCTCCCGAGCCACCGCAGCCATCGCGATGCTATCGAACGCCATGATTGACTATTGAGAGCGGACGCCTCAGGTGCGGAGGATCGCCCCGGTGTTCGCCGAGGTGACCATCTTCTGGTAGCGAGCGAGCCAGCCAGACTTCACCTTCGGCTCCGGCGCTTTCCACTCTGCCTTACGCCGGGCGAGCTCCTCGTCGCTCAGCTTCACTTCCAGGCGGCGATTCGGGATATCGATCACCACGATATCGCCGTCGCGCAGGAGCCCGATGGGGCCTCCCTCGGCCGCTTCCGGCGAGATATGCCCGAGGCAGATGCCACGCGTGCCTCCAGAGAAGCGTCCATCCGTGATCAGCGCCACCTTCTCGCCCAGGCCCTGGCCCACGATCATCGAGGTCGGCGAGAGCATCTCCGGCATGCCGGGGCCGCCCTTGGGCCCTTCGTAGCGGATCACCACCACGTCGCCCGCCTTGACCCGCCGCGCAGCAATCCCCTCAAGGGCCTCGTCCTGGGAGTTGAAGATCACCGCCGGGCCCTCATGGCGCGTGATCCCCGGGGCCACGGCGCCCGTCTTCAGCACGGCGCCATCGGGAGCCAGGTTGCCCGTGAGGATCGCCAGTCCGCCCGTGGGCGCGTAGGCGTTCTCCACGGTGCGGATGACATCGGTATCGCGGTTCTCGGCCCGGGCGATGCTCTCACCCAGCGTGCCGAGCGTCACCGTCTTCGCGTCCAGATGCAACACGCCGGGCCGGCTCGCGACTTCCTTCAAGATCGCCATCACGCCGCCCGCGCGGTCCACGTCTTCCACATGATAGTGGCCCGCCGGGCTCACCTTGCAGACGTAGGGCACACGGTCCGCGAGCGCATCAATGCGCGACAGCGGGTAGTCCACGCCAGCCTCCGCCGCGAGTGCCAAGGTGTGCAACACCGTGTTCGTCGAGCCACCCATCGCCATGTCGAGGATGAAAGCGTTATCGATGGCATCGGCGGTGACGATGTCACGCGGGCGCAGGTCGGCCTCGATCAGCTTCATGATCTGCCGGGCAGCGGCGCGTGCCAGCTCCAGACGCTGGGGCGAGTTCGCCAGGATCGTCCCGTTGCCAGGAAGCGCCAGGCCCAGTGCCTCGCACAGGCAGTTCATCGAGTTGGCGGTGAACATGCCGGAACAGCAGCCGCACCCCGGGCAACCATAGTCCTCCAGCTCCTTCAGCCGGGCCTCGTCGATCAGCCCGGCCTGCAACGCCCCCACACCCTCGAAGACGGAGATGAGGTCGATGCTCTTGCCGGAAGGGGTGCGTCCCGCGGCCATCGGACCACCACTCACAAAGATCGTAGGCACATTGAGGCGCATCGCTGCGTTCAACATGCCCGGCACGATCTTGTCGCAGTTCGGGATGCAGATCAGGGCGTCGAAGCAATGCGCCGCGACCATCGTCTCCACGCAGTCGGCAATCAATTCGCGGCTGGCGAGGGAGTAGCGCATGCCCAGATGCCCCATGGCGATGCCATCATCCACGGCGATGGTGTTGAAAACGAAGGGGACGCCGCCAGCCTCGCGCACGGCCTGCTTCACTACCTCGCCAAAGCCGTAGAGGTGAGCGTGGCCAGGTACAATGTCGGTGTAAGAGTTGGCAATCCCGATGAACGGCTTCTCCATGTCCGCATCGGTCACCCCGACCGCCTTGAGCAAGCTGCGGTGCGGGGCTTTATCATAGCCCTTCTTGATCGTGTCGCTGCGCATGGTCACTCCTCCGGCAATCGCGGATCGCAGATTGCCGATCGTCGGATTAGGACGCCCTGGCGTAGGACGCCGATACCCTATTATA
>JAAZEM010000002.1 GCA_012512265.1 Armatimonadota bacterium | reverse complement strand
TCCGGATGGAAGAACAGCCGCCTCGCCGACCTGGTCGCGCGCCACTCCGATTGGGTCTTGCCTCTGGGCTACGTGCCGGATGAGGAGATGCCGGCGCTCTATACCGGCGCGGAAGCGTTCGTCTTTCCTTCGATCTACGAGGGCTTCGGGATACCTGTCCTGGAGGCCCGCGCCTGCGGCACGCCGGTTGTGGCAACCGACATCCCGGAGCTGCGCGAGGCCGGGGGAGGGGACGCGATCTACATCCAGCCCACCGCTTCCGGCCTCCGGGAGGGCCTCTTGCGCGTCCTGCAGAATCCTCCGGGAAGGAGGGGCCGGCCGACTTCTCTCCCCACCTGGGAAGAGGGCGCCAGGACCCTCGCCACGGTTTTCTCTGCCGCCTGGCCAGCGCGCTCCGGGGAGAATGGGCGTCTGGCAAGTGGGCGGAAAGGAAAGGACGCGGATGGTCGCGACACCCCATGATGCCGCCTCCGGAGGAGGCGTGGGTCAGAACGAGGTGCTGGTGGCGAGCCTCGCCCGGCTGATCACCCGGGGCTCGCGGTGCTGCCTTCTCGCGCTGGTTTTCCTCTTCCTCCTTCTGGGCAACCTGCCGCGGTTCGTCCCGCTTCCGGGCTTCGCGCACAACCAGAATATCATGGAGCTGCTCCTGCTTCTGGCGGGGGTTGGCACCGCGCTTTGCAACCCGCGCATCGCGAAGCTGTTCCTCGTTCGCTGGTTTCCCGTGTGGATGATCATTCTGGGCTCGTGCGTCTATGGCAGCCTGATCAATGGATTTGCCATGGGGCCCGCGCTCTTCGCGGTGCGGCTGGTGCTCCTCTGCCTGGCCGGCTTCGCGGCGGGCTACGCGCTCAAGGCCCGGTTCGGCGCAAACATCGAGCCCGTCCTGAAGTTCGGTGTGAGCGCCTTCACCCTCGTGGCAGTCATCGGGCTCGTGCAATACCGCTTCTTTCCCGATTGCTGGGCGCTGTGGCAGCAGCTCGGCCAGGTAGGCATCACTTTCTTGGGTGACCCGCATCAGGGCCGGTTGGTCTCTACCTACTTCGACCCAAACTTCTATTCGACGATCGCCTGCTTCTATCTGCTGGCCGCGTTTGTCCTATGGCAAAGCTCCGGTTCGCTTCTTCGGGCCGGTATCGTGTGGCTGATCGCGGCCACTATCCTGCTCTCCGGCTCGCGGACCGGGATCGCCACCCTGGCCGCTACGGTGCTGGCGACCGCGTGGCTCTACCGCCGCCCCATCCTGCGCGCGATGCGGACCCTGGTGGTCACGCGGCGGGCGGCCTATTACGGGTTGCTCACGCTGGCCGCAGCCGTTCTCGGCGCGCCCCTCTACCTGCGGAGCGTGATCTACATGTGGTCGCGCTTGATGGCGATGGGCGACGACCTCTCGGCCCAGGCCCGGGTGAAAAGTTTCGTATTCGGGCTCGAGCTGCTGGAGGAGCACCCGTTTCTGGGGATGGGTTACAATTACCATAGCATTCCGATGCTCGCCTTCAACGGCCTGACCAGCCTCGACTCTTCGTTGATGGTGACGCTGGTCAGCTTCGGCCTGATCTTCACCGCGGTCCTCTTCCTGCTGCTCTTCGGATGGGCGCTGCGAACGCGCGTAAAGCTGGTGGCCTGGGAGGCCTATGACGCCCGACCACGGCTCTTCTTTGACCTGTACCTCTGCCATCTGGCGATTGTGATCCTCTTTAGCTCGCAGACCAACAACGTGCTCTACTTCCCCCTCTGGCTCCTCCCCACCCTCATGTTTGGCAGCTACTTGAGCCTGCTTCCCTGGCCCCCGGGAAGTGAGACCCAGCAGGCGAAGACGCGCCGCGAGCCCTCTGGAGAGCAGACGCCGTGAAGATCGCCATCGACCTCCGCATGTTGCGCCACTCCGGGATCACCAGCTACCTGGTGAACACCGTGCCCTACCTCATCCGCGATCACCCCGAGGCGCATTTCTACCTGCTGGGCGATCCCCAGCAGATGGCCGAGCACGCGTGGACCCGCGCCGAGAACGTGACCTGCATCGAGTGCATCGCCCCGATCTACTCGCTCTCCGAGCAGTGGAAAGTGGCGCGTCGTGTTCCGAGAGAGTGTGACCTCCTCTGGTGCCCGCACTACAACATCCCGTTGCTCTACCGTGGGAAATTGGTCGTCACCCTGCACGACGCGCTGCACCTGGCGATGCCCCAGTTTGTCGGGGCCGGGCCGCATAAGCGCGCCTACGCCCGGATCATGTTCACGGCCCTGCGCCGGAAGGCATCCACTATCATGTGCGTTTCGCGCTTCACCGCCGCGGAGCTGGCGCGTTGCATCCCCGGGCCCGAAGCGCAGTTGCGCGTCATTTACCATGGCGTCTCTGAGAGCTGGTTCCATGTGGAGAAGGGCGCGCGGCCCCACGAACGCCCCTACCTGCTCTACGTGGGCAACGTCAAGCCGCATAAGAACCTGAGGCGCCTGCTGAACGCTTTCGAGCTGGTGCGAGACCGGATCCCGCACGACCTGCTGATCGTGGGGCAGCGCGAGGGATTCATCACCCCCGATGAGGCGGTTGGAGCCAAGGCGTTGGAGCTGGGGAACCGCGTGCACTTTACGGGTCATGTGGATAACGCCACGCTGCAGCAGTGCTATGCCCACGCGGATGCGCTGGTCTTCCCGTCGCTGTATGAGGGCTTCGGATTGCCGCCCCTGGAGGCGATGGCCTGCGGCTGCCCCGCTGCCGTCTCGCGTGCCGCGTCGCTCCCCGAGGTATGCGGTGACGCAGCGCTCTACTTCGATCCGCATAACGAGTCGGATATCGCCGAGAAGATCGAGCGGATCGTGAGCGATGTGGAACTGCGGTCAGAGCTGGTGGCGCGGGGAAAAGAGCGCGCGCACTCCTTCCGCTGGCAGGACACCGCGGCATCGGTATGGAACGTGATAGGGTGGCGGGCGTAGCCTGAGCACCCGTTCAATGGGCCCCCCGGTTGGCAACGGTCCATCCACAGGGGCTGAATGCCGCGAGTGTTCGCCGATGGAAGAAGTAACCGCAAGCCAGCTGATCCGCATTGACGAAGCCGAGGCGCAGATCGCCGAGGCGGCAGCCGCAGCGCGCCCACGGTGCACAGCGGTGATACTGGCACTGGCGGATCTCATCTCGCTGCTTGCTGCATGGGGCATCAGTGTTAGCCTTGCCCACTTGCTCCACACGGGGCCCACTCCGGACTTCTACTGGGCGCTCCTGCCCGCAGCCGTGATCTTCCTCGCCGTGTACGCGGCATTCGGACTCTATCCCACCGTCGGTCACGGGCCGGCCGAGGAGCTAAAGCGCACCTCTCTGGCAACCACGTGGGCTTATACGATCTCCGCCACGGCTGCCTTCCTGACGCGCACGGAAGCGCCATGCCCGGCAGGAGTGATCATCGCGGCCTGGGTGCTCTCGCTTGCCCTGGTGCCGATCTGCCGTTCAGTGGCGCGGGCGCTCTACGCGCGCCAGCGGTGGTGGGGTCATCCGGTGGTGATCTTCGGCGCAGGACGCACGGGTGCCCTGATCATCCGCGCGCTACGAGACTGTCCTGACTTGGGTCTCAACCCAATCGCCGTCGTCGATGATGATCCCGCGCGCTGGGGCCGCCTGGACGGAACCCCCGTGGTTGGCCCGCTGGAGAAGGCGGTCACACTGGCAAAGGCGCACTCGATACGCTACGCCATCGTCGCGATGCCTGGCGTAGCGCGCGAACGCCTGTTGAGTATCATCGAGCAGTACGGGAAGCCGTTCCGCCACGTTCTCGTGGTGCCCGATCTCTACGGGATTGCCAGCCTTTGGGTGGTGGGCCGCGACCTGGGAGGAATGCTCACGCTCGAAGTTCGCCGGCGGCGCCTGATGCCGATCCACAAGGCGATCAAGCGGGCGCTGGATATCGTTCTGGTGCTTCTCTCCAGCGTCGTCGTCTTGCCGATCTTCGCCCTCATCGCCCTGGCAGTTCGCCTCGATTCCCCGGGGCCCATTCTCTACGGAAGCATTCGCATCGGCCGGAATGGAAGGCGCTTCACCGCCTGGAAGTTTCGATCGATGGTCACCAACGCCGATGAGGTGATTCAGGAGTATCTGAGGCAGAACCCCAAGGAGCGAGAGGAATATGAGCGCGTTCACAAGCTCCGTCAGGATCCCCGCGTCACCCGAGTCGGCCGGTTTCTTCGACGAACCAGCCTGGATGAGCTGCCGCAACTGTGGAACGTGCTGCTTGGCGATATGAGCCTGGTCGGGCCGCGGCCCTACGCCGAGTATGACTTCCGCGACGACAACCTGGAGGAGTTTGACCTCTATTACCAGGTCCTGCCGGGCTTGACCGGGCTCTGGCAGGTGTCGGGGCGGGCGGAGACGACCTTCGCCGAACGCATCGCCTTCGACAATTATTACGTGCGCAACTGGTCTCTCTGGCTCGATCTCTACATCCTTGCCCGAACGGTTTGGGTTGTCCTCTTTGGACGCGGCGCCTACTGAGCCGGGCGTCGTGAGTGCTGATGGAGTGTTGGAAGGAAGGCTGCGACCATGCGTGTCGCTATTGTCCACGACTGGCTCACCACCTACGCAGGCGCTGAGAAGACCCTCGAGCAGATGCTCGCCGTCTTCCCATCGGCTACCCTCTACAGCTTGCTGGATTTTATGCCCCCGGATCAGCGCCGTTTCCTGCGCGACCGGCCGGTGAAGACGACGTTCATCCAGCGCATGCCGCTGGCGCGGCGCAACCACCGCGTCTACATCCCGTTGATGCCCCTGGCGATCGAATCGCTGGATCTCTCGGGATATGATGTAGTCCTCTCCAGTTCCTACGCCGTCGCCAAGGGCGTACTGACGGGTCCTGACCAACTCCACGTGAGCTACTGCTACTCGCCGATGCGCTACGCGTGGGACCTTCAGCACCAGTACCTGGGTGAATCGGGCCTGCGCTCTGGCGTCCGCTCGCTGCTCGCGCGCATCCTCCTCCACTACATCCGGATGTGGGACGTGCGCACTGCCGCCGGTGTCGACCATTTCGTGGCGATTTCCGACTTCATCGCGCGGCGAATACGGAAGGTGTACCGGCGCGAGGCAGCCGTGATCTACCCTCCAGTGGACGTTTCCGCTCGCAAGGTGCGCACGGAGAAGGAGGATTTCTACGTCACGGTATCGCGCCTTGTGCCCTACAAGAAGGTGCCGCTGATCATAGAGGCATTTTCCCGCATGCCGGAGAAAAAACTGGTGGTTATCGGCGATGGCCCCGAGTTGGGGAAAGCGCGGGCGTGCGCCGGCCCGAACGTGCAGGTCCTCGGCCGGCAGCCGTATGAGGCGGTGAACGACGCAATCGCTAAGGCACGCGCCTTCGTCTTTGCCGCGGAGGAGGACTTCGGTATCGCGCCGGTGGAGGCGCAAGCCTGCGGCACCCCGGTGATCGCCTACGGCAAGGGCGGGTCTACCGAGACAGTGGTGCCTGGGAAGACCGGGCTCTTCTTCTCGGAGCAGACGGTTGAAGCGATCTGCGACGCCGTACAGCGGTTTGAGGCGTGCCGGTCGGATTTTGATCCGGCGCAGATCCGCGCGAACGCGGAGCGCTTTAGCGACGACCGGTTCCGGGAGGAGCTCGGCAGGTTCGTCCATTCCGCCTGGGCGGCTTTCCAGGCCGGAAGCCGTGGCTCCGCGGTGCACGAAGACTCGCTCGTGCCTACAGGGCGTGATGTCATGGCCTGACGCTTGCCGTCCGCTTCACCCCCCGCAGGACGATTGGGCACCCGGCACAAGGGTGCAGTGATAGGATGCAGGAGTCGTTGTGAAGATACTGATCACGGGAGGCGCGGGCTTCATCGGTTGCAACGCCGCCCGGCACTTCATGCAGCGCGGGCATGAGGTCGTCGTTTTCGACAACCTGTCGCGCAAAGGCGCGAGCGCCAACCTGGAGTGGCTGCGCTCCCAAGGCCGATTCGCTTTCATCGCGGGCGACGTGCGCGATAGCCGCCAGGTAATGGACGCGGTTGGAGGCTGCGACGTCGTCCTGCACCTTGCCGCGCAGGTGGCGGTCACACGGTCGATTGTAGACCCGCGCGAGGACTTCGAGACAAACGCGCTCGGCACGCTGAACGTGCTGGAAGCCGCACGGCTCGCCACGCATCCGCCCATCGTCCTCTTCTCCTCCACCAACAAAGTGTATGGCGATATGGCGAACACCCCCATCGTGGAGGAGAGCGACCATTACCGGCTGGCCGACCTGCCTTTCGGCGTCTCTGAGGAGTATCCCCTCAACTTCCTCTCGCCCTACGGGTGCTCTAAGGGAGCTGCAGACCAGTATACGAGGGACTATGCGCGCATCTACGGCCTGCGAACTGTGGTGCTGCGCCAGTCGTGTATCTATGGCACCCGCCAGCTGGGGGTGGAGGATCAGGGCTGGGTGGCGTGGTTCCTGGCCGCCACGCTCCTTGACCGGCCGATCACCCTCTATGGCGATGGGAAGCAGGTGCGCGATCTCCTTTTCGTGGATGACCTGGTGGAGCTGTACGAGCGCGTGATCGAGCGGATCGACTGCGTTTCGGGCGAGGTGTTCAACGTGGGGGGCGGGCCGGCCAACCAGCTCTCGCTGCTCCAGTGCCTGGAACAGATCCGAAAGGTGACGGGCAAGGAACCCGCCATCTCCTTCGCGCCGTGGCGTCCGGGCGACCAACGCGTCTTCGTCGCCGATGTGCGGAGGGCATCAGACATGGTCGGCTGGCAGCCGAAAACCGACGTGGCGGCCGGTATCGACGCGCTCTACGAGTGGGCTCGCCAGAACCGCGACCTATTGGCCAGCGTTCTATCGGAGCCATCGCCGGGAAGACCGGCAGCATCGGAAGGGATTGAGGAATGACAGGCAAGCTGAGAGCCGCCCTCCTGGCGGCGAGCATCATCCAGGGCACGGCGGCGTGCGCGGCGCCGGCGGCTTCCCAAGCGACCGCCCCGCCGCCCATCAGCCTCTCGGGATCCTCCGGGCTGGTCCGCATCCCATCCGCGGATGTGCTCCCCTACGGGGACTACAGCTTGGGCGTGAACTTCCTGGAGGCGAAGTACCGTTCGTACTGGGACTCCGACACCATGCTCCACTTCGCATCCGTCGCCGTCTTCCCGCAGGTGGAGGTCACCGCCCGGATCACCAATATTGACGGCCGGTTGGGCGTTCAGTATTACGACCTGTTACCCGGCCAGCCCTTCGGAGGATGGAACTTCGACCGGGCGTTTGGCGTCCACGTGCAGCTCCTGAAGCAATCAGCGCGCGTGCCCGTATCGCTGGCCGTCGGTGATCAGGATGTGACAGGCAACACGGCGTTCGGGGCACGTTACTTCGTCGCCAGCCACCGGCAGCCGCGATATGGCATCCATCTCGGCACCGGCAATGGGTTCTTGGGAAAGTTGTTCGCGGGGGTTGATTACCAGCCTCATCCTAAGGTGCGGATCGCCATTGACCACGATGGCAACCGGGCCAACCTCGGGTGCACGATTCAGATCCAGCGTCTCCTGCTGATGCCGACGCTATCAGGCTTCCGCTCGCTCGGTGGAGGGATTGCGTACTGGCAACGGATGTAAGGAACGATCAGCCACTCGGAGGTCGCGGCATGGGGGCACGTCCACCAGGCCTGCTCGACGCGCGCAATCGCGCGGTAAAGCGAGTAATCGACTACCTGCTCGGGCTTCCCGCGTTCCTCCTGAGTCTGCCTGTCATCGCATTCTTCGCCCTCTGGATCAAAGCCACCGGCCATGGCTCTGCCTTCTATTCGCAGGAGCGCGAAGGCATCGACGGCACTCGAATCCGCGTCTGGAAACTGCGGACGATGTATCCCGACGCGGAGGCAACACTGCGCCGCTATCTGGACGAGAATCCGGAGGCAGATGCCGAATGGCAGCGCTACTGCAAGCTGAGGAACGATCCGCGCGTGCTTCCGGGGCTCGGCTCTTTCCTCCGGCGAACTAGCCTCGATGAGCTACCCCAGCTCTGGAACGTCCTCCGAGGCGATATGAGCCTGGTGGGCCCCCGACCCTACCCCGACTACCACCTGGATCGCTTCCATCCCGAGTTTCGCGCGCTTCGGCGTAGCGTGCTGCCCGGAATCACCGGGCTCTGGCAGGTGACTACGCGGAGCGAGGGCGGCCTGGATGTCCAGCAGGCGCTCGACACGCGCTACATCCTCGGCTGGTCGATCTGGTTGGATCTCGTGATTCTCCTGCGCACGATCCCGTGCGTGCTCAGCCGGCGAGGCGCCTGGTAGGCGCTGCCCCAAGGCGGCGGCACGAGAGCATGGAGCCCCACGCTGGGTGTGCCGCTCGGGCGCGGACGTCTGTGCCGCGCCACAGTTGCTACGGGCGAGCGTTCCGTGTTCGCCCTGGTTCCGGGACGGGGCGAACACGGAATCTTCCCCCTGCCGGTGCCATGGCCGCGTTATTCTTCAGAGACCATCACCCCCGCGCCTCTGGGAACCCACATCTCCCCATCCGTGTCTGTCCCCATCATCCGTGGTATCACCGACGGCGCCGGGCGGCGGGTAGGGAATGGGGCCGGGCGCAGGCGTCCGGCTTCGGGCCCCAGACCATGTCCCTCTCGCGCGCCTTGACTTGGCATCGCCGCGGAGCGTATAATACCCACAACAAACGAGTTTGCACGCCACCATCAGGGGCCAAGGGGTTTCAGCACTTGCTAGAGAGGCTGCGCGTGGGCGGGCGCTACTGGTTACCGCCGGTGTTGTGGACGGTCATGGTTCTTGCCTTTTCCACCGCGTCCTTCTCTGGCGAGCAGACCGGGGGAATCCTGGAGCGCGTGCTGGGCCTCCTATGGCCGGCCGGGCTCGACCCATGGCAGCTGGAGTGGGTTCACCTCGGCATTCGCAAGCTGGCCCACTTTCTGGAGTATGCCGGCCTCGCGTTTCTGTGGTCACTCGGGTTTTCCCGCGCCGGCGGCTATCCGGGGCAGGCTGCTTTCCAGAGGGCGTTGCTTGCAAGCGCCTTGGCGGCGGTGATCGACGAGGCGCATCAGGCGGTGTGTCCGGAGCGCACCGGCGCCCTGGCAGATGTGCTATTGGATTGCATGGGCGCGGTGAGCGGCGGGGCTATCTATCGCGTTTGGGAAAGGAGGCACGCCAAGTGCCTAACATCGGATTCCCTGAACTCGTCGTCCTCCTGGTAATCGTCCTCCTGCTCTTCGGTCCGAAGAAGCTCCCGGATTTCGCGAAATCCATGGGGCAGGCGATTCGCGAGTTCCGCAGGGCATCTCAGGAGGTAGTGGACGATATTCGGAAGGCGGCTGACGAGACGCCAGCGGCCTCCGAAAGTGACCGGAACGCGGCTTACGCCCAGACAGCGGCATCCGAGGTCGAGCGTCCCGCGGCGGAGCCGAGCCAGAAGCAGCTATGAACAGGCCGCTGGAGATCCGCCCGCTGACGCTGCTGGCCCTCCTCGCCGCGTTCTATCTGGGCGGCCTCTTTGGGCCGGCTCGCCGGCAAACAGAAGACCGGGTGCCCCCTGCCCCGGCACCCCTCTCCACGGCACAGGCGGTTGCCGCGCCCTCGGCGGTGGTCCGCAACGACGCCATCGCTGACGCTGCAGAGAAGGCAGGCCCGGCCGTGGTGCGCATCGATACCCTGACCGTGCAGCGGGATCCCTGGGAGGAGCTGTTCGGTCCCGACCCGTTCTTTGGCCCACGGGGTCGTGTGAGCAGCGGCACGGGCTCTGGGGTCCTCATCTCGCCCGAGGGCTACATCCTGACCAACGAGCATGTTATCTCCGGGGCGAGCCAGATCACCGTGTGGCTGGCGGACGGGCGCCAGCTCAAGGGAGAAGTGGTCGGTGGCGATTCGCCCTCGGATCTGGCTGTTGTGAAGGTTCCGCCCAAGGACCTACCGGATCCTCCACGTATCTCCACGGCGCCGCTTCGCCCTGGCCAATGGGCCATCGCCATCGGGAATCCTTTTGGCCTGGAACACACCGTGACCTTGGGGGTGATCAGTGCCACGAAGCGCCCGATGCAGATTGAGGATCGCACCTACGACAACCTGATCCAGACCGACTGCGCCATCAACCCCGGAAACTCTGGCGGGCCGTTGATTGATATCAACGGCGATGTGATCGGGATCAACACGGCGATCCTGGCCAATGGGCAGGGCCTTGGCTTCGCCATCCCAATCGGCTTTGCCAAGAGCGTCGCCGATGAGCTGATCCGGTATGGCAAGGTGAAACGCCCCTGGACCGGCCTCTATGTGCGCACGATCACGCCCGGCTTGGCGGCGCGCCTTGGCCGGCGCGACACGCGCGGTGCGCTCGTCATCGGCATCATTCGCAACAGTCCGGCGCACGTCGCTGGCCTCCGCCGTGGCGATATCATCCTGAAAGTGGATGGCCGCGACGTCACCAACGGCGACGAGCTGATGCTGGACCTGAAGAAGCGCCGGATCGGCGACCAGGTGAAGCTGCTCATCGAGCGCGATGGCTACACGGGCACGACGGAGATGGAGATCGGCGAGGCACCCTGACGCGCGGCTCGATCGGGCGTGACGCCTCGCCCCGTACGCAATCAGGCCCCGCGCCATCCGAGGAAGGCGCGGGGCCTGACTCTTTTTACGGCAAGAATACCGTTACTTATCGGCGATGCGCGCGGCGGCAGCCGTATCGATCCGCAGCCCCGGTCCCATGGTGGACGAGATCACGATCTGCTGCAGGTAGTGCCCCTTGGCAGCAGCGGGTCGCGCCTTGAGAATGGCGCCAATCGCTGCGGAGAAGTTCTCGCGGAGCTGATCGACGGTGTAGCTCGCCTTGCCAATCGGCATGTGGACGATACCCGTCTTCTCCACCTTGAACTCGACACGCCCGCCCGTCTTCACCTCACGCACGGCGCGCGCGATATCCGGGGTGACGGTGCCCGCCTTCGGATTTGGCATGCGCTGCGTGAGCACGCGGCCCAGACGCCCCACGATGCCCATCACATCCGGGGTGGCCAGGAAGACATCGAACTCCTTGTCCGCGCCGGCCTGGATCTTGGCCACCAGGTCCTCGGCACCGACGGCATCGGCGCCGGCTTCCTCCGCGGCCTGCGCGTTCTCGCCCCGCGCAAAGACGGCCACGCGGCGCTTCTTGCCCGAGCCATGCGGCAGCGGGGTAACGCCACGCACCATCTGGTCGCCATGCCGGGGGTCCACGCCCAGCTTCACCGCCAGATCGACGGTCTCATCGAACTTGGCATTGGCAATCTTCTTTACGGTTTCGATCGCCTCCAGCGGGTCATAGAGACGGCTCTTATCGATCTGGGCCGCCGACTCCTGGTAGCGCTTCGTCCTATTAGGCATTCTCGGTTTCCTCCCGTGGTGGCTGTCGGGAACCGGGATCCGGCTCCCTCCCACAAGCAGTCGCAACAGGGCCGCTCTCTACACGGCGGCCACACCCATCTACGCCACGATCTCGATTCCCATGGAACGCGCGGTGCCCTCGATAATCCTCATCGCACCTTCCACGTCGTTGGCGTTCAAGTCCTGAAGCTTCGCCGTCGCGATCTCCCGCACCTGGTCCTTGGTAATCTGCGCGACCTTCCGGCGGTTCGGCTCGCCGGAACCCTTGTCGATGCCCGCGGCCTTGCGCAGCAGATCCGCTGCGGGCGGGGTCTTGGTGATAAAGGTGAAGGTCCGGTCTTCAAAAACCGTGATCTCCACCGGGATGATCGTGCCCACCTGATCCGCGGTGCGGGCATTATACTGCTTCACGAACTCCATGATGTTGATGCCGTACTGGGCAAGCGACGGACCCACGGGTGGGCCGGGCATCGCTTTGCCAGCCGGTATCTGGAGTTTCGCTATCGCCATGACCTTCTTCGCCACTGCTCTCTCCCTACCGAAATACGGTCCCCCCAGGGAAGTGGGGAACCGCACCTGGTGTTTCACACCATCTTTTCGACCTGAACGAAGTCCAACTCCACGGGCGTCTCCCTTCCGAAGATGGAGATCATGACCCGCAGCTTCTCCTTGGGAAGGTTGACTTCATCTACCTTGCCGATGCTCTCGGAGAATGGTCCCGACACCACGCGCACGGTGTCGCCTTTGATGTAGCTGATGCGTGGCTTAGGCTTCTCTCCCTCAAGGGCTTCCAGGATCTCGTTGATCTCCTGGTTCCTGAGGGGCACCGGCATGTCGCCTGAGCTGATGAAGCCCGTGACTCCTGCGGTCTCGCGAACAACATGCCACACCTCGGGGTCATAGATCATCTCGATGAGTACATAGCCGGGGAAGATCTTGCGCTTGGTGGAGCGCTTCTTCCCGCCCCGGACCTCGTACTCCTCCTGGGTGGGCACCAACACCCGGAAGATCCGATCCGACAACCCCAGCGCCTGCACGCGGCGATCCAGATTCGCCTTGACCTTATGCTCTTGACCGGCGTACGTATGAACGGCATACCAAGACTTCTCCATCGCTTCAGGCGCTCACGCCTTGTGAGCCCTCTGCCACCTCCCTTCTCTGATAGCGCTCGAGACCAAACCGAAGGGTATCGCGGGCCTGGCGAGGGCCGCCGCAGCTCCCCTTCCATTGCCTGCCGGCGAGATACCACCCCAGATGACCGGCTGGCCATCCGCGGGCAAGGCCCGACGTGCTGCTTGCCTACACTCCCATGCGGAAGACAAAGTCCGAAATCTTAGAGAGCACCGCGTCGAGCACTCCCACATAGATTCCCACGGCAATAATGGCGATAATCACCATCACCGTGAAGCCGTACAGCTCTTCACGATTGGGCCACTGGACCTTTTTCAGCTCGCCCCACACCTCGCTCAGAAACCGGCCTGCACCCTGGAAGCGATTCCGCTGCTTAATATCGGTTGCCATATTAGCCCTCAACAGCGTGTACGGCGCACCGACACGCCAGATCGAATAGATATGGGGGGTTGGAGCGCCGCAGCCCTGGGAACGGGCAACCACGACACGGTTGCCGGGGCTACAAACGCTTGCGGAGGAGAAGCGAGCTTCTCCTCCGCAGAGAGACCACCCCTGCGCCGATAACGTCCATTATAGCACCCGGCATGAGGGGAGTCAACACGAAGCAGTGGCAGGGGCGACAGGACTCGAACCTGCGACACCCGGTTTTGGAGACCGGTGCTCTACCAACTGAGCTACGCCCCTACACAACTTCGCACCAGGCACGAACAAGCAACCTCAATGGGAGACGATCCGCTATTTCGCCTCGCGGTGCTGAGTGTGCGTGCGGCAGCGCGGGCAGAACTTCTTCAACTCAAGGCGCTGAGGATCGCTCTGCTTGTTCTTCGTGGTTGAATAATTCCTGGACTTGCAGTCATTGCAAGCCATGGTGATAATAATCCGCGCTTCCTTCCTCACGACTCACCTCTCTGCAACCGGGCTCGCCACTAGCCACGAGAACCCGGGTCAAGAAACGCTGGGGGAACCAGCCCCCTTTTGGATCCTGGTTCCCCTCTCACAATCGCTGGAGCCCTCGACCAGAATCGAACTGGTGACCCCATTCCTACCAAGAATGTGCTCTGCCGACTGAGCTACGAGGGCGTATCCGTAACCGCCTAACGCGTTACGCTCAGATTATACCAGAATGCCCCGGCAGTGTCAACAGGTAGCCGAAGCCTCTTTTTTCGATTCTGAAATCGTGATGACCCTCTGGCATCGCACAACCCAACCGGGGGGGCCGGCACTGCCCCCTACGTGTCCGTCTCCCCCATCCGTGGTATCGCTACGCGCGCTCGGTTGGCGCGCGGCAGGAGTCCGCGCGAGCACACCGAAAGCTGCTATGCATCAGGCCCCGGGATACTACACGGCTATTACGCGTCGCGCCGCCCCACCCGCGTGACGTCCACTGCAACGCTCGCTGTTGAGAGGATCAGTCGCGCACGAGCACGCCCTGACAGCTTCATGAAGGTCAGGTAGCCGACGGCCACTATCACCTTTGCTCGTGCATCGGCACGGGCAACTTCGGCGCCGCAGGCCGCGCCCTGCGGGATCGCACCTGAGCGATCGTGGAGCACTCGGGAGTCTCCGCGGAATCTGGAAAGAAGCTTCCACGAAAGGAGCAGCACGACCATGCATGCGCCCCCCCCAACAAGCCGGTAGCACCGGTCCGGGCTAGGTGGTCATCGCCGCCGATGGCACGGGGCAGTACACCTCGCTAAAGGAAGCGGTCCAGCGAGTCGCTGCGGGCACCCGGATCCGGGTGCGTCCCGGCATTTACCGCGAAGGGATTGTCATAGATAAGTCACTGGAGATCATCGGTGACGGGGCGCGTGAGGAGACCGTGATCGAGGCGAGCGGCTCTGACTGCATCCGGATGGAAGCAGAGCGGGCGGTAGTGAAAGGGCTGACGCTCTGCTGCCGTGCCGGAGAGGCAGGGCTGGAGTTCTTCGGTGTCGATGCCAAAAAGGGACATCTCGTCATCGAGGAGTGCGACATCACTTCTGACTCATTGGCGTGCGTGGCCGTCCACGGGGCCAATACAGTGGCGACCGTCCGCAACTGCCGGATACACGATGGTAAGAGAAGCGGCGTCTGGGTGTATTGGAGAGGCCGGGGCACCTTCGAAGGGTGCGATATCTTCGCCAATGCCCGCGCGGGGGTGGGTGCGGGTAAAGGCGGCACACCCGAGATCCGCAACTGCCGCATCAACCGCAATGGGTCCGCAGCGGTGTGGGTCCAGCCAGGCGGGGAAGTGACGGTAGAAGGATGTGACCTCAGTAACAACAAGCGAGGAGCCTGGAAGATTTCCGGTGGAATGTTGAGCTTCCTTTACGGACGCAAAATCGTCAGCCGCAACAACCGCGAGTGACATTCAATTGGCCGTTGCCTAGCCTGCCGTTACGAAGCCCTTCTTCGGCCACGCCTGCCAGCCAGCGTGGCACGCCGCACCACTCTTTTGCTTACGGCCGCGGGTGTTCCTGCTCAGGGAAAATGTCAGTAGTTTGCTTAGCGAAAATGTCACTAACACACAATTGAGTGGCGCCAGAGGATGGCACTCTCCCGAGCTCATACGCATGAATGCAGATAGGACATCTGCC